>JBGPTK010000102.1:0-11989 GCA_041490605.1 Terriglobia bacterium | reverse complement strand
TCAGCGTCTGGTGATAGAGGGCGACCAGATGTGGGCGCGGGGGCACAGCTATCGCGAAATTTCCGACATGCACCGGCGGGCGGCTCTGGTGCTGGGGAGCGAACGCGAGTGGGCCTACGTTCCAACGAAGATGCTGGATTGCCCCGTGTGCGGCGAGAAAGTGAAGCCGGGCGTGGCCGTTTGCCGGCATTGCAGCGCGATTCTGGATGCCGCAAAGGCCGCGGAACACGGCGTCACCCAGGCGAAGAGGGAAACGGAAGCGCCCCGTCACAAAGAGAAATAGTTTGGCTGAGAATATATCGGAAGCCTGCTCCCCTTTCGGGCCGCGCAACAGGGCCGAAAGGGAGAAAGCAACGGACTCCTTAACTCAAAATTTCAGGAAGGCGCAATGATCATGAAAATTAATTTGCGGCTCATGGCAATTCGGGCGGCGTTGGATGCAGCGGGACAAAGGCTTGCCGCCCGAAAGGGCGGCGCTACATTTTTTAAAGGCGCGGCGATTGGATGCCTTTTGACTTCGCTGCTTGCGGGAGCGTCACCGCTGCACGCGCAGGGAACGCGCAAAGATGACATCGTGCTGGGCCCGCGGGGCACGCCGGTGGCGGGAGCGACGGTGGCGGTGTGCACGCAACCCGCGAACACCTCGACCAAGCCTTGCACGCCGCTGGCGAATCTCTACTCGAATTCCGCGCTCACGCTGCCAATCGCCAATCCGATTTCGGCGGACGGCCTGGGCAATTATCATTTCTACGCCGCGCCGGGGAAGTACACGCTTCAGATTTATGGATCGCAACTGACCACCACGATCGTTCCGGACGTGATCCTGCCGAACGATCCGCTGAATCCAACGGTTACCAGCGTCACCACCACCGGCGCGATCACGGCACTTTCGATGGCGCTGAGCGGGAATCTGACGGTCGGCGGCAGCGTCAGCGTGACGGGAACTCTGCTGGCGCCCAACGTTGCCGGCAAGCCCAGCACGGCTGACTCGATCTGCTACGTTTCCCTCGCGGGGAATGATTTGAACGATGGTCTGAGCTGGGGCACCGCCAAGCTTACGATCATGGCTTGCTATGATGCGCTGCCTTTGGCCGGAGGCACCATCTACAACACGGGCGGCGTTGCGGCCACCAGCACGGCGGGGCAGGGAATTTGGATCATGGGCCCGGGCGATCCGAATTTTGCGAGTCCCCCGGTGGGCTGGCGCAAGGTGAAGTCGGGCGCGGTGAACTTTATGGGCGATGCCGGCGTCACGCTGGGCACCAACAGCAACTTTGGAGGACGAACCTCCCTCGTCTGCGGATCGGCGGCCGACCTGAACCATCCTTGCGTGTGGATTTCGGCAACCAGCGCCGCCATGAATTTTTCCAATCACAACTATGCCTTTCCGGGCCGGGCCGCGCTACTCGGCGTTTGCTCCGACAACTCGACCGTCAATTGCAACACCTCCGGCATTTCTTTCTTCAACGACAATTTTGCCGTGGCCGATGTTCCCGGAAATGGCCCGACCATCACCATCACCAGCAGTTCGGCTCTGTGGATTAATTTCTATTACTCCGGGTGCCAGGGCACCGATGATCAAAACACGCCGACCAACGACAATGCGCAATGCGTTCTGATCGACGGCCGGGGAAATGCCGGCGCCAACCTGATTTCCTTTTTCCACTTCAATACGCAGCTCGGCGGAATCAAAGTGTACCCGGGAAGCTCTGGGGGAGGCATCTTTGTCGACACGATGACCTGCGAAGGGCTTTACGGCGGAGCGTGCGTCTGGCTCACGGCCACGAACAATTCCCAGTTCAGCCATCTGCGCGATGTGAGCTCGGCCGACACGCCGCTGAATTCCTTTGCTAACAACGTGCAGGTAGACGGCAATGGACCGCCCGGCTCGGTGGAATGCGACGGGTGCGCGGTGGGAGTGGTGCCCAACGGGACGGGTTTCGGAGGAAACGTCGGACCCATGATCGTCCCGACCGGGACGTCGCAGGCGCTGTCGAATTCGACGATCAGCCCTACGCGGATGTCTCAAGCCGGATTCATGAGCGGCAGCCAGGTGGGAATGCCGGCGCGAGTGATCGGCCGCGTGGATAGCGCCCGCAGCCTGGGAGCGCCGACGGCGGTTCCCTATCCGAATCTTGCCGCGCAACTTCCCTCCGCATGGGGCACGCGGGGCGCGGGGAACATCACGATCTCTGGCGGCAAGCTATTTGACCGCGACGGGACAACCAACGCCGGCCGCGTGACTTCCAGCTCCGGCACAGCCTTCGCCTACTTCGCGGACCTCAATCAAACTTACGCGGTGGGGGACATCTTGATTTACGGCGCGTGGTACCGATCGGTGACGGGCAATGGTTTTGCGGGCGCTACACCGTTTCAACAGAATGCCCTGGGAACGTGCGCGACGTTCACCGATATCTCGGGCCAGGGCGTGGCGTCGGCGGGATCGTCTCAATTTCCTTTCGTCTCTGGCGATGGGCAGTGGGAATGGGGCTATCGCGTGTTGAAAACCACGACGATCCCCACGAATCCTTGCGAGACGGTATTCTTTGGCGACGCGAACACCACCCAGACGGCCGAATTTTACGCCCCAATAATGCTGCACATCCCCGCCGGACAGGTCAGCGACAACGAAGCGGCTGAGCTGGCATTGAATCTGGGGAACTGGCCGGATACGGCTCCGGTGGGAAGCGTTGCCATGCTGCGCGGCCATGATTTCCTGGTGGGCCAGCATTTGACGGCGTTTGCCGCGAATAGCGATCTGGCCGGGCGAATCACGATTACCGCGGCGACCAACGCGAGCCTCACTTTCGCGAAAGCTTTTTCGAGCGCGCCGGTTTGCGTGGTGACGCCCACGTCCAATCCGGGAGCGACCACCTGGTGGGTATCGACGTCCACCACCGCCGTCACGGTGAATTTGAGCGCGTCGTCCACGATCACGTTCAATTACGTCTGCGCGGGCGATCCGAATTAGCGCCCGGCCGGAAGTAGATCCGGGAACCGGCAGCGCCGCCGGCCGCGGGCCGCGAGGATTACTCTGATGAAATCCATTGAAATCTGGTTTAAGGGAATTGCCGCGGCCGGGATTTCCGGGGCGGCCAACGGAATCGTCACCGGATTCGCCGCCATTGGAATCGATCCAAACCATTTCAATTTGCAGTCCGGATTCCATCACACCATGCAAATTGGCGGCGTGAGCGCGGCGATCAGCGCGATTCTCGGCGTCGCGCTCTACCTGCGGCAGTCGCCCGTTCCGCAAGATCGAGCGTAAGCAGGCCCGGCGGCAGCGCAGCAGTCTTTCCGGGCTGCGGACCGCAAACCAACGTAAGGCGCTTCATCCATTCGAAACTGCAAAGAAACTTTGCGAGGAGACAGCCATGCCGGTGATTCCGACGTCGGCGTACGCGCAGGCGGAAGACGCATTAATTTTGACGCGTTCGTTGGCAAATGATGCGGCGGGCGCCGTGTTCACGGATGCCGTCCTGATGCCGCTGTTGAACTCCGCCTATCGCAGCGTGCAGCGCTCGCTGGCCGAATGCGGCGTGTCCGTGCTGGTGGCGCAGGCGGATATCGATCTGCCACTCGATCCCTCGAGCGGGATTGCGCCGAATCCTCCGGAACTCAGCGATGTTTCCACGCCGCAACTACCGGCCGATTGCCTGGTCCCGCACATGCTCTGGGAACGCGCGACGGCCAATACTGCCAACGTGTTCATGCCGATGGAGAAATTCACCTCCGGGGGCGGGATGTTGAACCTCCGGCCCAGCCAGTATCTGCGGCTGTGGGAATGGCGCGAAGACAAAATTAACTTGATCGGCGCTACCCAGCCGGTGACGGTGCGGCTGCGCTACGAAAAGGCCCTTCCGTCGCTCGTGCTGGGCACCGATCCCATTCAGATCCGCTCCGCCACAGATGCCCTGGCGTACGCCACGGCCGCCCTGGCGGCGCGATCACGCGGCGCGCGGGCACTCGCCGCCGATATGGCCGCGGCGGCGCAGGTGGCGAATGAAAATTTAATCGAGCGCTACGTCCGGCCGGAACAGCAGAAGGCGCGCCGGCGCAAGCCGTATGGCTATCGCCGCCAGGTTGTTTATCTGTAGGGCGATCGCAAACCTGACTCCGCTTTCCGGGCGCGACGGCCGGTCCGAAATCGATCGGGCCTTTCCAGACTTTCTTTTCAATCTATCCGAGGTGAAACGATGGCACTGACGTTCAATCTAGCTGATTCGTGGGCGGACGAAAGACGAATTCACGTGACCGGCACAGTCACCGCATCGGGAAGTTATTCCACCGGCGGCGACACGATCGACCTTTCACAGTTTCCGATTATCGGGTCGACGCAACCTCCCATTGCGGGCACCTCGTGGATGGACGGACTTGCCGGATACGATTATGTCTTCACTCCCGGCACGGGTCTTAACAATGGGAAAGTGAAAATCTTCCAGCAAGGCTCAAGCGCAGGCGCTTTCCCGGAACTCGCCTCGGGAGCATACCCCGGCGCCATCACCGCCGACACAATCACCTTTTACGGAATCTTCAAGAAGTTGCAATAGGGAAAAGGGAAGGGCAAACCAGGAAGGGAAGAGGCGCATCTAAGCCGGGGAATTCTGGGGGAGTGGTCTGCGCGGGCCCGTTTGGGGCCCGGAGAGCTGGCAGGGAATGCCAGCAACCGATTGCCGCAGCCACGGCGCTGTTGTAAGCTCTTTTTCCGCAGGTGGCATGGGGTTAAACGGTTGTCCTGTGAGTGCGCCGCGGGCAGATCGAGAGGGGGCAGTAGTCTCGATCTTGTCCCCACAATTGAAAATACAGAGGGCGAACCTGGTGTTTCGGAGGAACTATTGAGGGATCGTAGCGTCCTGGCCTTTCCTTTACTGCTCGCAGTCGTTGCCAGCTTCGCCATCTGCTTGGGCCGCTCGCCACTCGATCAGCCGCTTCCGGCGGCACGGCTGCCGGAGGATGCCCGGAAACAACTTGCCCTTTCACGGGTCGCTGCGGAGTTTGCGCAGATGCCCCTGCGCTTCGAAGCCAATGAAGGCCAGACCGATCCGCGCGTTAAGTTCGTGGCTCGAGGCAGGGGGTATACCTTGTTCCTGACGCCGGAAGCTGCGGTTCTGGCGTTGCAGAAGCCCACTCACCAAATCCCGGAAAGCAAGCTCGCCACAGCCAAAGAGCAAAGCAACGAAAGGGAAATCGGCGTGCTGCGCATGCAATTGGCCCGCGCCAATTCAAATGCGCGGGTGGAAGGCAGCGAACGGCTTGGCAGCATCAGCAATTATTTCCTGGGGAACGATCCCCGCGCGTGGCGCAGCAACGTGGCGAACTACGCCAAGGTTCGCTACCGCGATGTATATCCCGGCGTCGATCTGATTTACTACGGCCGGGGCGGCGAACTGGAATACGATTTTGTGGTCGCGCCGGGCGCCGATCCGCGGAAAATCGAGTTCGAGCTCAGCGGCTTGCGCGGCACTCATCCCGATGCCCAAGGAAATCTGATGATTCCGGCGGACGGCGGAGAAGTGCTGCTGCGCCGTCCCGCGATCTACCAATTGTGCCGGGGCGAACGCCGCGAAATTGCCGGCGGCTACGCCATGCGAGGCGCGAATCGTGCGGGATTCGAACTGGCTGCTTACGACCGCGCGTTGCCTCTGGTCATCGACCCCGTGCTTGCTTACTCCACGTATCTCGGTGGAAGCAGTAGCGATCTGGGCCTGAGCGTCTCGGTTGACAAGTCCAATAACATCTACGTTACGGGAAGCACCCAATCCAATAACTTCCCGAACGTAAACGGGCTGAGCGTCGCCCTTCGCGGCATTCAAAATATTTTTGTCTCCAAGTTGAACCCAAACGGCAACACGCTTACCTATTCCACCTATATCGGCGGTACCGGCACGGATCAAGGAAATGGAATCGCCGCGGATGCCGCCGGGGATGCCTACGTGGTGGGAACCACGAATTCCGCGAATCTTCCCACGGCCGGGACGCCATTCCAATCGCAATTGAAGGGTGTTCAGAACGCTTTCGTGTTGAAACTGAATCCATCGGGCTCCGCGCTGCTTTTTTCAACGTATCTTGGCGGCAACGGAAGCGATTCGGGCAACGGCATTGCGCTCGATTCGGATGGCAACGCCTATGTCGCCGGCCAAACCAGCTCGACCAATTTCCCGGTGGCCGCCCCCTTGCAGGGAACGCTGGGCGGAGTCACGAATGGATTTGTTTCCAAAGTTAAGCCGGACGGCACCGGCCTCTTGTTTTCGACGTATTTGGGCGGCAATGCTTCGGATCTGGCCGGGGGCATCGCGCTCGATTCCAACAGAAACGTATACTTGACCGGGCAGACCACTTCGGCGAATTTTCCAACGGCGAGCCCGCTGCAAGCCACAATCGCGGGTCCGGCCAACGCTTTCGTCTCCGAAATCAAGCCGGACGGCTCCGCGCTGGTTTTCTCCACCTTTCTGGGCGGCGCGGGAAATGACCAGGGGAGTGGAATCGCGGTCGATTCATCCGGCGTCGTATACGTGGCCGGCGCCACCACGTCGGCAAATTTCCCCACAATGGCGCCGCTGCAGGCCGCGCTTAAGGGTGATCAGAACGGTTTCGTTTCCAAAATCGCCGCGAATGGCGCGAGCCTGACGTTCTCCACCTATCTGGGCGGATCGAATGGTGACCGCGCCCTGGCTGTCGCCGTCAATTCTTCCGGAACGATTTACGTGACCGGGCAGACGCGTTCCAACAATTTTCCCACGTTCCATCCGTTCGAGCCTTCCCTGGATGGTCCGGCCAACGCCTTCCTGAGCGCGTTGAAAAATGACGGCTCTGCCTTTATCTATTCCACATTTCTCGGCGGCAACGGCAACGACTCCGGGAATTCGATCACGACAAATTCGGCGGGCGACGCGGTCCTGGCTGGGACGACGCAATCTTCGAATTTCCCGTTGGCCGGGCCCGAGCAGAATTTTTTTGCCGGCGCTTCGGATGTATTTATCGCGCGGGTGACTCCGGCGGCGGGGCCGGGCGTTTTGGTGACGCCTCCCGCGATTGTGTTTCCCAGCACCAATATCAATACGGCGGCCGCGCCGATTACCGTCACCCTGGCCAATACCGGCGATGCCGCGCTCACGATCAGCAGCTTGAAGATTATTGGCGCGAACGTGGGCGCCTTCACGCAGTCGAACACCTGCGCGAACAGCGTGAGCGCCGGGGCCAATTGCACGTTCACGATCAATTTCATGCCCACAGTCGGCGGCACCCTTTCCGCGACGATTCAGATCTTCGACAACGCGGTGGGCAGCCCGCAACAGATTACGATTTCGGGCACCGGGAATGCGCCGACGCCGACGGTGGCTCTTTTCCCGCCGACGGTGACGTTTACAGGGATCGCGGTGGGACAGGCCTCGACACCCCAGCCCGTCACGTTGACCAACAACGGCACGGGCCCGCTGACGATTACCAGTGTCCAAATCACTGGGAACAACAAAGACGATTTTTCGCAAACGAATACCTGCGGCACCACTGTGGCGGCAGCGGCGACTTGCACGATCAATGTCACGTTCAAACCGGCCGATGCCGGCAATCGCCAGGCCAACTTGCTGGTCAATGACAATGCGCCCGACACTCCCCAGGCCGCGTTTTTGTTCGGCGGAGAAAGTTTCGCCGTCGGCGTCAATCCCGCGGCGGCCGCGTTGACGGCGGGCGAAGCGATCTCGACGACGGTGACCATCTCGCCCGGGAACGGCTTCAATCAGGCCGTTGCGCTTACCTGCACCAATTTGCCGCAGGGAACGAAATGTACCTTCGTGCCCGCGAGCTTAACCCCGGATGGCACCAACGCGATTTCGACGGCACTCACCGTCACCACAACTGTGCGTTCCGGACTCCCCGGACCACTGGGAAAATGGCTGGGACCGGGACCACGCAGCCCGCTGCAATTCGCGCCGTGGCTGGCGCTCCTCGCCGCGCTGGGGCTGCTTTGGCCGGGACGGAAGAGCGGAAGACCCCGCGTCCGCCTGGGCTTTGCTGGCGCCGGGATCTTGTTTCTCTTCATGGCCGGCTGCGGCGGTGGCAGCAGCAACACCGGGTTTAAACCGGGGCCCACTCCAGCCGGTACGTTTAACGTCACCATCAACGGCACGGCCGGAAAGCTGGTTCAAACGGCTACGCTCCAACTGATCGTCAATTAATTTCGCGCGGTTCCGGACTAACTCCTGCAAGGGCGGATCTTTGATCCGCCTTTTTTATTGCCCGCATGATTTTGCGTCGGCCGGTGCACGGCTCTTGGAAGAACGGCTTGGCCGATGTTTTACGCGTTCCACACTTAAAAGCTGCTGCGATCCGCGAACGGAATACCTATGAGCATCGAAACTTTTCAACCGCTGGCGCTGGCCACCTTTGGCACCTGGATCACGCTGCTCGATCCATCGGATGTGCCCCCAGGCATGTCGCCCGATGTGCGGGACGTCGAATTCTTCCCCGGCGGGGTGCGCATTCGCCCGGGACTCGTTTCCTCCTACGCGCCGCTGGCGGGCGCGCCCAAAATCAACGGCCTGAAAAGCTACAGCACTCAGAATCTGGTGCAGCGCCTGCTCGTTTTCGATTCGGCGGGAAATCTCTACAAGGAAACTTCGCCGGGTACTTTGTCTCTGATCGCCGCGGGCCTTTCCGCCAATTCGTATCTGGCATCGACCACGGTATTCGGCCGGGAATACATGGGAATTTCCGATGGCCTGGCCGGTCAGGATTTGCCGCGGCAATTCGACGACACGTTCCTCGATCGAGTCAGCCAGGTTGGTCCGGGCGAAGGGCCGGCCGTAGCGGACGCCACCGATCCAGGATCGATTGCAGCCGGGCCGCACCAGTGCTCGGTGGTGTTCGTCACGCGGCAGGGATTTTGGACCGCGCCCTCGCCGCCCGTCACCTGGACCGCGGCCGGCAATAAGAAAGTGAACGTTACGAATATTCCAGTGGGGCCGGCCAACGTGGTGCAGCGTTTGCTCACCTTCACCGCCGCCGGCGGCGCCAATTTCTATCATGTGCCGGCCACGATGGTGATCGACGACAACACCACCACCGCCGTGGAAGTGGACTTCAGCGAAACCATTCTTCTTTCCGGCGCCAGCATGGATTACCTGTTCACCTTGATCGAATTGCCGAATCAGCTTGCCGTGATCGATTATGCCCAGCGTCTTTTCTGGTGGGGCGAACGCGCCAAGATGTCGAATTGGCGCAACCCGACCTTTGACGGTGGATTCGATCTTGGTGGCAACGGTCGCCCGCTGGGCTGGCAGCGCGATGCGACCTTCGGGCCGGGCGGCAGCCGCGAATCTTCCAATGTCGTCTGGGGTGACGCCTATCGAATCACCTCCGACGGCTCGACGGTGGAGCGCGGATTGATCACCCAGAATGCCTGGATCGATGCGGTGGGCAATCCTCTGCTGGCGCGCAACACGGATTATTCCGTCCGGGGCCGCGTCCAGCGCAGCGCGGCGCTCGCGCAGGGCACGCTGCGAATTAATTTATTCAGCGCCACGGCCGGCGCGATCGGCACGGGACTCGCGGTCAGCGCGGCGCAGGCTTCCACGCAGTGGCAGGAATTTACCGCGAATCTTGCGCCGCCGCAGGGAACGATTCCTCACGATTTGCTCCTCCGCGTCTATGCCGATGGCACGCCGGCGCCGAACGGCGAATCTTTCATCATCGACAACATTGAGATTTTTCCCACCGTCGCGCCGCAGAATGCTTCGCTGGTCCGCGCCAGCAACACCGAACAACCGGAAAGTTACGACGGCCTCAGCGGCATCCTGGATGTCGCCGTGAATAACGGGCAGGGAATTCGCTCCGCGTTCAAACTGCGCAACCTTCTCTATTTCGTCAAGGAGCGCAGCCTGCACGTCACCGCCGATGACGGCGTAAACGAGCCGGCCCTGTGGTCCATCGAAGAAGTTTCCAATAAAGTTGGCACCCCTTCCGCGCATGGAGTCGGCGTGGGAGAAGAGTGGGTGGTGATCGCGGGCCGCGCCGGGCTGTACCTATTCGAAGGCGGCGCGCCGGTGAAAATTTCACAGGAAATTCAGCCCACCTGGGATTCCATCAATTGGCAATACGGCCATCGCATCTGGGTGCAAGTGGATATCGAAAAGAAGCGCATCCTGGTTGGCGCTCCTCTTGGAACGGCCACCGAGCCTTCGGTTGTGCTGGTCTGTGATTACACCCAGGGCCTCGGCGATCCGCTGGCGATGCTCGGGGCGCCGGGAAATTCCCGCAAGTGGACGCCCTGGTTCATCGCGGGGAATTCCTGCGGCATCATCGAGCGGACCACCGGCGTCGCGCAGATTTATTTCGGCAATAACGCCGCGAACGGGAAAATCTATACGCTCACCCGGGGACAATTTTCAGACGATGGCGCCGCCATCGATAGTTATTACACTACGGCGTATCTGAGCGGCACGGGCGCGGCTGGGCGCGATCTGTTCGGCTACCTCACCGCCAGCGTGCAAGGTTCGGGCACGCTGAACTTGAATGCATTCTCTCCCGGCGGCGCCACGGAAACGTTGATCGGCTCGTGGCCGCTGGCGAACCCCGCGCCGCAGGATCTCGAACTCTTTACCAATTTGCTCGCCGAGCGAATCAGCTACCAGTTCGGCACCAATGCCCCCGGCGCCTGGTTCTCGATCACCAGATTCGTGCCCTGGGTGAAACCGGATCCGTGGTCCTTCGTCCGCGGCCACAATTAACCGGTAACCAAGCGAATTGTCACACCGCTCCTGAGGCATCGAGTACTTTGCTGACCATTCCCCAAATCGAAGCGCTCCGCCGCCAGAATCCCTATCTCTACGAATCGTTGCGGCAAATTGTTTCCGCGGTGAATTCCATGGGCCAGCGCCTGCGAATCGATCCGCAGCCCTCCGCGCAATCCCAGGCTGGAACCACGATTGCCGCGCCTCCTCCGCCTGCTTCACTGGCGGTCACCGGCGCCCGCGGAGCTTTCTCCATAACCATTGGCGCGAGCCCCGTGACATCGCCTGTCCCAAGCGCCGCCAGCGACTCCACGCCGATTTTTTATTTTCTCGAGGCGGCCGGAAATGCCGCCTTCAATTCGCCCACGGTCTATGCTCTGGGTCCGGCCTTGACGGCGAATCTCGCCCTCGGCAACGTGACCCGTCATTGGCGCGTCCGCGCGAAATTTATCGAGTCCGGCTATTCGCTCTACTCGTATTTCGGCACGCAAGCAAATCCCACGCCGGTCAGCGGCGGCCAGGTCAATCTCGCGCCGGGCGCCGACACCAGCGGCTCGGTGAATCTCGATAGCCAGGTGCAGGATGGCGCGAGTTTCGGCCGCGTGGTGCAATCGGCGCTCTCGAGCGGCAGCATCGACCCCACGAAATCCGGCGTGCTGGCAAAAGGTTCCATCCCTCCCACGTGGAATGGCTCGTTCACGTATGCATCCACCACGTCGAGCATCACCTGGTCGTGGAGCGGCCTCTCCATTTTCCGGGCCGACGGAACCGCCACCTCGGTGCCCAATGGCTCGCTCGCCGTCACTGGCCTTGCTTCCGCGACGAGTTATTTTTTCTACCCCTATTGGGACGATGTCGCGAACGTCATTGCCTGGGTGGCGGGCGGCTCGGGAACTCCGGCCAATGCCCTGACTGCAAAAACAAATGCGGCCGCGCAGCAACAATCCCTGCAAGGAAACATTCCGCTCAGCCAGGGCGCGATGCTCGCCGCCACCACTGCGGCAGGCGCCGGGGGCGGCTCGGGCGGTGGCAGCGGCAGTTGCCTGCGCGCCGGCGCCGTGGTGCTCTCCCGCGATCGCGGCACGGTGCCGATTGAGAGCTGCCGCATCGGCGAGAAAATACTGGGGCGCGACGGCTGGACGCGCATCATCCGCCACGAAGTGCATCCGGCCGACACGTTCATTCGCTTGCATTTTTCCAACGAAGAAATACTCGACGTCACTCCCCATCATATTTTCACGCTCGCGGACGGCTCGCCGATG
>JBGPTK010000101.1:0-12034 GCA_041490605.1 Terriglobia bacterium | reverse complement strand
GGGATGGTTGCCGAAGGATTTTTGTTGGGCTGGATTTTTTACGCGACGACAGCGCTGCTTATCAGCATTGTTGTGCCGCGCGATCCGCCGCCGATGGCTCCGGCCACGCTGCTCGAACCGTTGCGAATCGCCAACCGCTTCGGCTTGTTCGCGGTGATGACGCGGGGCCGTTACGAAATCGAATTCCAGGGGACGCGCGACGGCAAGACCTGGATGGCCTATCCTTTCCGTTACAAGCCGCAAGATCCGCACGCCGCGCCGGGAATTTACGCGCCGTACCAACCGCGCTTCGAGTGGAATTTGTGGTTCGCCTCGCTCGAACCGTGGCGCGCCAATCCCTGGGTGCTGAACGTGCAGGAACAATTGCTTCGCAATGATGCCGCGGTGCTTTCGCTTTTCGCCGGCAATCCATTCGGCGGTGAGCCGCCGGCGCAAGTGCGCACCGTATTGTGGCAATATTGGTTTTCGAGCGCCGAAGAAAAGCGCGCGCAAGGCGTGTGGTGGCGGCGCGAACTGCGCGGCTTGTTTTCGCCAACGATCGAGCGCGAGCCCGGCGGAAATTTCGGCGTAGTCCAGATGCCCACAACTTTCTCCCCCGCACCCGAATGAGGAGCCGAGGAAATTCGCCACTGGGATGTGGCGTTCTTCTGCTCCCGCTGCCGTCCTCTGCGCTTGATCCCTCGCTTTGCTCGGGATGAGCGCAAGAGCTTCTGGATTGCGCGACGCGAATAGGTGTTCCCTTCCGCCCCGAATAGTTTGCGCACAAAACGCCGGTGCACGGAGGCTTACCGCTGTTACACTCTCCGCGGGAGGCACCCATGATTTCCTGGCTACTGGTCGTGCACGTTCTTGGCTTTATGTTGTGGGTCAGCGGATTGTTGGGAGCGGCCGGCACGCTGATGTTGCACGCCGGGGAAACATCCGGCGAAGCGCGGCAGGCGCTTGCGAATCTTGAGCGGCGATGGCTGCGCACGATGGCCGATCCCGGAGCGCTGCTCACGATTCTCGCAGGAATCGCGCTGATCGCGACGAATCCGCACTATTTTCTGCACGCGCACTGGCTGGCATTGAAAATGGCCTTCGTGCTCGGGCTGATCGGCATGCACGGCATGATCGGCGTGCGCGCCAAGCGTTTCGCCGAAGGGCGCATCCAGCTAACGCGGCGCGATGCCCGGTTGATGTTCGTGATGGTGATTGCTATCTTCCTGTCGGTTCTGATCGCGACGCTTCCCGGCGCCGTCTATCTCCCTTGAGGATTGTTGAGCGGGCGAAGCTGTGGTTTAATACGCGCAGTCTACGCATTCCTTTGCAGTGAAGAATATGGAAGCCGAAATGGCGCCGCTGATTCTGATCGCAGTGGTCGTGCTGCTGGTGGGGCCGATCCTGGGAATCATTGCGTTTGTGCGCACGCGCAAGCTGGAAGGCCGCAGCCAGCCTGCCACGCCAGCCACACCCGAAACCGATCCGAAGATCATCGCGCGAATTTATGCCCTGGAGCAGCGGCTCGAAAAATTCGAAGCAGACCTAAACAAGCCGCCGCAAACGGGGATTGGAGTTGAGAGTGCCGCGCCCGTCGCACCATTCGTTCCCGCCGAAATGTATTTCCGCGGGGCGCCGAGCGCAATTCCTCTTCAACCCTCGCCAACTGCGCCAGGCGCACCCCCTTCGCCGGCTGCGCCCGCCGCGCCACACCGCGGCTCGCTCGATCTGGAAGCGCTCATTGCCGGCCGCTGGATGAATTACGTGGGAATCGTCGCGCTGCTTTTTGCCGTGGCGTTCTTCTTGAAATATGCATTCGACAACAACTGGATCGGCCGCAACGGGCGCGTGGCGATCGGCATGATCGCCGGCGCGGCGCTGATTCCCTGGAGCGATCGCCTGCTGCGCCGCGGCTACCGCTATTTCTCGGAAGGGATCGCCGGACTGGGCGCGGCGATCATGTACCTGACGCTGTGGGCTTCCTGGCACTACTACCAAATTTTTACGCCCTCGATCGCGTTTGTGGGAATGATCGTCATCACCGCAGCCATGGTGACGATCGCCGTGGGCCGCAATTCGCAACGCCTCACCGTCTTGGCGCTGGCCGGCGGCCTGGTGACGCCGATTCTAGCCAGCACGGGAATCGACCACCAGGTGGTGCTGTTCGGTTACCTGGCGGTGCTGGCCGCGGGAATGCTGGCCGTGGCCCGCGCTCGCGACTGGCCGGTGCTTGCGCCGATTTCTTTCGGGATGACGCAGCTATATTTCTGGGGCTGGTATTCCGATTTTTATAAACCGGAAAAGCTGCTGATCACGGCGTTCTTCGCCACGTTATTCTTCGCGCTGTTTGCCGCGCTGCCGATCATTCGCAGCCGGCGCGAAGGCCGCGTCGGGATGAATGACCTGGTGATCGTGTTCACCAATCCGTTTCTCTATTTGCTTGCGCTGCATGAAATGTTGTGGCCTGGCCACCGCTGGATGCTGGCGCTGGCTTCGCTGGCGCTGGCGGCGCTGCACCTGGAGCTGGTGCGGAGCCTGCCGAAAGCGAAGCCAGAGGAGCGCCGCTTGTTGGGATTGCTCTACGCGGGAATCGCGCTGACTTTCGCAACGCTCACGATTCCCATGCTGCTCGACGATAAATGGATCACCCTGGCGTGGGCGGTGGAAGGCGCGGTGCTGGTCTGGAGCGGCGCGCGCATGAAGACCTGGCAAATGCGCGCGGCGGGATTGCTGCTGCTCACCATTTCCGCGGCTCGCCTGGCGCTGATTCCGATAGCGGCGGAAACGTTTGTGTTCAACGCGCGGTTCGCGGCGTTTGCCGTGCAAGTGGCGTGTTTCGGGATTGCGCTTCATTTCGCGCGGACAATTTGGAACGAGCTCGGCGCGAACGAACAGAATATTTTCGGGGTGATGGGAGTGGTCATCAATCTTTACGCGCTGGCGGCGCTTTCGATGGAGTTGTGGGACCATTTCGGCCGCTCGCAAACGCTCGATGCCAGTCCGCACCTGGCGCAACAGCTCTCGCTTTCGCTGCTGTGGATTTCCTACGGCGCGGCGCTGCTGTTTGCGGGAATGAAAAAACAAATGAGCGTGTTGCGCTGGCAGGCGCTGGCGCTGATCGGAATTGTGATAGTGAAAGTGTTTCTTTTTGATTTGTCGTTTCTGGACAAATTCTATCGGATCGTTTCGTTCTTTGTGCTGGGATTGGCGCTGTTGGCGGTATCGTTTTTGTATCAGCGGAAGCTGGCGGCGGAAAAGAACCAGCATTCGTGAGGATCGAAAAGATTAAAGCCGGCAATGGAACATGAGGGGAAAATTGCAGAAAATCTCCGCGTCTTGTGCTGGCAGCGTCGCCGCGGGATTCCTCACTCCGATCAAAGGCATGGGGACGCAAAAAACGCGCTGCGTTCGGAATGACACCGTGGAGAGATCAGGAATTGGAATGATGGCTTACATGCACGCGACATTCAGAAGAAGGTATTTGCTGCTTGGCGGATTGGCGGTTGTGGCGCTGGGGATGATCATCATTGCAGCGGGGCTGCGCGCCGCGGATTCCTCGCCGTTGCCGGTGCGCTGGTGCCACTGGTCGTATTCGCGGCCGATCGTGTTTGCCGCCGGAACGCAGGCCGGTTACGTGAACATTACAATTCCCTTTGACGTGTATGCCAATTCGAAGCGCGATCTGGACGATCTGCGCCTGATTGACGACAAGGCCAACGAAGTTCCCTTCGTCTTGTATGCGCACTACGGCGAATCGAGCGAAAAACAATTGGCCGCCAAGATGGGTGAAATCAGCTTCGCGCCGGGAAAATTCACTCAGGCTGTGCTGGAGCTCAACGAACAATCGCCGTTTCACAATGCCGTCTATATCAACACCCCGCTCGAGGATTTTATCGCCTGGTGCGAAGTGGCCGTCAGCGACGACGCGCGCACCTGGCGCATCGTCAACGACCGTTCGCCGATTTTCCGCTTTCAGAAGAACAATCAAACGGGGGTGCAGAGGCTGCACTACCCGCAGACGAACGCGCGATTCATGCGCCTGCGGATTTTCGACGGCACGCGCCAGTTCCCCATCGAGGGCGCAGTGCTTTTCTATAGCGTTACGCTGCCGGCCGAAGAAGTTCCGGCTCCCGTCGTTTTGAAGCCCACGACGAAGGCTACCGCCCAGCGGAGCATTTGGAGCGCCGACCTGGACGCCTCGCTATTTCCGTTGAACGAAGTGCGATTCACCGTGGACCAAAAAGATTTCTCGCGCCATTTGGAAGTGCAGGTCAGCGACGACGGAACCAATTGGTGGAGCGCGGGTGAAGGCGAAATCTATCGCTTCAGCGAAAACGGAGTGGAGCGCGAATGGCTGCGCGCCGGACTTTCGGAAACTACGCAACGCCATTGGCGCGTGACGGTGAATAATGGAGACGATCCCCCGCTGGCCGGCGCGCAACCGGCTCTCTTTGCCACGCCTCGCATGGCAATTTTCCGCTACGATCCTGCCCGCTCGTACCGGCTGATTTACGGACAGAGCGAAGCGAAGCCCGCCCATTACGATCTTTCCCGGTGGATCGGCACGGCTGCGTATAAGGGCGCCGCCGCGGCCACGGTGGGCGCCGAGGCGGCGAACCCGAATCGCTCCGATCCACGCCCGTGGACGGAGCAAAACGGCACAGTCCTGTGGATCGCTTTGGGAATTGCCGTGCTGCTGCTGGGATATTCGGCGTTGCGCTCGCTGCAGCGAATCAGCAAAGAGACATAGGCAATCGCGCGGCTCAACACCTGATTTACGGCTGGATATTGTCGCAGCCGGGTATCCGATCGCGCCGCAGAATGGACGCCTAAACTCCCCGCATCCTTGCTAACATTGCGCCGCGCGCGCTTGGGCCTCGGCGCCATCGACCTGGCGCCGGAGACTGGCGCGCGAGTTCCCGCGCTTTCACCGATGGGAACAAACTTCGAGCAGCCAAGAATGATCGGCCAAACACTCGGCCATTACCGCGTAATCGAAAAACTCGGCGCCGGCGGCATGGGTGTGGTCTATCGCGCGCGCGACGAACGCCTGGACCGCGACGTTGCCTTGAAATTCATCGGGGCGGAATCCGCCGCCGATGCTCCCGCCCAAGAACGGCTGCTGCGCGAGGCGCGCGCCTTTTCCGCGCTGAATCATCCGAATATCTGCACGATTTATGAAGTGCGCGAGGCGGCCGGACACACGTTTATCGTGATGGAGTTGATCCAGGGCCAAACGCTGCGGGAGTTGCTTCGCAGCGGCAGCTTGCCCGCGGAAACGGTGGTGCGCTACGGCATCCAAATCGCCGATGCGCTCGAGCACGCGCACTCGCACCGCGTGGTCCATCGCGATTTGAAAAGCGAAAATGTGATCCTGACGCCGGAAGGCCGGGCGAAAGTGCTGGACTTCGGCCTGGCGCAACAGCAGGACGTCGCCCAGGTGGTGGAAGCCACGCGTTCGCGCGAGACGCTCTCCGGTTCGGGCACCGCGGCAGGCACGCTGCAATACATCGCGCCGGAAATTCTTCGCGGCATGCCCGTGGATGGACGCAGCGACATCTGGTCGCTGGGCGTGATGCTCTACGAAATGGCGGCAGGTTCGCGGCCGTTCAACGGCCAAACCGGTTTCGAGCTCAGCTCGGAAATCCTGATGAAGCCGGTTCCGGCGCTGCCGGATCATGTGACGCCCGGCCTGGGAGCCGTGATCCTGCGATGCCTTTCGAAGGAAGTGTCGCGGCGGTATCAGCGAGCCAGTGAAGTTCGCGCGGCGCTGGAGGCCATTGAATCGAGCGCCTCGCACATTCGCGTGCCCGTGCTGCCGGCGAAACCCGCGGGACGTTGGCCCCTGCGAAAAATTGGCACCCACATCGGAATCCCGCTGGCCGCGATTCTGGCAGCGGTGTTCGCGTGGCAGGGGCTGCATTTACGCGCCCGGCTTTTTGGTTCGGGCGGGCCGCATGCGATCCATTCGATCGCCGTGCTGCCGCTCGAAAATCTTTCCGCCGATCCGCAGCAGGAATATTTCGCCGACGGGATGACCGAGGCGCTGACCAACGATTTGTCGAAGATCGGCGCGCTGCGCGTGATTTCCCGCACCTCCGCGATGCTCTACAAGAATGCGCGCAAGCCACTGCCGCAAATCGCGAAGGAACTGAACGTGGATGCGGTGGTGGAAGGCTCGGTGGAACGCGTGGGCAATCGCGTGAAGATCAATGCGCGCCTGACGGAAGCCAACGAGGACCGCAATCTCTGGACCAACAGCTACCAGAGGGACATGAGCGACGTGCTCACCCTGCAGAGCGACGTGGCCGCGGCCATCGCGGCCGAAATTCGCGTGCAGTTGACTCCCGGGGAATCCGCGGGCCTGTCGAAAAGCCATCCCGTGAATCCCAAGTCGTACGAGGCCTATCTGCTGGGCCGCTATCTTTGGAACAAGCGCACGCCCGAGGATTTAAGGGCAGCCGTGGCTGAATTCAAGAAAGCAATCAACCTGGATCCCAATTCCGCTCTCGCCTGGGCTGGACTGGCCGACGGCTACAATCTGCTGGAAGATCAGGCGGTGATGCCGGCGCGCGAAGCGATGCCCCTGGCCGAAGCCGCCGCGCGAAAAGCGATCTCGCTCGATGATTCGCTGGCGGAGGCGCACGCGTCTCTCGCCAGCGCGGAATGGAATTACGATTGGGATATGGAAGCGGCCGGAAAAGAATTCGCGCGGGCCATCGAGCTGAATCCCAATTACGCGACGGCGCGCGAGTGGCATGGGCTGTATCTGGCGCAGGGCACCGGCCGGTTTGATGAAGCCATCGAGGAGCTCGAGCGGGCGCAGCAACTCGATCCGCTTTCGCCGGTGATCGAAGTGAATGTGGGGCGCAGCTATTACTACGCGCATCGCTACAGCAAGGCTGCCGAATTCCTGGAACAATTTGCCGCCCGCCATCCGGATTTTTGGATCGCCCATGCCCTGCTGGGTCAGACCTACCTAGTGATGGGACGCCTGCCCGATGCCATCCGCGAATTGGAAAAAGCGCGTTCCCTTTCGCCCGAGAGTCAGTGGAGCCTGGGCGTGCTGGGCGACGCGTACGGGCGCGCCGGGCGACGCGCCGAAGCCTTGAAGCTGGCGGATGAATTGGCTGCGCTTTCGAAGACGAGCTACGTATCGCCCATTTATAGCGCCGAAATTTACATGGGAGTGGGTGATCGAACGCAGTCCATGACTTTTCTCGAGAAGGGCCTGGCGGATCGCTCCGATTGGATGCCGCAATTAAAATTCGAGCCCGAATTCGATTTGATGCGCGACGATCCGCGATTCCAGGCCTTGCTCCGGCGCGTCGTTCCAAGGGCAAGCGGCTCCCGTTCGCATTAACCTGGCGGCGAATAATCTGCCCGTGGAAACTGTGGCCTCATTTGGTTTTGAAGGTTGGTGGGGCGTCGCCCTAATACATGAGCGGAACCGAATTCTTTGGCACCCAGATTACAATCGGGTCGTGCACGCCTTTGGTATTGGCCTGTTTAACGGCTTCCTCCATAGTCTTACCGCTGCCGACGAGAGCCGTTTGCTCTTCATTTGAGGCAATCCAGCAATTCCGCGGAGCTTTTGAAAGCAGGGTCGTCCAATCAAAGTGTGACACGACGCAGCCTCCTTAGGGAGGGAGCTGATTCAACCAGCGTCGCTATATTGGACGCTCTTCTAGAGAGGAGGCAATCACATTCTTCGCCTAACAACCTTAGAAAAAGCGCGCGCTCAAAGCCCGGTTCCCGGTAGGCCGAAGTTCCACAGAATCTGATCGTCCATTCGGAATGCAGCATCGCGATTTACGCGATACTCTGACCTTGGCCGATCGTGCCAAACGGCGCCACTACCCCTCCCCCGGGGAGATTGCTTGACAGGACTGCGTGACGTGAATAAGCTCGGGCCACATTGCTCACCTAGGCAGGCGATGGGGAGGAGACTTATGGCAGCGGGCAAACATCCTGTATCCACGGCCGCGATTCAGAAGGAGATCAAGCGCGCCCTTGCAAAGCTGAAGGCCAAAAAGAAAAAGGCCCCGGCGGAACAAATGGACGACATCAGCACGGAGATGGAGGTGCTCACGAAAGTCAAAGGAGTCTGCGCTGATATCAAGCCGTTTTAGGCCGGCGTGGAGACTCGAAACCGAGTGAAGGAACTTTACCGCCGTTCGCCGCACCTGGTTTGCTACTGGCAGGAGCAGCAGCTCGTCTTTGAGAATTACGCGCGGCGCAGCCGCGTTGCCGCGGCTCCGCTAACTTGCGAAATCCTCCATTTGTTCGGCAGTTGGCGTCCCGCTGCCGCTCTTGCGGAACGCTTTCCGGATTCGAGCGCCGCTTCCCTGGCCCGCGCGCTTGCGGGCCTGATCCGCGCAGGTTTGCTCGAGCGATCGAGTGACTCTAGAGGTAAAACCGCCGGCGGCTCCGATCGCGAGAGAAACGAAGCGCTCTCGACCTGGAAAGATTGGAGTCCTGCCGCCAGCTTCTTCCATTTTTCCACCAAGAATTCGCATGCTCCCATCGATCCCGTAGATTCGGTTCGCGAGCTCCGCCGACGGGCCAGAATGAATCCTCCACCCTCGTCTGAGAAACGCTATCCAAAGGCGCCACAGATTGCGCTGCCCGCCCCGGCCACGGCTGGCGAATTTCCGCGAGTGCTGCTCAAGCGGCGAACCTGGCGCCAATTTTCACGCGCTGAGATCGAATTGGAAAGAATCTCCACCCTGCTGGGCCTCACATTTGGCGTGCGCTGGTGGTTCGATCTGCGCGGCATCGGCCGGGTCGCTTTGAAAACTTCGCCGTCGGGAGGAGCGCGTCATCCGATCGAAGCATACGTGGTGGCGCTTCGAGTGAAGGGACTGGCACGAGGAATCTACCATTACGCCGCGGGCGCGCACCGGCTTGAATTGCTGCGCCGCGGGGCCACCAAAGCGCAGATCGTGCGCTATTTGAATGGCCAGGAATATTTTGGAAACGCGGCCGCGGTGGTCTTGATGACAGCGGTGTTCGCGCGAACACAATGGAAATATCCCGGGTCGCGCGCCTATCGGGTAGTCCTGATCGACGCTGGTCATTTGTGCCAAACGTTTTGCCTGGCCGCCACGTGGCTCGGACTGGCGCCCTTCTGCACCATGGCGTTGACCGATTCCGTTATTGAGAAGGATCTGGGCATTGACGGCATCCGCGAGTCGGCGATCTATTCTGCCGGCGTAGGGGCAGCCCCTGAAGGCACTGACTGGGCTCCCTGGCCTGATGAGCACAGGTACGGCACTCGCAGGGCGAACCGGAAGGATTGAGCTCCGCGAAGCCAAATGAATCTCCCCTTAGGGCGAGGGAGGGCTCCGGATCCTACCCCGACTGTGGGGGAGCAGAGAGGTAACTTGAGGTCAAACATGCATCTTTCAAGTAGTCGAGAAGGCCATCGGCGAGCACTTAGACGGCACACCGTTCTAAGGACCCCGATCCTCGCAAAGACCTCATGGCCATGCCGCGTGGAAGGATTGGGGGACTCAAGGATGGCAACGCAGGGGCTTCTAAGCTGTGCACCATACGACGGAAAGCGATCGCTTTAAAAGCAGCTGAAACCAGATGGAAGGACAAACAAAAAGGGCAGCTATGAAAGCTGCCCTAGATACCGTCTAGAATTCTCGGCACCCCGTCAAGGTCAAATACACTTTACGAAAACTGGTAAATAGTGTCAAGCTAATAGTATCCAATATTTCAATAACAGCGCGGAGCTTATCCCCGTCTTTTGCCCCGCCTTCCTAGATTCCTGAATGGACTTGACGAGATTCGAACTCGCATCCGCGACCTTGACGGGGTGCTATGTTCCCATTACACCACAGGCCCAAGATGATTCTAACATACTTGGAATTCTGGATGTGGTCGCACTATACTCATAACACATTAACTTGTTTGTACATCGCTCCTGGTATTTACACGGAGACGAAACTGTGCTAACTTGCGTGTGCGTTTGTTGCTCCCGTGAATCGTACTGAGATGTCCGATGAGGCTGCCGGGGTTCTTGTGCCCTTGAGCAGCCTTTTGTTTTGAGTGTTACAGTAAATCCTTTTCCATCTATGACTTCCGTGGTGCCCTTGATCCAGGAGGGGCTCGGGGTAGGCTGCTGGAGGCGAACCAGAGGCCGCAAATAGCTTTAATGCATTCAGGAGTTCCTAAGTGAGAGAATAAGGAACAGTTAAGTGGTTCAATGCCAGCAAGGGCTACGGGTTCATTCAGCGCCAGTCCGGCGAAGACGTTTTCGTCCATTTCTCTGCTATTCAGGCTGAGGGGTACAAGTCGCTCAACGAGGGGCAGGCAATGGAATTCGAAGTTCGCGAGGGGCCCAGGGGCCTGCAGGAGGCGAACATAGTTTCCCTCTAGTCGGTTCCAGGCGGGCCGGTTACGCGCCGGCCTGCTCAGTTTTCCGGGGTTCTTGCTCTCTTAGCAGTCCAAGGGTTTCTTGGGAAGTCTGATCCGGGCCAGGTAGTTTTTCGGCGCAGCCAAAGAGTTCAAAAAAGCGGGTAGAGCAGGAAAATTCGACGGCCAGGCTCGTGATCTGAGCGCGCCAGAAGTGAGAGAAGTTTAGGGGGCTGATATGCAAGTACTTGCAGAAGGACAAAGTATCCGGCACGTGCAGTATGGAATGGGAGTGGTCACACAGTCGAATTCGGAGCGAACCACGATTGATTTCGACGAATTCGGCATGAAGAAATTTGTGACCAGCATTTGGTCCGCGGAAATGGTTGGCGAAGCTCCCGCCGCGGGGACACGGCTGAAACGCCGTCGCAAGTCCGTGAAAACCGCAACGAAAGCCGCTTCCAAAATCGTTGCAAAGCCCGCGACCAAGGTGATGGGCAAAGCCGCCGGGAAGTAAGACTGCACAAGTGTCAGGGGGCGGAGCCGCTCCGCCCTTCTCCGCATCATTTATTGTTCTTGTGTGATTCCATTCAGGATCGCGGCGCTTGCCTCAAGAGACCGGCGGCAGCAGGGCGCAGCCACTTACGGGCGGCGCTACCCGCCGAGTCGTCCAAGAATATCGTTGTACTCTCCAGACATAACCAGCTTCGTGAAAATATTATAGGGATCGTTGATGTCTCCTTCTTTTCGTAACGTCTCCGAAATGAAAAGAATACAGACCACTCGCTTTTCCGACGAAGCTGCCCAGCAAATCCTATGCCGCCCTTTCTTGATCCTGAAGAACCGGGATAGGGGGCCGGATAATCCATATTTCTTATTCAGGGGATCAGACGGGATGACTTTCTTTATGACTTCTTCCACCATGCGAAATTTCGTGTGATGAGAGCTTGCCATATCTCCGCGCGCTTCGGCGTCCTTCATCTTCCGATGCAAGCTCCGATAGACCGCAGCAGCCGTTGCGCTGAACTCCACGCCGTAAGGCAGAGCAGGCGAAGCGGGCCGAGCTACCAACTTCTCCGTGCGCTGCTGCCTACGACGATGTGGAGGCATGTGTTACTTGTTCTTCCCGAATTCCGCTTCGACTTCCACCAGCGAGACAACGCGGCCAGCCTGCATATCTTTGATGCCGGCAAGCATGCCTTCCAACTCTTTTTGCTCACTCATCAGCTCAAGGGTGTTCAACACGGACATTAGCTGTTGCTGCATGCTGAGAAACTTCTCGTATCTCAGCAGAACGGCCAATGGCGTATTGTTCTCCTGGATGACAAAGGTATCCTCTGTCTCCTTCAGCGTGGCGGCATTTAGCTGGCGGAGTTTGCTAACTCCAACGTGTTTTATCGTGGGGTCGATCACCGGATATTTTCCTGCCAGACCCATCGATTCTCCTGTGCTGGTGGCGCCTTTCCAGATCCGTTGCATTGCGACCCACAAGCATGGTTAAACATATTCCATTGACATCAGATTGTCAATTGAAAAGGCAAACATTCGTACCATATTTGGTCATTCAAATTCATTATTAATTGACAATATATGTGCACAGGTTCCGTTAGGAGCTGCCTACCGGTAGCGAATCGGCCGCTGATATTTTCCCGGCCGGGGCCCGCAAGGCGAACGTAGGTTCCCTGCTTAG
>JBGPTK010000100.1:0-12165 GCA_041490605.1 Terriglobia bacterium | reverse complement strand
GGATTCCTCGCGCCGGGTGAGGCTCGGCGCTCGGAATGACGGCGAAACCTCTTACCATCCGCGCGTTTGCAGCAGGTCTTTTTCTTCTAGCTGGCGGATGTCGAGACCCTTCATTGCTTCGCCCAATTCTTCGGAGGCTTCGAGAACTGCTTTGGGATCCTGGAAATGGGTGGTGGCCTTTACGATGGCTCGGGCGCGCTTGTCGGGGTCGCTGGACTTGAAGATTCCCGAGCCGACGAAGACGGCTTGCGCGCCCAGATGCATCACCAGTGCCGCGTCGGCCGGAGTGGCAATGCCGCCGGCGGAAAAATTGGGGACGGGGAGTTTGCCGTTTTTCGAGACGTACTGCACCAGGTCGAGCGGCGCGCCGAGTTCCTTGGCTGTGTGGACCAGTTCTTCTTCGCCGAGAGTGGTGAGGCGGCGCATCTCGCTCATGATTGCGCGCATGTGGCGAACTGCTTCGACGATGTTGCCGGAGCCGGCTTCGCCTTTGGTGCGCACCATGGCCGCGCCTTCGGCGATGCGGCGGAGAGCTTCGCCCAGGTTGCGCGCGCCGCAAACGAAGGGAACGCGGAAGCCGTGCTTCCACACGTGATGCTCTTCATCGGCGGGAGTGAGCACTTCGCTCTCGTCGATAAAATCCACTTCCAGGGCTTCCAGCACTTGCGCTTCGGCAAAATGGCCGATGCGGCACTTGGCCATGACCGGAATGGAGACGGTGTGCATAATTTCTCGAATAATTCGCGGAGCGGCCATGCGGGCTACGCCGCCGTCTTTACGAATGTCTGACGGGACGCGTTCGAGCGCCATTACCGCGCAGGCGCCGGCCTTTTCGGCGATGGCGGCCTGTTCGGCGTTGGTGACGTCCATGATCACGCCGCCCTTGAGCATCTCCGCGAGGCCCACTTTGACGCGCCACAAATCTGTGTGCGCCGCCGCGCTGCCGACGGCTTCGATCTTTCCGGCGTTGGCCGCTGCGTGTTCTCCGCCATTCTTTCCCGCGGCGCTGTGGCCATTCCCGGCATGCTTCGGTGACTTGTTCCCGCCGTTTTTCGATCCAAACTTTCCGTGACTCTTCGCTGCCATGTTTCTATCCCCCTTACTCTTCGGATTTAGGATTCACAAGCCATCTCACTAATGGCAATCAGATTCTGAAGATGCCGCCCTGAAGGGCGGCGCTACAAGACCGCATCCAATCAGCGTTGCCACACCGATTCTTCCCGATCAAAAGCGCCGGGACGCAAAAGGCGTTGAAGCTCCGGCTCCCAAAACCCATTTAAGAAACTGGATGAACTGCTGCGCTGCATTTCTGTTCTCCAGCGGCACCAATCACGCCATTTCGCTTGCCACGGCTTCCTGCAGCGCCACAAATCTGCCTTTGCCGCGCGCCAGCACCACTCCCGCCTCGTTGCGAATTTCGCCCACATGAAATAAATTCCGGCCCTTGCGTTCGAGTTCGTAGCCTTCGATCACAATTTCCTGGTCCACCAGAATGGGCTTCAAATATTCCACCGACAATTCCGCCGTCACCGCGCGCGCGCCACTGAAGCGGTTTACCTTTCCCATCACTTCGTCCAGCAGCAGAGCAATGATTCCGCCGTGCAGGAACCCTGCGCCGCCCTGGTACGTTGCGCTTATGCGGAATCGCCCGATGATCCGGCGCTTTTCGTCATCCTGCACGAACGTCAACTTCATTCCGTGGGGATTCGCGCCACCACAACCAAAGCATCCGTTCGTTGGATTCGGTTCGAGCTTTTTCATTTCGCGTCTGGTTCCTCTATTTGGCGCAATTTGCGCGGGATTCCTCGCGCCGGGCGGGGCCCGGCTCCCGGAATGACGGCGTGATTACACCAGGGCTACTCGCGCCGCTGCCGGCTCTTCCATTCTGCGCATGCCTCGTTCGCGCTTGCTGATCTGCAAGCGCAGGAATTCTCCCAGCGTGGCAATGCCGCGCACGATGCGCTTCTCGTCTACTCCAGCGAATCCGAGCCGCAAGGTATTCGGCTCCGGATTCTGCAGGTAAAAATATCTGCCGGGGACGTAATGCACGCCGCGATCCATCAATTGATGGAGCATCTCTCCGGCATCGAGACCGGCGGGCAAGGTGACCCAGACCGACATGCCGCCATCCGGCTTGGTCCATTCCGTGCCGGCGGGCATCAGGCGCTCGAGAGTTTTCTCGATGGCGTTCAGCCGGGCGCCGTAAACTTTCTTCATCTTGGCCAGATGCTTTTCGAAATAGCCGCGCCGCAGAAATTCCGCGAACGTCGCCTGCGCCAATTGATCGGTGTGGAGATCGGTAGCCTGCTTCACCAATCGCAGCCGCTCGATCACGGTCTCGGGGCCAACCACCCAGCCCACGCGCATGCCGGGAAACGCCACTTTCGAAAAACTGTCGATGTGAATCACTATCCCCGTGCGGTCCAGGGATTTCAGCGACGGGACTTCTTTTTCGCGGAAGCGCAGCCGCGCGTAAATGTGGTCTTCCACCACGGCTACCTGGAAACGGCTGGCGATTTCGAGCAGCTTCCGCCGTTCGTTTACCGGCATGGTTGTACCGGTGGGGTTCTGGAAATCCGGCGTGACCACGATCAACTTCACCCGGTTCTGCATCAACACCGATTCCAGCGCCTCGAGATTCATCCCCGCAGAGCCCGCTCGCCCCGCATGCGTTTCCACCGGCACGCCCAGGCAGCGCACGCGCGCGCCGGTAAAAATTGCGATCGCGCCCGGATAGGTGGGGTTTTCCAAAACCACCGAATCGCCCGGCCGCAAAAAGGCTTTGCAAAGCAGGTCGAGCGCCTGCTGGCACCCATCGGTGATCAGCAATTGGCCCGGCTTCAACGCCATGCCTTCTCCGTTGAGCAGATCGGTTAGGGCCTGCTTCAGCGGAGGGTAGCCGTCCGAAGAACCCAATTGCAGAATCCGCCTCCCTTCGGCTTTGAGGACGGCGTTGCAACAGCGGCGAAAATCTTCGACGGGGAAAAATTCCTCGGAAGGCTTGGCGGTGACGAACGCGATCTCACCTTCCGGGATGTCGGGCATCAGCCGGCCCAGGTTTTCGTCCCCGCGGTCATCGGCAAAAAGAGCTTCCCAACGAAGCCCACTTGAGCCGTTGGAGCGTGGCGGAGGAGTGAACTGCCGTTTGAGGGGAAGATCCGAAATATAAGTGCCGCGGCCCACGAAGCCCCGGATCAATCCTTCCGATTCGAGGTCTGCGTAGGCATTCGCCACGGTGGTGCGATGAACACCGAGTTGCACCGCGAGTTCGCGGCTGGCAGGGATTCGGTCACCCGGCCGCAAATCGCCGGAATAGACCAGCGAGCGCAATTGGTCGCGAAGCTGGACGTAGAGCGGGATGTGGCTTTTCGGCTGTAATTGGAGAGGGATCATTGGCCTGCTCCTATAGGCCAATTTACACCCTTTCTAGTGCTCGTAAAGAGCCAATTTGTCTTTTTTGGCCCGCAGCGGTGATTGAAGATGGGGAGTTGGGTAGCGCGGTTGAATCCAGGGCGGGAGGCGCCGGATTAGATGCAGGACCGGATGCCGGGCTTCCCGACAAGACCCGTCGGGACGAGTAAGCCCGGCGCTACATCCGGCGAAACACGCGGCTGGGAATCTGATCGGCGGAAACTAATCGCCGCTGTGTTTCATTGTCTTCTTAGGGACTTCGGCAAGCACTGCGCCGATGGATTCGAAATAACGCCGGGTCTGCGCTTCGATTTCGCCGGCCAGTTGCTGCGAAATATCGGCCGTTTTCTCGCGCACGCTCTTGACGATTTGATCGACGACGGAGGAAGCCTGCGTCTGCAGGTAACTGTGGACGGCTTTCTCGCAGCTCTGCGATAGGCGGCGCAAGGTTTCCACGCTTTCGTCCACCACTGCGCCGCTTCTTTTTTCGAGGTCTTCGTTCGCCTTGGCTACTTTCGTGTTCAAGTTGCTTTCGAAATCTTTTTCGCACCCGGAAAGCTTTCCCTTCACTTCTATTGCGGCCTTTCGCATGGCCTGTTGCAGGAAAACCTGCAATTGCTGAGCCGCGGCCAGCGATATTCCCTTCAGTTCCTTCTCGCTGGCCGAAACCTTCCGAACGGTGGTTTCCACCTCTTCCATCAGCGGCGCGAGTTGATCCTGCACCCCGGCCATGAATTGAGACGCAGCGTTGATCTGGGCGTCTTCGATGCTGGTCTGTAAGCGCTCGACGGCGATCGCAGTCATGCCTTCCACCCGTTCGCTTAAACCCGCGTTCTGGACCGCCACGCGCTCGGCGATCACCGCCAGGTCCTTCTCCACCTTCTTGGACCAGCGCTCTTGCGCTGTGCGCGTCACCTCATCCCGCACCTGAGTCAATTCTTCCTGCATCTTGTGGCGCAATTCGTCCCGCGTGGCCGCCAGCACCGAGTCCAGCGTTCGCGACGCCTCGATCTGCAGTTGGGATCGAAATTCGGCCAGATGCCTGCCCTTTTCCTGGTCAATGGCCAGCGCCGCCGATTTCGCAGCCATCAATTGAATCTGTTCGCCCAGGCCGGAAACAAGCTGCGCCAGAACCGGGGAAAGCATGCCGGCCGCCTCGCTTCCCATTCGATTGGAAACCTTGGCGAGTCCCTGCTCGGAGACCAGCGAGGGCCGCGATTCGGCTCGCGCCAGCGGCCGCTGCACCGCTAGCGGCTCTTCCGGCTCGGCTATGGAAATCTCCTGGACGGGAAACCAATCTTCGGGGGAAGGCGCGACGCCCCACACGTTTCCGGGCGTTTCCAATTCCAAGGCCACCTCGAAGGGACGTTCCTTGGTCATCAGCCGGAGAATCGACTTCACTCGGGCCCGGCAAGTGCCGATCGTATGGTTTTCGTCCTGTTGATTCACTTCCAGGAAGACTGTGCTGCCCTGCAGCACATCGTATTTCGAGTGATACCGGCACCCGTGGCAGTTCACCGCCAGGGTGGATACTCTCTCGAGGTAGGGCGCGCGGAAGGCATCCGACCCGTGCACGGTTACGGGAACAGCCTGGTCGAGACGGGTGCTGCGGCGCTTGGTTGCTTGGGCTACATGGTGGACGGCCACGGAAATCCTCCCGGGGGCTATCCTAGATCATACGGCAGGAATCGCGGGGAAGCAGAAGTGAGGAGGACAGGTTTCGCCAAGCAGTTAACACGCAGAATTTGTCACCGGGGAGCGGCATATCTGATTCACGCCAGAGGGTAATGGAACTACTCTAAGCTTATGAAAATACAACTGCTATGCCGCATAGTACTTTATGCTCGCTTCTCCGCACGTGCTTCTAGTACCCCCGCCGCCGCATCCACCACCCGTTCCACAACTTCATCCGAGGTCTGCCAGTTGCTGACGCTTACACGCATTGCGCGCCGTCCGCGCCAGGTGGTGCCTCCAAAAAAGGCTTCGCCTGTCTTCAGGATCGCGGCGATCACTTCATCGGTCCGACGGTCGTGGTCGGACTCGGTGGCTCCAGGCTTCGGGTCCAGAAATCGCACCAGGCCCTGATTGATGGTTGGCTCCCAGACTACTTCCGCCCCCGGCAGACTGCCGATTCCCATCACCAGGCTGTGCGCGTGCTTGCAGCAACGCTCTACCAAATCTTTCACTCCATCTTTGCCGAGTTGCCGCAATGCCGCATAAGTTGGAAAGCCGCGCGAGCGACGCGACCACTCCGGATTCCAATCCATCTGATCGCGCGCGTCGGAATTCAGAGTGATATATACCGCCCGGCTCGCCATGGAAGCGCGATGCGCCTCCTGATCCGCGACGAACGCGTATCCCGAATCAAACGGAACATTGAGCCACTTGTGCCCATCCGTTGCCCAGGAATCCGCTTTCTCAATTCCTTTCACGAAATGGCGGTAGCGCGGGCTGGCCGCGGCCCACAATCCGAATGCGCCATCGACGTGCACCCAGGCTCCGTGACGCTTGGCAATGGGAATCAGGGTTTCGAAAGAATCGTACGCGCCGATATTCACGTCGCCCGCTTGCAGCAGAAGGATTTTCGGAATCGTGGCATCGCTCGCGCGCAGCGATTCTTCCAGCGCATCGGGAAGCAGCCGCCCCTGCTGGTCAACGGGAAGATACTTCACGCTGGAAGTTCCCAGGCCGAGCAGGCGCACCGCCCGCTCGAAAGTGGCGTGCCGCTGATCGCTTGAGAAAATTTGAATTGGCGGCGCTCCCGCAAGTCCCTTTTGCTCCACATCCCAGTTTCGTTTCGCCAAAACTGCATGGCGAGCCGCAGCCAGGCAAGTGACGTGCGCCATCTGGCATCCCGTGACCAGCGCGAAGCTCGCGCCCGCGGGCAGCCCCAAAATTTCTTTCAGCCAGCCGCCGGCGACTTCTTCCACCACTGCCGCCGCCGGCGAGCAGACATAGAGCGCCGCGTTCTGTTCCCACGCCGAAGTCATCAGATCCGCCGCCAGCGCCGCGGGCAACGAGCCTCCAATTACCCATCCAAAGAATCGCCCGCCCGCCGAGCCCAGCAGTCCACCTTCGACTCCGCTCGCGAGTTCCGTGACAACCTGCTCGGGCGGCAGGCCTTCATCCGCCAGCGGCTTGGCGAGCCGCCGGCGCAGCGTCTGTAAGTCCGCGGTCGCGGCCACGGAGCTGCTGTCCAAATTCTCCAAATGCGAAATCACATTTGCAAATGCCACGTCCAGAGCCTTACGAAAATTCGGTTCTAGTCTTTTCATGTATTGATTCTAGAATCTCTCCGCACCCGCAATCCATCCGAATCTTGCTGCCAATGTTCCCGCGCCCCCGCCAAAGTGGACCGCCCCACCATCCAATTTGGCGCTTTGCTTTCGCCTCGCAGGAGCGCCGAACAGAATTCCATTCCTGCCGCCGAAATTGAACCTCTATCCAAATGGTTGCCGGTTCAATCGCTGAACAGAATAATTTCCCCGCCGCCATCTCGCAATTTGTCTTGGGCGCGTATACTATCTCCCGTCTTGCGGAGGATTGAAACTTGGGCGTGACCACCATCGATTGGGTCATCATGTGCGTTTACTTCGCCTTTGTCCTGGGCATTGGCGTCGCCCTCAAGCGCTACATGAAAACCGGCGCCGATTTTTTCCTGGCCGGCCGCTCGCTACCCGCATGGATCTGCGGACTCGCTTTCCTTTCCGCCAATCTCGGCGCCCAGGAAGTGATTGGCATGGCGGCTTCCGGCGCGAAATACGGCATCGCCACCAGCCACTTCTATTGGATCGGCGCCATTCCGGCGATGGTATTTGTGGGCGTCTTTATGATGCCTTTTTATTACGGATCGCGCGCGCGATCGGTGCCCGAATATCTGCGCCTGCGCTTCGACGAAAAAACGCGCGGCTTGAATGCCATTTCGTTCGCCACCATGACCATCTTCTCCTCCGGCATCTCGATGTACGCGATGGCGAAGCTGATCATCATTCTGCACATCCTCGATGTGCCATTTCAACAATTGGGCATCGACAAGTCCTGGATTTTTCATGTGGGGATCATCGCCTCTGCGCTGATCGTTCTGGCTTACATTTATCTGGGCGGGCTTACCAGCGCGATTTACAACGAAGTGCTGCAATTTTTCCTGATCGTCGCGGGATTTCTTCCGCTGGTTTGGCTGGGCCTGAAAAATGTGGGCGGATGGTCGGGATTGAAAGCCACGCTGGGCCCCAGCTACACCGAAGCCTGGCACGGCATGGCCAGCCCGCACACGAATCGCCTGGGCGTGGAATGGTTCGGCCTGGCGATGGGTTTGGGATTTGTTCTTTCGTTCGGCTACTGGTGCACGGATTTCCTGGTGGTGCAGCGAGCCATGGCTGCCGATTCGATGGGAGCGGCGCGGCGCACGCCGCTGATCGCCGCGTTTCCGAAAATGCTTTTCCCGTTTCTGGTGATTCTTCCCGGCCTGATCGCCATCGCGCTGCCCACGCAGATTGCCCGGTCGGGGGCGGCGATGCAATCGTCGTCCTCCATCTCGACTGCGGGCACGCTCGAGGGCGGCCAGGGACTGATCCCTCCTAAAGTGGACCCGAGCACCGGCAAGCCCGTTTACGATAGCGAGGGCAAGCCCGTGCTCGATTACGACCTCGCGATTCCCAACATGCTGGTCCACTATTTTCCCACCGGCTTGCTTGGCCTCGGACTCACCGCGCTGCTCGCCAGTTTCATGTCCGGCATGGCGGGCAACGTCACCGCGTTCAACACGGTGTGGACCTACGATATTTACGAGCCGTATATCCATCCGGGGGCGAGCGACCATCACTATTTGAATATGGGACGCGCGGCGACTGTATTTGGAATCGCGCTCTCCATCGCCGCCGCTTACATGGCCACGCGCTTCAACAACATCATGGACATGTTGCAACTCGTCTTCGCGTTCGTGAATGCTCCCTTGTTCGCCACATTTCTTCTGGGAATGTTTTGGAAGCGCACTACCGGCCACGGGGCATTTACCGGCCTGCTCTCGGGCACGCTTGCCGCGGCCCTTCATCATGGGCTGACTCTGCCGCAGAGCGCGATTCCCGGCGTGAAGGGAGGCTGGATCGCGGTGATTCATTGGTATCCCAGCGAGATGGCGCAAAATTTCTGGACCGCGATTTTCGCGTGGACCACTTGCTTCGTCGTCACCATTTTGGTGAGCTTGCTGACGAAGCCGCGCGAAGACGAGGAACTTGTGGGACTGGTGTACTCGCTTACGCCGCGTCCCAAAGCGGAGGACAAACATTGGTACGAGCGGCCAGGAATTCTGGCCGTGATCGTTCTGGTGGCGACGGCTGTTTTGAATTACGTTTTTCGCTAGAGCGGCGGCCGTTGCTGTGCGCCGGCGGCAGCGGCGGGAAATAATTGTTGAGGCGCACGTCAGGAGGTCTGTGTGGGACTCGATATCCGGTTGCCGATCGGCTTGCTGTTCACCATCTTCGGAGGTTTGCTCACAGTTTTCGGGCTGGTGAGCAATCCCGCTCTTTACGCCGAACACTCTCTCGGCATCAACGTTAATTTCGGATGGGGCATCGTGCTTTTTATTTTTGGCTTGATTATGTTGCTGCTGGGCGCGCGGGCCATGTCGCATCCGAAACCCGCAGACGCTGCCGCTCCCGCCGAAGGAAACGAGCCTCGACGCGGCCACTGAACCTGATGAGTGGACAGGGGCGCGGCTGAACAGGCTGTGGAGAGAATTGGGAATTGCTCTGCGATGGAATGGCAGTCCAGATGAGCGATGGAGAAATCCCCCGCTTCTCAAGCATTTGGGAGCAACTCCGGATTGCTCTGCCGCAGGAGCGGGATCGGAATGACACCTAAATGCATTTTTACGCAGATTGTGAAGTGGGCTCCGAAACCAGGGGCGCGGCTGAAGCCGGCCCCTACACCGCGGGCGCAGCCCTTCGAGGCTCCCTTCGTTTCTCAGGGCGAGCAGGGTAAACCCTTCGAGGCTCAGGGTAAACAAGCAGCGCCCCTACAAACACTTCAAATCCTCATTTGGCGGGCTGCTGCTGGGTCAGGCAATGCAGCGTTCCCAATCCCCAGACCAGGTCGACGGCGTGGATGCCGACCACTTTTCGGTTAGGAAATAATTCGGCGAGTATGCCCAGGGCGACGCGATCTTTGGGATCGTTGAACGTAGGAACAATCACCACGGCATTCGAAATATAAAAATTCGCGTAGCTTGCCGGGAGGCGCTGGCCTTCAAACACGACCGGAGAAGGCATGGGAATCGGGACTACTTCGATCTTGGCGCCGTTTTCGAGGCGCATTCCTTCGAGGCGTTGGCGGTTGTCTTCGAGGCGCTTGTAATTCGGGTCGCGGGAATTTTCCTCGCGGCAGAGAACCACGGTGCGCGGTCCCACGAAGCGGCAAAGATCGTCCACGTGGCCGTGGGTGTCGTCGCCCGCGATGCCATCTCCCAGCCACAGAATATTCGCCACTCCCAGGTTCGCGCGCAGGGCTTTTTCAATTTCCGCGCGGCCGAAGCCGGGATTGCGCACTTGAACTTTTTGATCCAGCAGGCATTCTTCGGTGGTTATCAGAGTGCCGCTGCCGTTGACGTCGATCGCGCCACCTTCGAGCACGAATTCCTTGCCGCCGATTTGGGCGCGAAACATGGGCAATTTAAGCGCGCGCGCGGCTTTTTCCGGAACGGTGGCGTCTTTTTTCCAGTCGTCATAGCGCGCCCAGGCATTGAAGCGGAATCGGACAATCGCCACTTGACGCGGATTGCCTGCGCGCCGCACGAAGATCGGCCCGGAATCGCGCGTCCAGCCGCGATTGGTGGGAAACTCGAACAATTGCACGCGCGAAGAATCCATGCCCACGCTTTTCAGCACGCTGCGCGCCCGCGCTTTATGCTTCTTCGAATTCGCCAGGATGCGAACGATCTCGCCTTCCGCGATTTTGCGTACGATTTCGCCGTACACCCAATGAATGGGCTCGAGCTTTCCCGGCCAGTCGGTGGAATTATGCGGCCAGCCGATCCATGTTGCTTCGTGGGGTTCCCACTCCGCGGGCATGCGGAATCCGCGCGCGGCGGGAGTTTCTGCTGCAATGGGATTGGACACTAAGGTTTTTTGGCCCACGTTGGCTCGTGAAGAAATCGCTGATTGATTCCGGAATATGCGTCGATCCGGCGGTCGCGCAAGAAAGGCCAATTGCGCCGCACGTCTTCGAGATGAGCGAGGTCCACTTCGCCCAGCAGAATTTGTTCGCGATCGGCGGAGGCTTCGGCAATCACCACTCCGTGCGGATCGCATAGGAAGGAAGCGCCCCAGAATTCGATTCCCGCGCCGCCCGCCGCGGAAATTTCGTGTCCCACGCGGTTGACCGCCGCGACGTAAATTCCGTTGGCAATGGCGTGGCCGCGCTGCACCGTGCGCCACGCGTCGCGCTGGGACGCGCCGAATTCTGCTTTTTCGCCCGGATGCCAGCCAATCGCCGTGGGATAAAACAAAATGCAGGCGCCTTCGAGCGCCGCCAGCCGCGCTGCTTCCGGATACCACTGGTCCCAGCAAATCAGCGTTGAAATTCTGCCCGCTTGCGTATCGAACGCCGGGAAGCCGAGATCTCCGGGCGTGAAATAAAATTTTTCGTAATACGCCGGATCGTCGGGAATGTGCATTTTGCGGTAGAGGCCGGCGATTTGGCCATCCGCGTCAATGATTGCAGCAGAATTGTGGTAAATGCCCGCGGCGCGGCGTTCGAATACCGGAGCGATCACCACCACTTTTGCTTTCCGCGCGGCGGTTGCGAGCGCTTCGGTGGTCGGGCCCGGAACCGGCTCGGCCAGATCGAACAGCGCAGCATCTTCGCGCTGGCAAAAATATTGCGAACGAAAGAGTTCGGGCAGGCAGACCACCCGCGCGCCGCCGCGGGCCGCTTCTTCCACGCGGGAGATCGCGCGATTCAAATTTTCCGCGGGGTCCTTGGTCATGGACATCTGCACCAGGCCCACGGTGAATTTATTTGGCGGCGGCATAAACAGAGAGGCTACCTTAAACGCGGCGGCAAAACCAGATAGGAGGTTACGGGTAGACTGAATTTTTCGGAGGCAAACCCCCGGCGACTATTAGCATGTCTGTGAACTGAAAAAGGGGAGCGGCTGAAGCCGGCCGCTACAGAAGAACGGGCCGAGCCAAAAAGTTAGCAGAGGGTCGCTGTGTAAAAATTCAAGCGGAGTGCGGACGGTGGGAATCGGGGTCGAGGCCGGCGCGCTGCTTCACCAGGGTGATGAACGAGGTGGTGGCGCGGGGCAGAGTGCGGTCGCGGCGGTAAACCAGGCCGAGCTCGCGCCACAGTTCCAGGTCGTCGAGAGCGATGAGCTTGACTTCGCCGGAACGGACTTCTTCGAGCGCAAAGCTGCGGCTGATCAGCGAGACTCCCAGATTGGCGGCGACGAAGCGCTTGATCATGGTGACGCTGGGCAGCTCCATGGTGATGCGCAGGCGCGAACGATAGGGGCGGAAGTAGCGGTCGAGCAATTGGCGCGTGAAGCCGGTTTTCGGCAGAATCAGCGGCTGCTCGGCCACGTCGCTTCGGGTGACGGACTTCTTTTTCGCCAGCGCATTTTTCGTGCTCACCATCAGCATCAGCTTGTCGCGAAAAATCGATTGCACGCGCAGGCTCCGCGATTTCACCGGCAGCGTGACGATGCCCACGTCGATGGTGCTGTCTTCCAGTTTTTCCAAAACTTTCCGGCTGAAATTG
>JBGPTK010000099.1:0-12205 GCA_041490605.1 Terriglobia bacterium | reverse complement strand
CGTATCCACTTCCTACAGCTATGACGGCAATGGCCTGCGCGTCCAAAAGCAAGTGGGCGCCGCCACCACAACCGTGTACGTTTTCTCCGGGACGAAAGTGATCGCCGAGTACAACCTGGGCGCCGCGGCAGCCTCGCCGAACAAGGAATACATCTACGCCGGGTCATCACTGCTGGCGACGATTCAGGGCACCACGACCACCTATCATCATCCCGACCATCTCTCTGTTCGGCTCGACACCGACTCGAGCGGCAACGTCCTCGGCCTGCAGGGCCATTATCCCTTCGGCGAATCCTGGTACGCCACCGGCACGACCACGAAGTGGCAATTCACCGGCTACGAGCGCGACTCGGAATCCTCGAACGACTACGCCACCGCCCGCTCCTACGTCAACCGCTTCGCCCGCTTCTCTTCGCCCGACCCGCTCGCTGGGTCGATTTCTGATCCGCAGTCTCTCAATCGTTACGCTTACGTTCGCGGCGACCCCACGAACATGATTGACCCGCTTGGATTGACCACCTGTGAGGTCGACCATCAAGCGGTACCGTGCTCTGTGCTACAGCCGCTTCTCGACATGGGCGCGGTTGCGGCGGTGATGTTCACGGATAACTGGTACTTTCTCCGCGACCCGGCTGATGCAGAGCAATTTGGCGACCCAAACACTCTCGACTGCGAAGGGGGAGATAGACTGGCCTGCCAGTCCTTGGCCATCGGCGCCCCGCTTGGAATACCACCGACAGTTTGGAGCAGATTCTCGAAACAGGTTCGTAAGGCGCTCAGCTTGGTCTTAAAAGCCGATTGTTTCAAGTTCTTATGGGACGTCGAACGCAATGCCTTCTTAGACGCCGCGGGTGTTTCGTCGGCCGACCAGTTATCAACCGGCGAGCGAGCGGTCTATGGTAGTCTGAACCCGGTCTCATCCATCTTCGCAGCAGCGCTCGAACAGCCGGTTGTCGCGTTCGATAGCAACCCAATTAGCGGCGGACTCACGACGATTGCGACGACCGATTATTTCAACCGAACGATCACCTTCTATGCCGGCTTTAATGCTGAGGACAGTCTGGGGCAGGCACAGACGATCGTGCACGAGGGACAGCATTCCATTTTTCCATTCTATGACCAACAGCTTGCTTCGGCGGCAGGCGTCCCTGCGACAGACCCGGGTCAAGCTTCCCGAAATTTTGGCGCTGAGCTGAGCAAGAAATGCAAGTAAGGTTGATCGGACTGGTTTGCATTATCGTGGGGCTAGGCGGAGTCCTTTGGGAATCGGAGCAGCAACCCACGAAGCACACCGATACCAGTACGAACTGTCTGCACGTGCGAAGGTTCACCGTGCTCGGCTATCCTGCGATCGCCAGGCAACTTCGCGTAGAGGGTGAGGTCTCTGCAAAAGTCAGGTTGTCACCCGATGGCTCCGTCGACTCTGTCGTGGAGATGAAAGGACCAAGCTTGCTCCAAGATCGCGTCAAACAATCACTCCGGGAATGGGTGTTCGAGGGATGCATCGCCGAGCATCCGACGGTGGAAGTTTCCTTCAGCTATTCCTTACAGGGTGAGGAAGGCATACCGAACCGGAGCTACGTCGTGACCGGAGAGCTTCCATACAAGGTGCAGGTGATCACAAATCCTGGCCAGGGACCGAGGCCCGATGTGCGGTAGAACGGAGACCATTCCCGGCCCTCAGGACAAGGTTCGTCTGCCTACGAGACTTTCTGCATCTTTCAATCCCAACGCGCCCGAAAATGAGGCGTGGAACATCCTCTAACCGGAGCTATCGCCTAGTGTGAAAAGCTACTGGACTACGAGGGTCAGGTTGGTTTGATGGGTTAGGGTGGTGGTTCCGGAACTGAAGGTGGCGGTGACGGTGAGCGTGTATGTTCCCGCGGTCGTTCCTGGCTGGCCGCCCCCGCCACCCGAACCTGCCACGCCGCACGCGGAAATAGTGAGGAGCGCGCAAACCAGCAAAACCACTCCAGCATACGCGAATGAAACGCGCCACTCGCGCCGCCGGTTGATCCACAACGCAATCAATGCCAATAACGCGGATGCGAGAAGCACGCGCGGGAATCCGCCAATCTCCATCGGCACTTTCCTTACAAACTCTCGAAGAGACAGCGAAGCAGCGGTTGTGGAAACCGTCACAGTCGCCGTGGCGGTGGGCCCATTCAGCATCGCCGGATTCGGCGACACAACGCAATTGGAATTCGCCGGGGCCCCCGAACCGGTAAATGTCACCGGCTGGACGAATCCGCCATCGGGCGCCAGAGTGAGCGTGTAAATCGCCGTCTGTCCTGCTTTGACCGTGGCCGAGGCCGGGGCGGCGGCGCCCATCGAAAAATCCTGTCCCGTGCCGGAAAGCGCCACGGTCTGCGGACTGCCCGCGGCGCCATCCGTAATGGTCAACGTCCCCGCCCTTGCGCCGCTCACCGTGGGATCGAAGAAAACTCCGATCGAGCAATTCGCGCCTGCCGCCAGGCTATTGCCGCAGGAATTCAACTGGCCAAAATCAGCGGTGCTTACCGCCACGCTGGTGATGGTGAACGGCACATTACCGATATTGGTGAGCGTGATGTTCTTGGGAAGCCCGGTGGTTCCCACGAACTGGCTGGGGAACGAGAGGCTCGATGGCACAACGGTAGCGGCGGGTGGTGGTGGCGCGACTCCCGTTCCCGTCAAGCTGACGGTGAGCGGGCCGGTCTCCTTTTGTGGGACAGCCTCCTAGAATGGGGCACTGAATCGGAACAGCTTGCCTATCCCGCTTTCTCCCGTTTCGGTCCTGTAGACACAAGTATTTGGCATCGCGTGGCTTGCGCTCGCTTTCAAATCCTCCCATCCGGCGGCTCGGCAAATGCAATACATCTGCTTCGAACGAGGGCAGAGCAACTCTTGAATCGAAAGAGGAGCAGAGATATGCAAAAGATTTTATTACTGATCTTGCTACTGATCTTTCCTGGAGTGGCGCAAGGGAGGCCATTTGAAAAACTCACACGTAAGATCGGAGGCTACGTCAGAACCCATAGGCTATTGCTCGCAACGGACGCGGCCCTAATTGCTTCTGCGGTGTCTGACGCGCACTACACTTTGCGTTGCCTGCACGCGAATACCTGCATTGAAACGAATCCACTCCTCCATGGGCATCCATCGGACCTCGAGCTCTGGCGAGCGAGCGCTCTGATGACAGGAGGACTTATCGTCGTGCAGCATCTCGGTTACTGGGGAGCTGGCAAGGTGGGCGGAGATCGATTCGATCAAGGGGCTACGCTTCTCATGAGTTGGGAAGTGACCGCTTGGCATGCCTGGGTTGCTCGTGACAATGCACGGCAGTCGATAACGCTGAGCACCCAATCCTCGGCACAAATAAGAATGCAGTTTGCCCCCGAACCTTTCAGGCGTATCGCGCATGTCTGCCCAGGCAATGGGACGGGCTGCCTCACGGAGAGGGTGCCGTGAGAGAATTCTATGTATCGGTTGCCTGGTTGCTGTTGTCGCTAACCGCCCTGTCGAATAAGCTTGCCGCTCAACAGGACGATGATTTCAATCCTGAAACGGTCGTCACAAAAATATCGGCACGAAAGCACGAAGGTATAGGCGTGAAGGGGTTCATGGAGCATGGGCACGAGAGAGTAGGCACCGGGTGGCGCATCGGGGAGGAATGCAACCTAGTTGTCAGTGCGTATCACGTGGCTAAGATCATGGATTCCTCGGCGATCAAGATCAACGGCAGAAAAATCGCTGAGACCTATTTAGCTACTGGCCCCAATGACCCAGGCGCTGTCCGAATTGAGATGGCGGATAAATCCCTTCATTCATTGAGGTACGTTCCTGTCCACGACTTGGCGGTGTTCCGGCTGAAAAAGCCGCTTCCATGCCAGGGAACACACGGCGTCGGCGTTGCAGGCCGCAAGCTTCAGAGAGGAGAGCACATCAGGGCCTATGGTTATCCGAGAGGTGGGATGCTAACGATGTTCTCCGGCAAATTTCTGAGGGAATTCGCAGATGGAATGCTGGAATTCGAAATGCAACCGTCAAAAGACGGCGCGACGATCGGTCCCGGATTAAGCGGTGGACTGATCGTGAATGAAGGCAATCAAGCGGTGGGCGTCGCTGGCTTCGTGGAGCGGGGGAATCGCAACATGCTTCAGGCGATACCGATCTGGGTCCTCGCCGATTATTTGAGGAAGATCGAATCACCGGAATTCTACGCACGTCTTATTCCTGGAACAATTTATCGCACGCCGTCGCCCGTAACGGTCGATATTGAAGCTGAGGCCGATGTCATTCATGGAGACGAGGATGCCGGTGAAGGTGCTGAAAGGGACACAGAAGTTTCGGGAGAGAATGTCGGTATCAATCCGACATCGATACTGCCGAAGTGGTACTTGCAGGATGGAATAGAAGAATGGTTGCCGCCGCTCAAGCCGAGGAATCTGTCGGGCGAGATTCACCGGAGAACTCAGGAACCGGCTGATGTTCAGATGCTGCGCAAGAAAGCGCAGGAATTGGGTGAAGGCATGAGGAACTTCATCGCCCTTCAAAAACTGGAATTCGGTTTCGAGAATACAAGGCAGCAGACTCGGGAGCACGAAGTCCGCGTAGTCTATGGACATCAAACCTTTAGGAAATGGCCCGATGGCAAGAAAGAAGGAAAGGATCTTCCATTCCCATCAACTGCGACATGGGTGATGATCGATACCGAGTGGAAAGATCTTCCGGACCTTCTCGCGACTGATCTGGACCTCAGGATAGAACAAGACAGCGATCGGATCATGGAGGGCCAGAAGTTAAAAGTCTTCCGATTTGAAGGGGTAGCCGAGGACAGCGCTTGCATATTCAAATCGCACACTATCTACATCCCGTATTTGTGGCATCGTGACTCCAGCAAGGTGGTTCCATGCAGAGGCGAAGCGTGGACTGACGAGCAATTCAACATTTTGCGCATCACGGTAGATGAGGACCTCACTAAAGCGGACGCCGACTGGCGAAGGTGCAAGCTTTCGGTACTCTACGGGTGGCTAAACGAGCCGGGTGAAGAGCGCAAGCTGATCCCCGTGAGCATCGCTTTGCAAGTAGAGTTCAACGGACGGCCGTATTGGTGCCGCGGTGAATTCAAGAACTATCGGATGTTTGCGGTTAAGGGAGTGATCAAATCGCCGAGCGAGTCAGGGGACGAGAAATAGATCCCCGGCCCATCTGTGCAGAAAAGGATAAACGAGCTCGTTCTGTAAGCTGAGATCCCTTTAGGAACCATATTCTTTCAGCTTGCGATAGAGGGTCGTTTTCCCCATCTGGAGCGCCTGCGCGGCAAGTAGCTTATTCCCTCCTGCCTCGCGGAGGGCGTTTAGAATGGCCTGCCGTTCTAATTCTGGGAGCGGGACGATCTTGTTGCTCTCCGATAAGAATGCCGGGTTATTTTGCCAGACGCTTAATGGTAGATCTTCAACGTTTAGGATGGGTCCGGCACCCAGTGCCACTGCGCGTTCAATCGCATTTTCAAGCTCGCGAACGTTACCCGGCCAGTCGTAGGCCATCAAGTGTGCTTCTGCCCCTTGAGAGAGGTGCAGAGGCCGATGTGGCTCGTTCAATGTTTGCAAGAACCTGCGCGCCAGCAAAGGAATGTCAGATCTATGCTCCCGCAGCGCAGGCGTATGGATATCAACTACATTCAGCCGGAAATAGAGGTCTTGTCGAAATCGACCCGACTTCACTTCCGCCTCCAGGTCTCGATTTGTTGCCGCGATGAATCGGGCTGAGGTCTTCACGGATTTCGTCGAACCGACAACACGGACTTCCTTTTCCTGCAAGACTCGCAATAGCTTCCCCTGCAAATCTAGTGGCAGTTCTCCGATCTCATCGAGGAATAAGGTCCCTCCCGCCGCGGCTTCAAAGAGACCCTTCCTGTCCTGCATGGCCCCGGTGAATGCGCCTTTAACGTAACCGAACAGCTCCGATTCGATAAGTGTGGCAGGAAGGCATGAACAGTCCACGGGTACGAATGGATCGGTTCGGCGAGGGCTCGCAAAGTGAATTGCCCGGGCGACGAGTTCCTTCCCCGTTCCAGTTTCACCGGTGATCAAAACGAGACAATTGTTTTGGCTGCACTTCTGAATGAGTTCATGTACTCGCTGGATCTGGGGTGAAGTACCGATCAAGCCCGCAAAACCATCGCGGCTGCGAAGCGCACGGGTTTCATTGTCGAGTTCCAGCTCGCGAACGATTGGACCAATCATCTTTCGAAATTCGTCCAAGCGAAAAGGTTTGGTCATGTAATCTGCGGCGCCGTGTTGAATGGCTTCGATTGCACTTTTGATCGTTCCATACTGAGTTAGCATTACAACTGCCGTTCGAGGACAAGATACACGAACGCGCTTCAGTAATTCGAGCCCTCCCAGCTTCGGGACGCGCAAGTCTGTAATGATAAGGTCGATGCGACATAGTTCAAGGATTTCGAGTGCCCGTTCTGTGGTCAAAGCTGTGCGAACCTGTAACCCGAACTCTTTAGCCACATCCCGACACAGATCAGCCACTGAAGTTTCGTCATCTACGACCAGGATTGTGCCTGACGAATTATCTTTGAGCGAAGAAACACCCTCATTCTCCTGAAACAAAGTCATCGTTCACCTACCTTTTAGGCGAGGAAACCCCTCGCATTCGCCTGACTAATTCATTAGGAACTTGACACGGGCCGTATGGGCGATGAAAGTTTAGGGACTAGAATTACTACTACCCCCTCATATGCATATATGCTAAAGTTACTTCCCAGTCAAGAACAACTGAATACTTGTACGGTACTATACTGTTCTGCTAACATACGACAAAGAGGTGCCATTGTCAGTCGGAATTAGCCTCACTATGCTTCTTGAATGTTTGCCCTGTCTTCAGGAGAGCCACTCATGCGGACTTATGAAATTATCCTTCATTTCCTAGATAATCATGAGTCTGCTGCGGGTGACGTTGGCCTTGATGAAGAATTGTTGAGTTCGCTGCTAAGAATTTGTAACTGCAATTTGAATCTGGTTGAAACCGTTACTCGTACAGGCGACCTGCGGCTCCTCTGTGAGGCAGCGGACAATCAAGCGATCACGGGCGTCTTGCGAGTTCTAGACGCGCTCAGCGATCTACATATTGAGGCCAAGCGTCTAGCTGATAAGCGGCACGGGATTCGGCGCTCCTTGCGCGCCTAGATTCACCGCGCCTGCCATCGTCATCAACGCAGACGCGAACGCGCAGCGCCGCAGAATCGCAAGGGCCCTCGAACGCGAGTTGCCACACATAGATATATACTATTTAACATACTAGCAGCCTCCTGCGCATGTCCTAATTTCTGCTCCCAGAAGAGCCGGGCACGACGGAGAAAGACCTGCTTCCGTCTCACTCGTTCGGCTTGGCCCTGACTCTCGCATTGTCCAAACCAGCCGTGATAAAGTCAGTTGCTCCCCGGCAGATGCTGGCTTTTGTCTCCTGGAGTAGGATTTTGTATCTCCCGCGGAGAACGAACTATCCAATTTGAGGTGCGCCAGGTTTTTCCGCCGGGCCGTAACATTTTATCCTCTGAGACGTTAATATACTCAGGCGGCCTTGCCACTCGACGGTAAGAGGCCATCATGGAATCGGGGCAATCTCCCACGGGTCAGGATCTTTCGCATTTGAAAATCGACGACCGCTCGCGCCAGCCGCGCGGCGGCGTGGCCAAGAAGTTTGGCCTGTTTTCGGCCGCTCTGGGCTTTCTGGTAATTGTGGCGGGAATCGTTTTCACTTTCCGCACGAATAAGACAATCGTCGAAGTGGCTGCCGCCCGCGGCGCGAGCGACGCCAAAGCCACCACGCTGCTGAATGCCAGCGGCTATGTCACTCCGCGCCGCCGCGCCACCATCGCCGCCAAGATCACCGGCCGCGTCACCGCGATCAATTTCGACGAGGGCATGCATGTCCGCCAAGGATTTGTCCTGGCCACGCTCGATGATTCCGACGCCCGGCGTATCCTCGAATCCGCCAGGGCCGATCGTGACGCTTCGCAAGCCGCCATCGCCGATCTCCAGGTGCAGCTCAAATTCGCCGAAATCCAATTGCACCGCGCGCAGCAGCTCCAGGCCCAGGGCGTGCAAAGCCAGGAAGGCGTGGACACCGCGCGCACCAATGCCGATAGCCTGCGGGCGAAAATCAACCTCGCCAAGTCCCAGGTGGCTTCCGCCGAAGCGCGCATCAATGAGGCCCAACAGGCCGTGGACAATTGCGTGATCCGCGCGCCGTTCGACGGCATCGTGGTCTCGAAAGATGCGCAACCGGGCGAAATGGTGTCGCCCATCTCCGCGGGCGGGGGATTTACGCGCACCGGCATTGCCACGCTCGTGGACATGCAGTCTCTCGAAGTAGAAGTCGACGTCAATGAGGCTTACATCGCCAGAGTCCACACCGGCCAGAACGTGAATTCGGTTCTCGATGCCTATCCGGAATGGCAAATCCCTTCCCGCGTCCGCACCGTCATCCCCACCGCCGATCGCCAGAAGGCCACGGTGAAGGTTCGCATCTCATTCATAAAACTGGACCCGCGAATTCTGCCGGACATGGGCGTAAAAGTCGCCTTTCTTGACGAGGCACCGAAAGAAGACAAGAAGTCCGCTCGAACGCCTGCGCAAGCCGTGATTCCCGGCAACGCGGTAAGAAAGGAAGACGGCAAGCCATTTGTATTTCTCGTCAAGGACGGGCGCGCGGAGCGCCGCGCCGTCACCCTGGGTGAAACACGCGGCCAGGATGTCGAAATCATCGCCGGTATTTCTCAGGGAGATTCCGTAATTATCAAGGGTCCCGCTGAATTGCGTGATGGGCAATCGGTCGAAATTAAATAGTAAGGAGCAATCTCTATGGTGCGCGTCGATGATTCGGGAGCCAGCAACAGCTTGATTGTCGTGCGAGGCTTGGACAAAAAATACCAGCGCGGCAGCGAGGAAATTCACGTCCTGCAGGGACTCAATCTGGATGTCGCGCAGGGCGACTTTGTGGCGTTCATGGGCCCCAGCGGCTCGGGGAAGACCACTTTGCTCAACCTGCTGGGCGGACTCGATGTGCCTTCGGCCGGCAGCATCACGGTAGCAGGCGATGAGATTACCCACATGTCGCGCGGCAAGCTCACCGAATGGCGCGCCCGCCACGTGGGCTTCATCTTTCAGATGTACAACCTCATCCCCGTGCTCACCGCCTATCAAAATATCGAGTTGCCGCTGCTGTTGACGAAGCTCTCCAAATCCGAGCGCCGCAAGCACGTGGAAACCGCTCTCTCCCTCGTCGGACTCACCGACCGCATGGACCATTATCCGCGCCAGCTTTCCGGCGGACAGGAACAGCGCGTCACCATCGCCCGCGCCATTGTCTCCGATCCCACTTTTCTACTGTGCGACGAGCCCACCGGCGACCTGGACCGCCGCAGCGCGGATGAAATCATGGAATTGATTCTGCGCCTGGTGAAGGAATACCGGAAAACCGTGCTGATGGTCACCCACGATCCCGTGGTCGCGCAGCGCGCGGACACCATTCTGCACCTCGAAAAAGGCGCTCTGGTGGAAGCGGGCAGACAGCAGCAAGTTTCCCTGGGAGGCGCCGCATGAAATACGCCAGCCTGATTTTCGCCAATTTGTTTCGCAAGAAATTCCGATTCATGCTGACCATCGGCTCGTTCGCCGTGGCGCTTTTCCTGTTCGGCTTCCTCGCCGCCATCAAGACCGCCTTCAGCGGGGGTGTGGATGTAGCGGGCGCGGACCGGCTGATCGTCATCAATCGTGTGACCATCATCCAGCCGTTGCCGCTCTCCTACCGCGACAAAATCCTCCGCATCCCCGGCGTAAAGGCCATCACGCATCAAAATTGGTTTGGCGGCGTCTATCAGAACGAGAACAATTTCTTCCCGCAGTTCGTCATCGACGTAGAAAATCAGCGCCTGGTGTACCCGGAGTTGGTTGTGCCCGAGGACGAGTGGCAGAACTTCGTGAAAGATCGCCAGGGCGCGATTGCCGGCGCCAGAACCGCCAAGCGTTTCGGATGGAAGGTGGGCGATCGCATCCCCATCAAGAACTCGCTCTTCGGCGGCACCAACTCCTGGGAATTCAATCTCGACGGCATCTATCACGGCAAACGCCCGCAGGACGACGAAACGCAATTCTGGTTTCAGTGGGATTATTTCGAGGAGCGCGTTCCCGATCGCCTAAAAGGGAATGCCGGGTGGTATGGCGTCCGCCTCAATAGCCCGGACGATGCCGTGCCGGTAGCTAAAGCGATCGACAGCCAATTCGACAATTCTCCCTATGAAACGAAAACCGAAACGGAATCGGCCTTCGCCGCGGGTTGGGCCAAGCAATTCGGCAACATCGAATTCCTGATCCTGACCATCGGCACGGTCGTCTTCTTCACTTTGCTGCTGGTCACAGGAAACACCATGGCCATTGCCGTCCGCGAGCGGACGGCGGAGCTGGGGGTACTGAAGGCCATCGGTTTCTCCGATCGTTTCGTGCTTTTTCTGGTCCTTTCGGAGGTTTTGATCATCGCATTTGTGGGCGGCTTGATCGGGCTGCTCCTCGCCAAGCTGGCCATGCCGGGACTCGACAACGCATTGAACGGCATGCTCCCCTACGTCCTCTTGCCCTGGAAGACACTTGCGGCAGGAATCGCGTTCGCGCTCGCGGTGGGCGCGGTCAGCGGATTGATTCCGGCGTTCGGCGCCATGCGATTGCGTGTGGTAGACGCACTCAGGAGGGTCTGAGATGGCCATACCCGTCATTTACAATTTGCGCAGCGTGAAGGCGCGCTGGACTTCAGCCATCGTCGCCGTGCTGGGAATTGCCGGAACGGTCGGCGTCTTCGTGGCGATGCTATCACTAGCACGCGGCTTCAAAGCCACCTTGGTTTCTTCCGGTTCGACGGGGAATGCCCTGGTGCTGCGCGCCGGAGCCACGGCGGAAATGATGGGCGCCGTCACTCTCGATTCCATGAAGATCATCGAAGACGAGCCGGGAGTGGCACGCTCAGGCAACAGCCCGCTGGTCACAGGAGAAGTGGTGGGGGTGGTGCCCTTTCCTCTAATCTCCACCGGCACCGACGCCAACGTGCAGGTGCGCGGCGTCTCTCGAAACGTGCTGCAAGTGCGCAACAACATCAAAATTATCGAAGGGCGGATGTTCGAGCCCGGACTTTCCGAGTTGATCGTAGGCCGCAACGCAAATCATACCTATTCGGGGCTCACTCTTGGAAATATCGTGGACTTTGGCGGCGGGCACTGGAAAGTGGTGGGAATTTTCGACGCCGGCGGCAGTGCGTTCGATTCCGAAGTGTGGTGCGACGCCCCGGTATTGAACCAGGTGTTGAAGCGCCCCGAGAATCTTTTTCAGTCCGTCACCGTCCACCTGACTTCACCCGCGGCCTTCCAGTCGTTTAAGGATGCGGTCACATCCGATCCGCGCTTGAATGTTGACGTAATGCGAGAGATTGACTATTACGAGAAGCAATCCCGCACTTTGACGAAGCTCATCACCATCCTGGGCGGCCTGGTGGCCGCGATTATGGCCATCGGCGCCATATTCGGCGCTTTGAACACCATGTATTCCGCGGTGGCCGAACGCTCGCGGGAGATCGCCACCATGCGCGCCCTGGGCTTCGGCGCCGCCGCCGTTGTGTTTTCCTTTGTAATCGAAGCGCTCCTGATTTCATTTTTGGGCGGAGTCGTCGGCTGCGTCGCCGTGCTCCCCTTGAACGGGCTCACCACAGGCGCCATGAACTGGCAGACATTTTCCCATCTCGCCTTCGCCTTCAAGATTACTTTCGGCCTGCTCGTCTCGGGAGTGATTTTCGCGCTGGTGATGGGTGTTTTGGGCGGTCTGCCCCCCGCGATCCGCGCCGCGCGCCGCCCGGTAGCGGAAGCCCTGCGCTCCATGTAATCCAGCTTTTTGGCAGTCATCCTGAGCGCGCGTTTCCTGCGCCGCGAAGGATCCAGAGAAACGTGCGAATCACATTCCAGTTTGATGCGACAGGTCCTCTGGTGCTCAAGCATTTGGGATTTGCTCGTGATCCCTCTCTTCGTTCGGGCTGACCCCAAAGGAACGCTTTCGTCCGCTCCGCTCGATGTGATCACTTCGATGTAATCAATCAGAACTCAGAATCTTTTTGAATTTCAACAAGACGGAATATTCAGTGGTGAGTCAGTTTCCGATTAGCGTTAACCAGG
>JBGPTK010000098.1:0-12253 GCA_041490605.1 Terriglobia bacterium | reverse complement strand
GTTCGGGTCGGATTGAGTTTCGCCGTAATGCACGATCTGCTTCATCAGCGTCAGCGGAAACGAGGCCGACACCCAGATCAGATTTTTCCGTCCGGGAAACCCCGCCAGCGCGCGGGCGATCATGCGGAACGCGCTGAGCGTGATTCCCACGCGGTCGTCGAGCGCAAGTGCCGCCTGCTCGGTGTAGAAATCACGAATCTGCTGCATCATGAATTGAGCGGCTATTTGGGCACCACCACCTCCGTGCAGGGCGCTTGCCCCAAGCCAAAACTTCGGCGCCGGAGGCATCCGGCTCTGGACATCCTCGATTTGCCGGTCAATCGGGATTTCCGGCCTGTAGGTATCGACGGCCAAGCGCAGCAGCCGCGGATCGTCGGTGAATCCCTGCAACACACGCAGCGAGCGGCCCAGAGTGTACACAGCGATGGGCTGCCCCGGCGTGAGCTGCTTCTCCATGTACCTCAGCAACTCGAGGCGCGCCGCGCCCTGATCCCTCACCAGCGTGTTCAGCGAATCCAGCAGAATAACGGTGGGCGGGCCGGGCGGCGTGATGTACTCGGAACGATTCGTCGTCACGCCGGGCGGCAACGGCCCGGGAGGGTTGTGCGCGGCGCCGGTGACGGGAGAATCCTGAAAGGAAAAGCTAACAACCTTCTGGGATTTCTTGTTTTCGGTGACCGTGAAATCAGATGCCGTGAGGCCTTTCACCGGATGGCCGTCTTTGTCGGTGATGACCGTGTCCACCAGCACCAGCCGCGCCGTCACGCGCAACGTCGGAGACGGCACGTTTTGCGGCGGCGCCTGTTGCGCGCGCACATGATTTGCCGTCGCCGCGCCGAGGAGCGCCAGGATCGCTAGCACTCCCGCAGACAAACTTTGGATCCGTTTGCGGAGACGATCCGGCGTTATTCGCGCAAAATTGTTTGGAGTGATACGTCGAATGGCCATGTTCTCCTCCCGTTCCACCCCGATGAGCGGGAGTATTGCACATTCCGTAAAGACCCGGAGGAGATTTTTTCCCAATCGCCGCGCGGCGGGCGATGGAGAGAATCTTCCGCGTCCAGAACACCGGCGGAGCCGGACGGCGCTGATTCTAGAGCTACGAGTTGCTTTTTCTGGAAGAGACAGGGAGGGCAAGGGGGATGAGCAAAGGCACGGAGATGACCGGCAATTCCACGCGGAAGGTGGCGCCGCCCTCGGGCCGGTTGAAGCAATGGATGCGCCCGCGATGTTCTTGCACGATGCCATAGCAGATGCTCAAACCCAGGCCGGTTCCCTTCCCGACTGGCTTGGTGGTATAGAAGGGATCGAAAACCATTCGCGGCTCTTTGATGCCGGGGCCATTGTCAATCACATCGACGACGACGAATTTTCGTTCGAAGCGCGAATGAATCATCAGTTCCCCGCCGCCCGCTTCCTCGAGCGCATCCAGGGCATTGTCAATCAAGTTGAAAAATACCTGGATGAGTTGATTCGCATCGCCATGCACGGCGGGCAGCCCCGGCTGGAAATCGTCAAGGATGCGGATGTTTTCGTTTCCTCGCAGCTCGAGATGGCTCAGATTCAGGGCGCCTTTCACCACTTCATTCACGTCGATCGCGGCTTTTTCACCAGGAATTTGGCGGGCGAAACTGAGCAGGTTGCCCACCAGGTGCTTGATGCGGCGCGCCTGATCCCGCATTTTTCCCGCGAGCCCGCGGGGGCGCTCGCCGAGCGTGGGATCGTCCAGCAGAAGTTCCGCATAGCCGAGGATGCCGGTAAGCGGATTATTAATTTCGTGCGCTGCGCCCGCGGCCAGATGCCCCAGCGACGCCAATTTTTCGCTTTGCACGAGCTGCGCCTGAAGCCGATGCATGTCCTGCAGAGATTCCTGCGATTTCCGGAGCAGGAACAGCCGGTCCCCATCGACCATTCGCAAGCGCAGGAAGACCAGCAGGACCGCGGGGATGATCAAGGCCAGCGTCACGCTCAGCCGGAAATCGCGCACCACGAGTGGGGCCTGGCTGCCCCAAAGACCCCAAAGCGCCAGCATCGGCATTGAAACCACCGCGCAAATCGCCAATTCCGCGGGCCAGTTCTCACGGCGATGTTCGCTCCCGGCCTCGCCGGAGGGCCGGCGGCGGTGGGCCAAAAATCCGGCCGAGCCCAGCCAAAGGAACGACGCGATCAGCGGGAGGTCGTAAAAGCTGCCCGTGAAATAAGCCTTCCGGTCAATCGCCCGGTTGATCAGCAGCGAAGCGCTGGAATAAAGGAGCGCCGCCCCGGCCAAATTCGCATAGATTTTTCGCCATCCCGATTTCGAATGAAACGCCAGCAGGGCCAGACCGATAACCAGAATCATGTTCTGGACCATGCTCAGGTTGTTGTAAGCCCTGTTGTAGAGATTCTGATTCGGCCAGATGTATTGCCAGGGAATGACGATGAACAAGTAAAGGTAGACCCACCAAAGTAGGAGGAGCGAGAAATCAATCGAGCCGAAGCGATAGCGCATTTCGCCCGCTTTACGATGCGGGGCCATGGCCAAAGCGCCGATCATCGGCACCGGATGCAGAAAGAAAATGACGTCGCCCAGGAATGGATTCGGAACCGGCTGGCGCTGGATCACCTCGACGAACGTCCACAGGCACTGCCCGGCCATCCACATCCCGCAACCCATGCCGAGGAGCATCCAGAAAACGTCATTGCGCCAGTCGGCGGAGCCGGAATTCAGAAGGAGACCTGTGATGGCGAACAAGGGCACGAGGCACTGCAGGACGTCTCCAAGGGCGTTTAAATGCTCGCCACGCGGCAGGAGCAGCGCTGCCAGGGCGTAGGCGCCCAGCACGATCGCCCAGGTCAATGGCAGCCAGCGCTGCGAGAGCCAGACTATTATTTTGCTGGGGCCCGAACTCCGATGAGTAGACGGAGTGGTCGAGGCGGACGAATCGATCACGACCTGCGAAGGGGCGTTCATTCTGCCTGTGGCGCTGCATTAGTAGCGTACCGCGGTCCCGGCAAACCATGGCAACGAAGCACGCCTGGTTTTCCACGATGGCAACAGGGGGCTCCCGCATTTGAAGAGCTGCGAAGTTGTTTCATGCGGGTTAGCAGAACTGGATGTGCGTATTTTGGGTGGATCCGGCAACTGGTCAAACGCTGCTCGCACTGACCTGCCTCGTGGTGAGAAGCCAGTTGTTGCTTGCCTGCGTTGATTGCAGATGTATAATATGCGGAGAAGTTCCAGCCCCTTCCGGTCGCGGCCTGATGCCCGCCTTCGGCTCGACGCATCTTTCAACCTGAGGAGGCAAGTCCTATGCGGAAATCCCTACCATTGAGTATGGTTGCTCTGCTTGTAATTGCATTCACCGTATACGCCGCGGGCCAGACCACGCAAACATGGACGGGTTGGATCAGTGACAGCGCTTGTGGGGCGAAAGGCGCCAACGCGAATCACAAAGACTGCGCCGTGCGGTGCGTGTCTGGCAAGGCGGCAGCCTGGGTGTTTGTCGACGGGAATTCGAAAGATGTCCTCAAGATTCAGAATCAAGATGCGGTGAACCCCGGCACAGACCTCGGCCAACAAATGAAATTATCCGGCCACCTGACGGACAACGGCGAAGTGCACGTAGACAGCATTAGCCCGGTCAAGTGAAGCAGTTCCCGCGCGGAGGGCGTCCGCCTGAGTTCAGGCGAAGCCGCCCTCCGCTACATTCGCATCCCCTTCCCGTTTCTCTGCCGCGATTCAATCCATCCAGGACGAACGAGTGCCGCGACGAAACCTAAAGCATTCGCGTGTTGGCTGCCAGCCGGTGACGAAGTCGTCCCAGCGCGCGATTCATGGGATGAGTGCGGTCCAGCCAGCGCAGCATCGGGGCACGCCGCACGCCCATCCGTTCGAGCGCGCGCCGCAGCCGGAAATCCCGCCCCGCCGATTTCAATCCCTTTTCGAGAGTGGCGATGGCTTCCGCTTTGCGGCCGCACTGCTGATAGACGTCCGCGAGGTTGAGATAGAGTTGGGCGTGATTCCATTTCAGTTCAATTGCTTGCCGGCAGAGCAGTTCCGCGTCGCCGAAACGGGCTTCGTTTAAAGCAGCGAGCAAACCGGCGTAGGAGAGGTAGAACGGATTGCGCGGTTCAACTTCCAGCGCGCGCCGGATATGCGTCATGGCTTCGGCACGCTGCCCTTGTCGCAGCCGTGCCAAACCTACCTTGAATTCTTCGAGGCCTTCGGGCGTTTCTGCCGCCGGTGAAATCCAATGCGACATATTCCCCTCACACCCCGGGGTTGCCGGGCTTGGTGAGATCAAGCGTACTTGTTTCGATCGTGTGCCGATACGGGACGGGAGGCCAGTTTTCGTACACACTGATGCCTGTACCTTTCGGCAGTCCACTTTCGACACAGTGGATCTGCCGCCTTTGGCACAGTTGATTCCGGCATGCCTGGAATGTCATTTTTCTTTCCCCGTGCGTCCGCTATTCACCTTCACTGTTCATAATCGGCACCGATCAACGGCAGCATTAGCAGGCTTTGAGGGGCCGGCACGGCCGCCTCTGGAAGGCACCGGCAAAGGTCTCCGAAGGAATCGGGGGAGTTGAGGTACGTGAAACGGATTTGTCACCCGAGGGCCCCGGCCACACGGGGCCGAAGAATCCGAGGCTCAACGGCGTACAGCTAAGTGCCGGTGAGGAAGACTCTCCGGACTGCTGAAGCAGCCCTCGGGATGACCAGAGCACTCCACCGGGCCGCCCGGACTACTTGGCCCGGCGGGCGCTCCACGGCATTTATCGGCAGTGGGGGACAAGCACATTAGCCCGGATGTCGACCCGAGAGTTTTCCATGCTTATTGTTACGCTGCGGGGTGAAGACAGTTTCTCGTGCCGCCGGGCGTTTCCCGCTACACTGGATTCATGCAGTGTCCGAAGTGCGGTGTGGATAGTCCGGATACGGTTCAGTTCTGCACGCGCTGTCACGAAACCTTGCTGTGGAAGTGCCCGAAGTGCTGGCATCAGCAGCGGCACGGCGGATCGTGCGAGCGCTGCGGCCTGAATTTTTCCGTGTTTTGGCAGGCCACGCTGGAACGCCAGCGCGAGGAAGACGCGCGAGTGGGACTCGACCGGCTGAAGGGCCGTGGTTCAATGCTGATGCAGATTTTGATGGCGCCCTTTACCGGCGGGCGATCGCTGCTCGGTCTCCTCGTTTCAATCTTCCGCCGCACGTAATTCCACAAAACACCCACCCAAATTCGGTCGCGCGCGCACCCTGTCCCCACGGTCCTGTCCCCTTCTCCTGTACATCGGGTCAACTGCCTCTTTAGAAATCCTGTACTCCAACAGGCGATCGGGAGGGCGGCAAATCCGTACAATAGTTGCACGCAGCTACCCAGCCGCGCGAATTCGAAGGAGGCACCAAGCCCATGGCAACCGCACCCTCTTACGTCGAGCAGCAAGTGATGCCGCAGGAAAAGGGTCTGATGGAGCACCTGATGGATTTTTCCTTCCAGCGGATGGTGACGCCGCGGATGTTGAAACTGTTGTACTCGATCCATCTGCTGCTGGGGCTGATCGTGGCGACCGGGTTCGTCTTCAACGGGTTTGAGTCCTCGACGTCGAATGGATTGCTGGCCATGGTGCTGGGCGTGGTGGGGATGTTCTTCTGGATCCTCTACTGCCGCATCGTCGTGGAAGTGCTGGGGGTTGTGTTCCGCGTGGGCGAAGTGATCAGCGGATCACAGCAGAACCAGTAACCGCCTATTTAAAAGGCTCCCGGAAATTCGTGACCAGCGATGCGAGATGGCGGGAGCCCGCTCCGAAAACGCAAATCATTGATTCCATCAAACGTGATGTTTCACTGGACATTTTGCGGCGGATCCCTCGCCCAGAATGCGGGCTCGGGATGACTGCGGGGGGGCGGTGTGGCGGTTAGCTCATGCATTCTCACTTGCGACGCTCCTAGACGAACATGAGGGAACCTTGCTAGCAGTCCCCCGTCCGGCCGCTGCTGTCGCAGGTTCGTTACGAGTAAGGCGGAACAGCCGAGACAGAATTGGGGAATTTTCTAGAGATCGAGTGCGATTTTCAAAGCATCGGCGATTTGCAGGAGGCTCGCGGCCGCCAGATGACCGAGTTGCCTTCTAAATCTTTCAGTGCTAATTGCCCGGACCTGCTCGCCTAAGGCTACCGATTCTTTGGTCAAGCCTCCGTCTCCCGCTTTGAGGACTACCTGACTCGGATAAATGCGCGTCTTGTGCTTTCGATTCGTCACGGGAACGACGATGACGACGGGACTGTTCTGGTTAATCGCATCGCGGCTGACGATGACCACGGGACGCTCACCGGCCTGTTTTGATCCCTGCCTGGGATCGAGGCGGGCCATGTAAACGTCGCCACGTTTCGGCACGCTAGTTGTTCCTTTCCACGGCCGCAAACGCTTCCCAATCGCTTTGGCTAAACTGTTCAGCCAACAACTCGACCTCTTTGCGGAATCCGGCATCATTTTTCATCCCGGCAAATTGGGCATCGATTTGCCGCCGCTTCAGAACTTTCAAATAGGCAACGATCGCTGTTACGAATAAGCCATTCACAGAACCGCATGAGCCGAACTCCCGATCCACGAGCGAACGAGCCTCTTCATATACAGTCTCTGGAAGGCTTACGGTGGTCCTTACCTTTTTCTTAGAGGGCTCTCCCACGGGCATGCTCCCTTTTTGGAAATTCCGATGTTGCGAACTCGCACCTTGCGCGAAGCCACGGTTGATGACATTTATTCTAGCACGTGTTCAGATGCTGGGCAAGATGCATTCACTGCATCAATTCGTACATCCATTGTGCATCGGAGCTGCTAATTCCAGAATTGCCGGGGACGCGGTATAATCGCGCACGTGCCAGCCATCGAAAAACACGCACCTGGTTCCTTCTGCTGGATCGAACTAGCCACCAACGACCAGAACGCCGCGAAGAATTTCTACGGCAAGCTTTTTGGATGGTCCATCAATGACGCTCCGATGGGGACAAATGATTTCTACACCATCTTTCAAATCGAAGGGCGCTCGGCCGGCGCCGCTTATACGCTTCGTCCGGAGCAGCGCTCGCAAGGAGTGCCGCCGCATTGGATGATCTACGTGGCCGTGGAGAGCGCGGACGCCGCAGCGGCAAAAGCAGCGCAACTGGGCGGAAAGGTGCTCGCGCCGGCATTTGACGTGTACGACGTGGGGCGAATGAGCGTGCTGCAAGATCCTACCGGCGCGCATTTTTGCGCCTGGCAAGCGAAGAAACATTCCGGCTTCGGCAGTTCGGGAGTGGACGGCACGTTCTGCTGGGCCGACCTGGGCACTCCGGATCGCACGCGCGCCAGCGCTTTCTATTCAGGTTTATTCGGCTGGGAAATCGTGAAGGAAGACGAGAAAGCGGGTCACGACTACTGGCACATCAAGAACGGCGAGGAATTTATCGGCGGAATGCCTCCGGAAAAGTATCGAGACCCAAACGCTCCGCCAAGCTGGCTGTCCTATATTTTTGTTTCGGATTGTGACGCTGGCGCGGCCAAAGCCAAAGAGCTGGGAGCAAAAATCCACATGCCGCCGTCGACGATGGAAGACGTGGGACGCATGGCGGTGCTGGCCGATCCGCAAGGCGCCGTCTTCGCGATCTTTCAGCCGATGCGCCGGGGATGAGCTAGGAGATCCTGCTGGGTGCAGGCGACAAACACTAATAATTCAAGGTGTTCGCCGATAGCTTCTTTCCAATTGACTTCAAGCGCGGATCATTTATAATAGCTTTGATACTATAATACATATTAGGATTACTATGAGACTGGCTAAGAGTTTTACAATTGATCCGGAAGTGAGCAACTTCGTTGATACCACCAGAGGCCAAAAGTCCGCTAGCGAGCGTGTGAACGAATTGCTCAGGCGCGCCATACTGGAAGAACAACACGAGAGACTGGAAATTGAGGCCGCTGCTTTCTTCGCCAACGTCCCCAAAGCCGAACGCGAAGAGGCCAGAGCTTTTCGAAAAGCTTCCATTCGAGCAATCACAAGGGACGAATGACCCGGACTCTCCACGCTGCTCCTGCGGGCTGGTACCCGAGGCGTGGAGAAGTCTGTCTGGCCCAACTCGATAAAGTGCGGCCCATAATCGTCCTTTCTATAAATTCCTTAAACAAGTACTCCCTGGATGTCTGCGTGGTTCCTGTCACGGGCGTTGCGCACAGAGAATTTAGTGTTCGCGTTCCGATCCGGGCTGGAGAAGGGGGACTAGATATCAAATGCTGGGCAAAATGCGACCAAGTTAATACGCTCGAAAAGAAGGATCTCAAATACCCTCCCCTCGGCGTGCTATCAGAAGCCACATTCAGAATCATTCAGCTGCAAGTAAGAATCTGCCTGGGTTTAGTCTAAGCATCTGCATCAACCTACCTAGTCGAATCTTGCTGCCGGGAACTCTTGATTTGCGGCCGCTCTTGGATTAGCGGCCTGATGTCCGTTTTACCGCGACGGCGCAGATTTCGAAGCGGGCGCCGAAGAGCAAGGGGCCTGAACCGAGGAAGGCGCGCGGGGGGAGCGGTTCGGTGAAATAGGCGCGGTAGATCAGGTTGAAGCGATCGAAGAGCGAAACATCCGCGCAAAAGATTTGCACGGAGACCAGATCGTCCATCGTGAGCCCGGCCTTCGAAAGAGTCGCGCGCATTCCGTCCAAGAGCAAGCGAGCTTCCTGATCGGGATCGGCCGGCACATTAAGGGTGCCGGGTTCAAGTCCAATATGGCCCGCGAGGTAGAAAGTGCCGCCGGCAAAGACGCCGCTCGAGAACGGCAACGCGGCGTATCCGCCGGGCGGCGGGATGTACAAGCGATCATCCCGGCTTGATCCCGCCTGGATTGCTGTTGCCCGCGCCTGGGGCGCAGATTTTCTACCGGCCGGCTTTTTCGCCGCAGGCTGATTCTTGGGCGCTCTTTTTTTGGCCGGTGGCATCAGGATTCCTTTTTTTCCTCGTCGAGGTATTGTACGAACACCACTTCATTGTGCGCTTCGTTATACAGCAGCTCGTCCACCATGGATTTCGCGAGCATGATGCCGAAGCCGCCCGGGCGTAATCCTTTTTCCAAACGTTTCGCATCATGCTCGAACGGACTATCCTCGGGATTGCTGACGGCCGCGTGCGAAAGATCGGAAAAACAAAATCCCGTGCCCGGATCGGCGATGCGATAAAGCACCATGCGTTTCGCGCGCAAATAGGAAATGCGAACTTTCTGGTTGGGGTCGAGTTTGCCGCCCCACTCGATGGCATTGGTCAGCAATTCGCGAAAGGCGGGTCCCACGCGCTCGCGCACTTCTTCCGGCAGGTCGGCGCGCAGATGATTCATGAAACCGGCAATGCGCTCGGCAGTGGCCAAATCGCACGGCACGAGCAGCTCCACCCAATGGGGCAGCGCCGAAATCACTTCGATGGGAAGCGCCTCCGGATTGGCGGCCAGCGTATCGCGGACCAGATCGACCAGCGCCTTCGGTTCGACCGGCTTGCGCAGATATTGATAAGCCTGCGCGCGAACGGCCTGCAGCAGCGTTTCCGGCGTATCGTCCGAGGTCATCACGATCACGCGCGGATGAGGAGCCGGCGACTCCTTCAAACGCGCCAGCAGCTCCAGCCCATTCACGCGCGGCATCCAGATGTCGGTCAGCAGCAGGTCCACCGGTTTCTTGCGCAGTTGCTTGAGCGCCGCATCGCCGTCTGAAACGGCTTTGACGGTGTAGCCGGCGGCTTCCAGGACGCCCTGAAGGAAGTGGCTGGTTGTCGCGTCGTCTTCCGCCACCAGAATTGTCGTCAAGGTTTTCTCCGCGGCTTGCGTTTCGTTTTGATGCTCTTGGTGGAGGAAAGGTGCGGCGATTTCGCCGGGCGGTGCTTCTTGGTCCCAGACCGCCGGGCTCCTGCCGCGCCCGTTCGATGCCGGGAAGCGATCGGCAACGCAATCTCCGCCGGGCGGGAAATTTCTTGCGGCGGGAAGAGTTTCCTCCGGCTTCGGGCGGCGGCTTCACGCAAAGCGTCCGTAAACGCGGCGAGTTGCTCATCCAGGACTGCGTGCGAGGTGCGCGCCGAGATCAAATTGCCCTCTCGCGCGCGCATTTCAAGTTCCCGCGCGGCATCCGCAAGTCTGGTGGCGCCGAAATTTCCCACCGCGCCTTTCAAGGTGTGCGCCTCGCGCGCTAATGCTTCGGCATCGCCGTCCAGCAGAGCTTTACGAATCGCGGCCATTCGTTTGGGGCAGTCCGCAAGAAAAACCTCCACCAGTTTGAGCAGGAATTTTTCGTCGCCGCCAACCCGCGCGACCAGAGCATCCCAATCGAGCGCGGAGTTGATTGATCCTTGCGGCTCACGCGTTGTTGCATCCTCGTTCCCGGCGTGCTCCGCAATTCCCCGCTCGAACTGACCGGAACCGGCCGCAACGGGAGCCGAGGCGACTAGAAGTTCGGCAGGAGATCCGCGGGCCGAATCCTGCCGCAATTGATTGCCGAAAGCCTTCGCGACAGCCGGAGAATCGCCACCCACCGCCCGCGGCTGCGGCGCTCGCGCGGATTCCACGCCGTCGAACAACTGCTTCGCGTCGATCGGCTTGGAGATGTAAGCGTCCATGCCGCCGGCCAGGCAACGCTCGCGATCTCCTTTCATCGCATGAGCGGTCATGGCCACGATGTGCAAATGCCCGCCGGATTCGCGTTCGTTTTTGCGAATGATCGCCGTCGCTTCCATGCCTCCCATGTCCGGCATTTGCACGTCCATCAACACCGCGTCGAATCGATGCCTGGCCAGCAAGTCGAGCGCCTGCCTCCCATTTTCGGCCACGGCGACAGTGTGTCCGCGGCGTTCGAGCAAGTGCACCACCAGCATCTGATTCACGGGGTTATCTTCCGCAATCAGCACGCGCAGGGGCCTGCGGGCCGCGATATTCGCCGCCGGACGGCTGCCTCTCGCCTGAGCGGCATTTCTTACCGCAAAGGGGCGCTCCTCTTTCGCTCCGGAGCTCCGTGGAACTTCATATTTCGCCGTGAAATGGAATGTGCTGCCCTCGCCCGTGCGGCTCTCCACCCAGATTCGCCCGCCCATCAGCTCGACGAGTTGCGCGCAAATCGCCAGGCCCAGGCCGGTCCCGCCATATTTGCGGGTTGTCGAGCTGTCAGCCTGTGCGAAGGCGTCGAAGATTTGGCTCTGCTTTTCCGGCGGGATGCCGATGCCGGTATCGGTGATGGTGAAATGCAGTGCCGTTGTGGCGGCTGGATCAGGACCGTTGCTTGATGGCGCCGGTTCGCCCGACTCTCCGACCGGAGCCACGCGCAGCACCACTTCTCCGTGGGCCGTAAACTTGATCGCGTTATCCACCAGGTTCACGATGATCTGCCGCAACCGTTCGGGATCGCCGGTCAATCGCTCCGGCACCTGCGACTCGATGCGGCATGCCAGCGTGAGTTTCTTCGACCGCGCCTGCCCCTTCAGCACTTTGAGGGCAGCTTCAATCGTCTCGCGCAAATCGAATTCCACGCGATCGAGTTCCAGCTTGCGCGCTTCCACTTTCGAAAAATCGAGAATGTCGTTGATCAGCGCCAGCAGCGAATTGGCCGAGGTGATCACGATGTTCAGATATTCGCGTTGCTTGGGGTTTAACTTTGTTTCCAAGGCCAGGCCCGCCATTCCCACGATGGCGTTCATGGGCGTGCGAATTTCGTGGCTCATGTTGGCCAGAAATTCGCTCTTGGCGCGGGTGGCTTCCTCGGCTCGCTTTTTCGCCGCTTCCAATTCCTTCACCAGCGAGGCCAGCCTTTTCGCGTCCTCTTCCTGCGCCTGCCGGGCGGCTTCCAGATATTCCGCGTACTGCTTCAATTCGTCTTCGGCCCGGCGCCGCTCGATGAATTGGCCAATCTGGCTGCCGATGGCGTCGAACAAATTCAGCAGGTCGGCGTCGGGCTGGCGGATTTCCGGGCTGAAAAATTCCATCACGCCGATCACCTCTCCGCCGCTGCGAATCGGAAAGCCGAAGGAACTGTGCAATCCTTCGCTATCGGCCACCTGGGTCCGCGGAAAACTCTGGTGCGTGGGACGGTCTGGAATCCAAATCGGCTGCCCGTTTTCCCAGACATGCCCCGGAAGCCCGATGCCTCGTGGAAACGCGCCGGAGCGCGTGGCCTCTTCGAATTTGGGCAGCGAAACGTGCGGCTTGTGCCACATTTCGACGCACCGAAGCACATTCGCGGAGGGATCGACGCGCCAGATCGCGCCCATCACCCAATC
>JBGPTK010000097.1:0-12262 GCA_041490605.1 Terriglobia bacterium | reverse complement strand
CTCGCCTGCGGAGTATCATGCACGTGAATTCGTTCTCCGGTAACTGCTCCGGCATTGCGGCAGGCCGATCCTTCGCGCTTTGGCTTCGTAACACAACGGCCTTCGGTATGGCTCCATGACAGCATCCTCGACAGAGATTCCGGGCGGCCAGCGCATCGGCGATTTCCAGATCGTTGGCAAGCTTGGCGCCGGCGGGATGGGAGTGGTCTATAAGGCCATCGACCTGCGCCTCGACCGCACGGTCGCCTTGAAGTTTCTGCCCGCTCAAATCAGTTTGGAGGAAAAAGACAAGGAGCGCCTCGCGCGGGAGGCGAAGGCTGCCTCCGCTTTGGATCACGTGAATATCGGCGTGATTCACGGTTTGGAAGAAACTCCCGACGGCCAGCTTTTCATCGTCATGGGGTATTACCAGGGTGAAACGCTGGCCAACAAAATTCGCCGCGGGCCGCTCTCCTTTCCAGAGAGCGTGGACATTGCCTGCCAGGTGGCGCGCGGCCTTTCTGAAGCGCACGCCCGCCACATCGTCCATCGCGATATCAAACCTTCCAACATCATGATCACGGAACGCGGCGTGGCCAAGATTGTGGATTTCGGCCTGGCGCGGGTGATCTCCAGCGCCAGCACGGCGCAAACTTTAAGCACTTCGGGAACCGCCGCCTACATGTCTCCGGAACAGGCCATGGGAAAACCGCTCGACCATCGCACCGATGTGTGGTCGCTGGGCGTGGTGCTGGCGGAGATGGTGACGGCGCGGCGGCCGTTCGCCGGAGAAAGCGTTACCGGCGTGATGTGGGAAATTCTGAATCAGCCCCCGGCCGCGATGGATGCCCTGCCCCCGGAGCTGGCGGCGATTGTGTATCGAGCGCTGGCGAAAGATCCGGGTCAGCGTTATCCGGGCTGCGAACAGTTCCTCGATGATCTCGAGCGTGTGCGCAAGGATTTGCCCGCCGGCGTCCCGCAGGCGCGCGACGTCACTGCCACCGCTTCGCTGAACTCGCCCGGCTTCGCGCAGGCCGTCAAGAACGCCTCCCAGCCAAGCTGGACCCAACCCGGCGCCGCGGCCGGCCAGAAGAAAATTCGTTGGTGGTATGTTGCCGCGCCACTCGCCGTGCTGGCTCTCGCGGCGGCTTCGCTCCTGGTTCCTTCCATTCGCCAGCGGGCCGCGGGCGCCTTGATGGCGGGAGGGGAAAAACACATCGCCGTGCTTCCCTTTGACAACATCGGAAACGATCCCGCCAACGCGCCCCTCGCCGAAGGGTTGATGGACAGCCTCACGGCCGAACTTTCGAATCTAGAAGTGGGGAAGCAGTCGTTATGGGTTGTGCCCTCCAGCGTGGTGCGCCGGCGAAAAGTCGATGATCCCAGCGCGGCGCTGCGCGACCTGGGCGCCACTCTGGTGGTGAAGGGCAGCATCGCGCGCCAGGGGAAAAATATCCAGCTTACGGTCAACCTGATTGACACTCGCAATCTGCGGCAGATCGGCTCGTTCATTCGCGAAGACCACGCCGGAGATCTGGCAACTCTGCAGAACGAAGCGGTGGCCGGAATCGCCCGGCTGATGCACATCGATGTTTCGCCGGAAATGCTGCGCGCCACCGGCGGAGGGGCGGTGCCTGCCGCCTATGAGTCTTATCTGAAAGCGCTCGGCTACGTGCAGCGGTACGACAAGCCCGGAAATCTGGACCTCGCCGTCGAGGCTCTGCGGAGCGCCGTGCAAACCGACCCGCGCTTTGCGCTCGGCTATGCCGAACTCGGCGAAGCCTACCGCTTGAAATATCAGCTCGACCAGAATCCCAAATGGATCGACGAGGCAATCGCCAATTGCAACCGCGCCTCGCAACTGGACGATCGCTTGCCGGCCACCTACGTAACGCTCGGGAACCTGCATTCGCGGCTCGGCAAAGACGATCTGGCTCTCCAGGAATTTCAGCATGCCCTTCAGCTTGATCCGCATTCGGCGGAAGCCTTGCAAGGCGTGGCTCGCGCCTATGAGCGCATGGGGAGAATCAACGACGCGGAGGAGACCTTCCAGCGCGCGGCGGCTCTCCGGCCGGATTATTGGGAGGGTTACAACTCCCTCGGAATTTTTTATGACCGCCAGCACCGCTTCCCGCAGGCGCTCGCTCAGTTGCGCAAGGTCGTCCAATTGACGCCGGACAACGCTCAGGCCTACAGCAACCTCGCGGCGGTCTATTTGGACACCGGAGATCCGAAGTTGATTCCGCAGGCCCAGGAAGCGCTCAAGAAGTCCGTGGAACTCAGTCCCAGTTATCCCGCGTACGCCAACCTCGGCAGCCTCTATTACAGCCAGGGCCGCTATGCCGAATCGGCCGCGATGACGGAAAAAGCGCTGCAAATCAATGACAAGGATTTTCAGGTCTGGTTCAATCTTCTTCAAGCCTACCGATGGTTGAAGGAAGATGCCAAGGCCGCGGCCGCGGCTGCCAGGGCCACCAGGCTGCTCGAAGGCCTCGTCCAAACAAGTCCGCAGGACGCGCAAATTCAATCGGCTTTGGGCATGCTTTACGCCAGCCAGAAGTTGCGCGATAAGGCCGTGCCGCGCATCGAAGCAGCCCTGGCGTTGGCCCCCAAGGATACGCGCGTTCTTGCCGACGTAGGCGAAGCCTACGAAGCCTTGGGCGATCGCGCCCAGGCGCTGCGCTACCTGCATGAAAGCCTGAAGACGGGCACCTCGCTCGACGAGTTGAAGGGTGGCCGGCCCGAACTGCAAGCCGTGCTCACCGATCCAAGTTTCCGTGCCAACGGAAAGTAGTCAAGAATCGAAAGGAGAAACGGACATGTCAACACCATCGATGCAACCGCGGGTCCAGGCCGATTTGACGATCACCATTGAAAATGAGAAAAGCGTGAAGTTCGATCCGCCTTTGGGAACGGTGCCTATGGGCGGAGTCGTGAGGTTCCGTTCCGGCGATCACAAGCGCTGGGAAGTCGAACTCTGGAACAAGGACAACACCGTGCCCTACCCGCTGCGCCTTTTTGTTCCCGAGCATGATGGGGTCGAAATGATCGCCGACCCCGCCGTCGCGCCTCCAGTGAATGTGAATTTCAACATCCTGAAGTTTCCGAGCGGCAAAAAAGGTCCTACGACCGATGGCGGGACGTACACGATCAAGATCACATCGAACGCCGGCGACGGCAAGTAACTAGAAAGAGCCGCGCGGTCCACATTCGCACGAAACCAAAATCGGGTGGAGGTCGGCCGCCCGCGCGGCGGCGACGGGTGGGTGTCTCCGCACCCGGCAAACGGCTCCGGGGTTTGGAATGACGTCTGGTTGGGAGCCAGCCTCGGGGGAAGCGAGCGCGAGACGGTCACGGCGAGGCGAAGAAGAGGTGTGCCCGTAAACAGTGAAAAGTATCGGTGAGACGCCGGCGTTCGTGCGGGTTTGCGTGTGGCTAGATGTGGAGTTGCGTGAGGCCGTATAAGATGACGGCATGAAGGCGGCTTTCGAGATTATCGAGCATCCCGCGGACGTGGGATTTCGCGCGTACGGCGCCACGCTGGAAGAATTATTTGTGAATTCGGCGCTGGCCATGCTCTCGCTGGGATGCGCGCCGGAAGGCGTCGAGGAGCGCGAGCGGCGCGAGATTGTGGCTGGTGGCGCGGATGTGGAATCGTTGCTCTATGCGTGGCTGGCGGAAATTCTTGCGATCGGCGACGCGGAGCAACTTGTGTTTCGCCGCGCGGAAGTCTTAAGCATACTGACTGGCGAATCGATCTGCAAAGTTCGCGGCATTGTCTTTGGCGAAAAATTCGATCGCGAGCGCCATCGCGCGGGCACGTACATCAAGGCGGTCACGTATCATCAGCTTTGTGTCGAGCCGGTGGCCGGCGGTTGGCGAGCGCAAGTGTTCTTGGATGTATAGCGATCAAGTTTCGCGGGTACGGCCTGCCACTTCCACACAAAAAACCTAAAAACTTTTTCACCGCTTGCGGGATTGCTCCAGTCGCTCCCACATCGCGTCGGGCAAATCGGCCAGGTCGTTGAATTCGCCCGCGCCGCGCAACCACAAGGCCCCGTCGATCACCACGCATTCGCCGTTCACGTATTCCGCCTGGCCGCTGAGCAAGTAAACGGCGAGGTTGGCGAGCTCGTCGTGCCGGCCGAATCGCTTCATCGGATGTTGATCCTTGGCGCGCTGTTCAAATTCTTTTGTGGGCATCAATCGCGAGAAAGCGCCTTCGGTGGGAAACGGGCCGGGAGCAATTGCATTGAAGCGAATGTGATGCCTGGCCCATTCGACGGCCAGCGAACGAGTCATCGCCAGCACTCCGGCCTTGGCGCACGCGGAAGGCACCACAAATCCCGAGCCGCAATTGGCGGCGGCATACGTGGTGACGATGTTAAGCACGTTGCCCGGCTGCTTCGCGGCGATCCAGCGGCGGCCCAGCGCCAGCGTGCAATGAAAAGTCCCGTGCAGCACGATCCCGGTGACCGCGCTGAACGCGTTGGGAGAAAGTGTTTCCGTGCGCGCGATGAAATTTCCCGCGGCGTTGTTGACCAGCGTATCCACCCGGCCGAATTCTTTTTCCGCGGCGTCCATTGTTTTTTCGACGGCGGCAAAATCGCGCACGTCGCACACAGCGAAAGCGGCCTGGCCGCCGCGGGCGCGAATTTCGTTGCTGGTTTCTTCCAGCGGTTCGGGCCGCCGCGCGGCCAGGAAGATTTTCGCGCCAAGCTCTGAAAATCGCAGCGCCATGGAACGGCCCAGGCCCGTTCCGCCGCCGGTAATAAGAATGGTGCGATCTTTGAGCAAGTCCGATTGGAACATGGCGTCTCCTTCGAATTGCCGCGCGGCGCTGCCGGGCGCGGACGCTGCCGAAACCGCGTGCGGAGTGTATTCTTGTCGCCGCGGCGAAAAGCTGCAAGCGGGATTATTGGGCCGGGAAAAGGGCATGACACTTCCCCCGGGAATGTGCTATCCAGAGTTCGCAGAGTTTCACGTTCGGTCTACACGCCGCATCGGCGGGAAGGAGCACAGGACCATGAAGGATTTTGCGATCGGGCTGGTGGTGGGGCTGTTGATTCTGCCGGTCTTCGGTTTTTTCTATATTCGAGGCGGGCACATGCCCGTGGCGGCGGCGGACAATCCCATGCCGTTCGAAAAGTTTCTGGCGCAGGGAGGTTTGCGCGCCAGAATTCAAAAAGAAGCGCCGCAAAAAGAGGCCACAGAATTTACGCCCTCGGACCTGGTGATCGGCGCGCAGATTTTTCAACGCGATTGCGTGTTCTGTCACGGTTCGCCGCAGCAGTCTCCTTTTGAGGGCGCTCGCGGAATGTTTCCTCATCCGCCGCGGCTTTTCACCGACGAAATGGTGACCGATGATCCGCTCGGCCATTCGTATTGGGTGGTGCGGAATGGCATACGGCTTTCCGGCATGCCTGGATTCAAGGAATCGCTCAGCGAGCAACAAATCTGGCAGATCAGCGCTTTGCTGGCACGCGCCGATAAACTGCCTCCAGAGGTGGTTGACGCATTTCGCGCCGCGGCTGCGGGGCTTCCGGTGCTGACATCCCCCGCTTCGTCAGCCCCTGCCGCAACTCCGTCGACTCCACCCCAGCACTAGTGAAGCAGGAGAAGAATGCATGGGCGCGTGAGAGATTTATTGAAACCAGGAAAATGGAAATGCTGAACAAGATAATTTCGATCGCTCGATCCCTGGCGCTTGGCTTGATGCTAATCGCTGCGATTTGCCGGGTGCCGCAAGCGGCGGTCAAGGAAAAGGGAAAGCAGGCTACGGACGAAGCCGCTCGTCAAGCCGCGCCGGGAACCGCAAAATCCGCCGCGCAATCCACGCTTAAAGATGCCCATCTGATCGAGCCGGAAGAACTGGCGAAAAAAATCTCCGGCCCCAAGGAAGCCGTGCCCACAATTTTTTATGTTGGCTACGCCGTGCTCTTCCGCGGCGGGCACATTCCGGGATCGCAATTTGCTGGGCCGGGCGCCACGAAGGAAGGAATCGATCAACTCAAGTCTCTGGCCTATCCGCTCGCGCTCGATCGTGAAATTGTGATTTATTGCGGCTGCTGCCCGTTCGACAAGTGTCCCAACATTCTTCCGGCTTACCGCGCGCTGCTGGAAATGGGATTCAAGCGCGTGGAAATCCTCAATCTTCCCCAGAGCTTTGCGCATGATTGGGTGGAGAAAAGCCTGCCTGTGGTTCGCGGACGCGCCTGATTCCACACGGAAAGCAGGCGCGCGATTCTGGTGCCGGGAGGCATTTCACCGGATCGCGTGGTCTTCCAGCTCATAGTGAAATGCACTCACTAAATCGGGCCGGCCGCGGAACTTCCGCCGCGCTTTTTTCGTAAATCCTCACATGAAGATCAAACACGTTCTCCGGCGGCTCTTCAAATCCCCGGCGTTTACGGCCATCACCGTGCTTACGCTCGCTATCGGCATCGGAGCGAACAGCACGATTTTCGCGGTCATTGAAGGGGTCTTGCTCAATCCACTTCCTTTCACGCATTCCGGGGAACTGGTCGACGTCGACCACGCCGCTCCGGGCGTAAATCTTGCCAATGCGGGCTCCGCTCCTTTTCTCTATTTCACTTACCGCGAAGAGTCGCGTACTTTCCAAGACATCGGCCTGTGGCAGCGCGATACGAAGACCCTTACCGGCCGCGCGGAACCCGAAGAGCTTCCCGCGCTCGACGTCACCGATGGCGTCCTGCCCCTCCTCGGCGTCCAGCCTTTGCTCGGCCGGCTGTTTTCCGCGCAGGACGACAAACCGGGCAGTCCCGATACCGTGCTCCTCAGTTACGGTCTGTGGCGCACGAAATTCGGCGGTGATCCTGCCGCCATCGGCCGCCGCATCCTTCTGGACGGAAAATCCCGCGAAATTATTGGAGTGCTGCCGGAAAAATTCCGGTTTCTTGATCTTAAACCTGCCGTGCTGGTGCCGCTGCAGCTCGATCGTGCCAAGACTTTCCTTGGGAATTTCAGCTACCAGTCGATCGCCCGCCTAAAGTCCGGAGTGACGCTCGCCCAGGCCAATGCTGACGGCTCGCGCATCGTCCCCATCGCAATTCATCGCTTCCCGCCCTTCCCCGGCTATAGCGAAAAAATGTTTGAAGAAGCCCGCCTCACCCCGGCATTCCGTCCCCTGAAGCAGAGCCTGCTTGGTGATATCGGAAAAGTGCTCTGGGTGCTGATGGGCACTGTGGGAATGGTGCTGTTGATCGCCTGCGCGAACGTGGCCAACCTGATGCTGGTGAGAGTGCAGGGCCGCGAGCACGAGCTCGCCATTCGCTCCGCGCCGGCTGGCGGCAAATTGCGGGCGAATTGTTGATGGAGAGTTTGACCGTAGGCGTCATGGGCGGCATGCTGGGGCTGGGTCTCGCTTATGGAGCGCTTCGGCTCCTGATTTCCCTCGGCCCCGCGAACCTTCCCCGATTGGGCGAAGTTTCGATGGATGGCCGCGCAATCCTGTTCACCTTTGGGATCTCTCTTGCGGCCGGTGTTTTGTTTGGACTGGTTCCCGCCATCAAGTATGGAGGTTCCCGCATCCAGCGGGCGCTTCGCGCCGGCGGGCGCAGCATGAGTCAAAGCCGGGAACGCCGCCGCGCGAGAAACATCTTGGTCGTCGTTCAAGTGGCGCTGGCCCTGGTGCTGCTCATCAGTTCCGGTCTGATGATTCGCACCTTCCAGGCGCTGAAACACGTGAATCCGGGATTCGTGAGGCCGGAGGAAGTGCAGACGGTGCGCATTGGCATTCCGTCAGCGGCGGTCCCGGATCCCGTGAACGTGGTTCGCATGGAGCAGGAGATCGCGGACAAAATCGCCGCGATACCGGGCGTTTCCTCGGTTGCCCTTTCGAGCGTCATTCCGATGACCGGCGATAGTTGGAACGATCCGCTGTTCGCGCAGGACAAAATCTATTCCGAGGGCGAAATTCCTCCGCTCCGCGAGTTCAAGATGGTGTCTCCCGGACTTTTGAGAACCATGGGAAATACACTGCTGGCCGGCCGGGATTTCACCTGGACCGATGTTTACGAAAAGCGTCCGGTGGCCATGGTGTCCGAGAATTACGCGCGGGAAGTGTGGCAAGACCCAGGAAACGCGATCGGCAAGCGAGTTCGGGAAAGCCTGAAGACGCCGTGGCGGGAAATTATTGGCGTCGTTAGTGATGAGCGAGACAAAGGGATCAATCAAAAACCACCCACCATCGCTCTCTTTCCGTTGCTGATGGATAATTTTGAGGGCGACGAAGTTTTCTGCCGTCGCACGCTCGCCTACATCGTCCGCAGCAATCGCGCGGGGTCGAGCGGGCTCGTCGCCGGCATCGGGAAAGCGGTGTGGTCGGTGAATCCCGGCCTGCCGCTGGCGGACGTCCACACCTTGCAGGAAATCCACGAAAAATCACTCGGCCGCACCTCTTTTGCGCTGATGATGCTGGCCATTGCCGGCGCGATGGCGCTGCTCCTGGGCGTTGCCGGAATCTACGGAGTCATTTCCTATTCGGTGGCGCAACGCACCCGGGAGATCGGCATCCGCATCGCGCTGGGCGCGCAAAATCGCGAAGTCACGGGCATGTTTGTGCGGCAGGGCGCGACACTGGCGGCGGTGGGAATCGTCTTCGGCATCGCCGCGGCCATCGCGCTTACGCGGCTGATGTCGTCTCTGTTATTTGGCGTGAAGCCGTTCGATCTTGTCACCTATGCCGGCGTCTCCGTGGGCCTGGTGGTTGCCGCCGTGCTTGCAAGCTATGCGCCGGCGTCGCGCGTCACTTCGATCGATCCAGTCGAGGCTCTCCGGGCCGAATAGCCGCGCGGTAGCACAGCCACTCTTGGCTGTGCACCTATCGAACGCCTGAACTTGCTCGCACAGGCAGGAGTGCCCGTGCCACTTGAGAAGGGACTCAAACGCAAATGGCGTTGGGGGGAGCTAAGTTTTGTTGGGGTGTTTCAATGCGCTTTCCAACGCTTGCAAAGTTTCCGTGAAGCCATCGAGTTGCTTCCTGGTCAGGCGGCGGAGGGCATGTTTTTCGATGGTTTCCAGCTCGCGGTAGGCGCGTTTGGCGAGAATTTTTCCGGCAGCGGTCAAGCGAACGATGAATTCACGGCGGTCGCGAGGATTTGTGCGGCGCGTGATCAAGCCGCGCTCGTCGAGCCGGTCCAGAAGGCTGGTGAGCGTGGAGCGTTTGTGCGCGAAAGCGTGATGGACTTGCGAAATGGTGCTGTCGCCGAAGCTCGCCAGATGGGCCAGGATGTGCGCTTCGGGTTGGTTCAGGCCGAGACCGGAAATTCGCGCCAGGTGCACGCCGATGCGGTGTGTCGCGCGGTGAATTTCGGGGATGAGTTGCAATGATGGCATCACGGCCCAATGGAACGCGGCGACAGTATGACGGCGTTGCGGCGGCATGACAAGATTCCGGTTCCCTTCCGCTTTCTCAAGGACTGCATACATACCTACGGCAATGGCTGAAGATCGGGTTCGATCCAGCCGGACCGCGCGGCATCGGAAAACATCCGTTCCCGGGAGTAAAACTGGAAGGGGAGATTCTGGTCCAGCAATTCAGGATGTTGTTCGAAGAAATCTTCCAGCGTGGCGGCGCCCGGGGATTTTCGAATGGCCGCCGCGGCCAGGCGCAGCCAGGCGATGGTGATCGTGTGGTGGTATTTTTCGCTGGCGCCGAGGTGCGCGGCAAAGCGGCGAATGCTTTGTTCCATGCGCGCGGCGGCAGCGGGAAAATCATTCTGCCGCAAATAAATCCAGGCCAGGCGGAGGTGCGCCCGGCGGTGAAAGGCCTCTTTCGGGAGCGCGCACGTTTCGAAGGCTGCGGCGAAGGCGGCATCGCTAATGGTACGGTTTCGCATAATACGAAATCGTACTAAATAGGGCGTTCCCCGTCCAGCAGAAAAAACCCGGGTGCGCGGCAGCGGAAAAAGAAAATGGGGCGGATGAGATTTTTTCATCCGCCCCGAAAGGGCCGAACTGCTGTTAGAACTGGAACTTTAACGCGAGCTGAATCTGCCGCGACGAGCCGAAGTCGCCCGTCGGTACCCGCGTGCTGGAGATCTTGCCGAAGGTGGAGGCGCTATCGGCAAAGCGCCCGGGATTCCCGAAGTTCGGATGGTTGAAGATATCGAACATCTCCGCACGGAATTGAACATTGGTCCGCTCGGTTATCTTGGTAGTCTTGATCAACGAGAAGTCCGTGTTTACGAAGTCCGGGCCAAGGACGGCGTTCCGGCCGAGATTGCCGAAGTGAACCGGGCTCGTGACGAGAAACACGGCCGGATTCGCAAACCACTGCGCCGGGTTGCCGGTGGTTACGATGGGGCCGCTTACGTCGGGACGGACCGTTTGATTGCCCGTGAAAGCAGTGTTGGTGGTGATCACGTTGAGCGGGTTTCCGGATTGGGCTTGCGTGATGATGCCCAACTCCCAGCCATCGTAGAGCCGATTGCCCTTGAAGGGCAGATCGTAGATCCCGCTGAAGACGATGCGGTGCCGCACGTCAAAATCCGACGGGCCATAATCGTTCCGGATGTTGAAGCTATCCTGTACGGTGACTCCCGTGGATGTGAGTGAGTTTTCATCGAGCGAGTGCGAGTAGGTATAGGACGCGTTGAACTGCAGGCCGCGCGTGGTGTGTTTGGTTAAAGTAACCCACAACGCGTTGTAGTTCGAATTGCTGCTGCTATCCACTTCAGTGATGTTGCTCAAGGCCTTGCCCGGCAGGATCGGGCTTGCCGCGGAGAGAGCCGGGAAAGGCAAGCCGGCGGCGGCACCCTTCTGGTTCTCATTCAAGGCGATGCGCAGATGGGTTCCCTTGGAGCCAAAGTAGCCAACCATCAAACCCAACGAGGGAGTAAGTTCCCGCTGGATGTTCAAATTCCACGATTGAACATAGGGGTTATCGAACGAGGGGCTGATGGTTGCCGGCCCGATGCTGCCGGCAGTGGCTGCGCCGGTGTTCAGGAACGTGATGGCGTTGGTTGCCGAAGTGGTGGTGACGGGCAGAGCGAACGGCGGATTGCTGCTCAGCGGCGTCACGGCATTGGTTACCGGCTGATCCGTGAGGATGGCGTAGGCGGCGCGCACCACGGTTTTATCGTTGTGGAAAGGATTCCAGGCAAACCCGAGCCGTGGCTGAATGTTTTTGTTGTTCGTGTGAAACACCTGGCCCACGCCGTTGGTGCCGGCCTGCACCAGCGAAACGGTGGAGGGAACGAAAACGCTGAACAGGCCGTTTCCTTCGGTGGGAGTGGAGTTGTAATCGTAGCGCAGCCCGAGTTCCAGTGTGAAGTTCGAAGTCCACTTGAAATTATCCTGGACGAAAAGTCCCCACGCCGGCTCGAGAATCTTGTCATTGCCGCTTCCGATGGTGACGTTGAAGCGGTTCGACTGGTCATTGAGGAAATTCTGGAGTGTCGCGAACGTGTAGCTTCCGATGTTCTGGGCAACGTTGTTGTTATAGAAGCGCCGCATCTCGCCTCCGATGGCGAAAGCGTGGCGGCCTCGCAACCAGTGCAGCGTGTCGCTAAAGACGACAGTCGCATCGCCGCGGGCTTGCGGAAAGCCGGCAGGCCCTCCGATATTGAGCGCGCCTGTGCCACTGACAGCGATCTGGGGAAGCCCAATCGCCCCTGTAATCCCGTTGACGATGCCGAAGTCGGCCGGGTTGAGCGGCTGATTCGGCAAGAACGAGATGTGAATGCGGTTATAACCCAAGCGAACCTCGTTGGTCAGGTTGGGCCCGAAGACGTGATCTTCGTTGATGGTCATGATCTGGCGGCGCGAGGCGCGCGTGTCGCCCCAGCCCGGCAGGGTGTTGCCCTGGAGTGTGGGCTCCTGGCGCAAATCCTGTTGGATGGCAATGTAACCGTGCAGCCGGTCGTTCGGTCCCAGGTTGAACTGCAGATCGCCGGTGCCCTGATCAATATTCACCGGGGCAGTGGCGGAGCCGACGAAGAAGGGAAGACCGCCGATGGTGGTGTTGGAATGCTGAATGAGTGGAAGCAGCTTCAAAACCACGGGGTCCACCACGGCAGCCCGCTGGGCATCGGAAGGCACGTTCGTGCTCAGGCTAAGCCCCTGGCGCTGGCGCAGTCCTTCGTAGCTGGCGTAGAAAAACGCTTTGTCTCTGATGATCGGGCCGCCCGCATCGGCGCCGAAACTATTGCGGACGAAAGGCGATTGTGGATTCGAGGCGCCGGATGACAATTTCGTGGGGTTGAAGAAATTGCGCGCATCGAGCGCGTTGTCGCGGTGATATTCGAACGCTTCGCCGTGG
>JBGPTK010000096.1:0-12265 GCA_041490605.1 Terriglobia bacterium | reverse complement strand
TCGGCGGATGCCAAGATCGCCGGACTGTTTTTTGTCCCCGCCGAACAAGCGGCCGGAAGCAATTCCGCCGCTCCAGGGGGATGGACCGCGCCCGCTTACGCGATGCCGAACTCGTTTCGCGAAACGCCCATCAAGATCGCGGATCTGCATTGGGAATTGCCGGGAACGCTGACAGCTCCCGTGGGCAACGGACGATTTCCAGCGGTGGTGCTGGTTGCCGGCTCGGGGCCGCATGACGAAGACGAGACGATTGGCGCCAATAAGCCATTCAAGGATCTCGCCTGGGGACTCGCGAGCCGTGGAATCGTGGTGCTGCGTTACACCAAGCGCACCGCGAAATACGGGATGAAGTCCACCGATGACGCGAACACGCTCACCGTGAAAGACGAAGTGATCGACGATGCGCGCGCGGCAGTAGCGTTCGCCGCGCTGCAACAAAATGTGGACCCCAAGCGCGTCTATCTGCTGGGACACAGCCTGGGCGCCTATCTGGCCCCGCGTATTGCCACGGGCGATCCGCGGATCGCCGGAATCATCCTGCTAGCGGGAAACATCCGGCCCACCGAGCAATTGATTGTCGAACAGGTTCGCTATCTCACCAGCCGCAACGGGACGGTTTCGCCCGAAGCTCGAAAGCAAATTGACGCCGCGGAGCAAGTGCAGCGCGAAGTGGAGAATCCGAACTTGAAGCCCGGCACGATGATCGAGGTGTTCGGCTCGCAGATGCCCAGTTCTTACTGGCTCGATCTGCGCGGCTACAACCCCGGCCAAATGGCGGCGGCACTCAAGATACCGATCCTTGTTTTGCAGGGTGAAAAGGATTACCAGGTCCGGGTTGCGGATTTCGAAGGCTGGAAAAAGGCGCTAACTGGACACTCCAACGCTACGTTCAAGATCTATCCTGGCCTGAACCACCTTTTCATGATCAGCACGGCTACGGGCGACCAACTTTCGACGCCTTCGGACTACAACAAGGTTGGACATGTTTCTCCGGACGTGGTGGGAGACATTGCGACTTGGATTTCTTCGCCTGGGCCGCTATCCAAATAGGTGGCGTTGCGGCGTTTCATTTGGGATAAGAGGAAATTGCAAAGAAATATTACCGCAAAGGCGCAGAGGAACGCAGAGAGAGCTGAATTGCAGCGGCAGCGGCCAATTGTGCGCGGCGAACCGATGTGCTAGTCTTCACAGCTTGAAGCAGCGTTCGTATCGTCGGGTAGCGTTCACCCCATCACAATTTCAGGACCGTAGCCGGCACACGAATCGCTAGACTCCTGGCCGGCAGTCTCCTGCCGCGATTGATGAACGCCTTCCGAACGGTAAAAGGGAGCAAGCATCCCATGGCAACCCAGGCCGCTTTACCACAGATTTCCGAAATCAAGCTGGCTCATTCCCCCGATTGCGATGACGCCTTCATGTTCTATGCCCTGGCGACCGGGAAGATCCGAACGCCGGGCCTGAAGTTCACTCACGTGCTGTCCGATATTGAAACGCTCAACCAGTCCGCCCAACGCGAGGTGTATGACGTAACGGCAGTGAGCTTCTACGCCTATGCCTTCCTGGCGGACAAGTACGTTCTGCTCGATTGCGGCGCGAGCTTCGGCGAAGGCTACGGGCCCATCGTCGTCTCGACGCATCCGTTGAAGAAAACCGAACTGGCCGGACGCACCATTGCCATCCCGGGCACGCGCACTACTTCGTATCTGGCCTTGAAATTGTTCGAGCCCGGCGTGGAAACGGTGACGATGCCGTTCGATAAGATTCTCGACGCCGTGCAGGCGGGAGAAGTGGAGGCCGGGCTGCTGATCCACGAAGGGCAATTGATGTATTCGCAGATCGGCCTGCATCGCGTGGTGGACCTGGGGCAATGGTGGCAGAAGGAAACGAATCTGCCGTTGCCGCTGGGCGCGAACGCCATCCGGCGCGCGCTGGGCGCGGAAACCGGCCGCCAGGTGGCCCGAGCGATCCGCGAAAGCGTGGCGTACGGCCTGGAGCACCGCGAGGCGGCTCTGGCTTACGCGCTGCAATTCGCGCGCGACATGGATCCCGATCTGGCCGACAAATTTGTGGGCATGTACGTCAACAACTGGACCTTGAACTACGGGGAAGAGGGCCGCCAGGCGGTGCGCGAATTGTATGCTCGCGGAGCCGCGGCGGGCCTTATGCCCGCCAACGTGGAAGTCGATTTTCTGGATGAGGTAACTGTTTGAGTTCGAAGGGCACGAACTCCCCGGAACTGATTCTCGCGCATACCGGAAGTTACCCGCGCATCGGGGATGTTGCGGACCTGCAAGTTCTCCGGCGCACCATTGCGGCCGCGGATCGCGGCGAGCGAACCTCCGCCGACCTGGTGGATGCGGAAAGCGAGATGACTCGCCGCGCCATCACCGACCAGGTCCGCGCGGGCGTGGACCTGCTGACCGACGGCATGATCCGCTGGTATGACCCCATCTCTTACCTCGCAGGCAAACTTGAAAACATTCAAATCAAGGGCCTGCTGCGATACTTCGATACCAACACCTATTTTCGCCAGCCCGTGCTGCAAGGCGCTCCCCAGCGCAAGGGCCCTATGGTGGTGGAAGAATTTGCATTCGCGCGGAATGCCCTGGGCCACCTGCCCACGCCTCCGCAGAAGGGCGGCAAGCTCGCGATCAAGCCCGTTCTGACGGGACCGTACACCCTGGCAAAATATTCGCTCTCCGAGAATGGAGCCTCCGGGTCGCTCGAATCCCGCGCCCTGGCCTACGCGGATGTGCTGGCTGCCGAAATCATCGCATTGATCGAGGCCGGCGCGAGCTTCATCCAGGTGGACGAGCCCGCCATCGTCAAGTATCCAGCGGATTGGGCGGTTTTCGAACGCGCGCTGATTCCCCTCGTCAAGGCCAAGGAAAAGGCGGCAGCGGACGGCAGGAAGGTGGACCTGGCCCTTTATATTTATTTTCACGATTGCTCGCCGATCTACGAAAAGCTGGTGGCCCTTCCCGTTGACGTGCTGGGAATCGACTTCACGTACAATCCGAAATTGCTCGACCAGGTAGCCGCGGCCGGTTCGCCCAAGCCGCTGGGACTGGGCTTGATCGATGGGCGCAATACGAAGCTCGAAGATCCGTCGGTGATCGCCCGCCAGGTGGAGCGCCTGATGGGAAAAATTCAAGGAGGGCGCGCCTACCTGGGCCCTTCCTCCGGGCTTGAATATTTGCCGCGCGATCGAGCCTACGCCAAGCTCGAATTGCTGGGCAAGGTTCGCGCCGCGTTGAATGGATGATGGGAAAAGCCTGATGAGCCGCGCCAAACTCGAAAAACTCGGATTGAACCTGCCGATCTTTCCCACGACTTCCGTCGGGAGTTTCCCCAAGCCGGATTACCTGATGAAGGCTCGCGCCGATTTCAATAAAGGAACGATCTCCCGCGAGGAGCTCACCGATCTGGAGCGCAAGGCCACCGCTTTTTGGATCGAGAAGCAGGAAGAGCTGGGAATTGACGTGCTGGTGGACGGCGAAATGTATCGCGGGGACATGGTGGCCTATTTCGCCGAGCATTTTCCCGGATTCTCGGAAGGCGGCCTGGTCCGCAGTTACGGCAACCGCTATTACCGCAAGCCGATCATCACCGGCGAAGTGAAATGGCCCGGCCCCGTCACGGTGGATTGGTGGAAATATGCGCAGAGCCTGACGAAAAAGCCCCTGAAAGGAATGCTCACCGGCGCCTACACCATCATGGACTGGAGCTTCAACGAGCACTATCCCGGCCGCAAAGCCACTGCGCTCGGGATTGCCGGCGTGATCCGCAAAGAGGTGGAAGCGCTGATCGCGGCGGGCTGCAAAATCATTCAAATTGACGAGCCCGCGCTTTCCGTGCGGCCCGAGGAATTGCCCATCGCCATTGAAGCGATGCACCACGCGACCAATGGGCTAAACGCCTACTTCGTCACGCACGCCTGCTATGGGGCGTTTGAATACATTTATCCGGGGATGCTCGAGCTGGCCGTGGACAATTTCGATCTGGAATTGTCGAATAACGAGCTTAGTTTGCTGGAGATTTTTCGCCGCTCTCCGTTTACCAAGGACATCAGCTTCGGCGTGGTGGATGTTCACTCGCATAAGATCGAGGACATTCCCTCGGTGCGCCGCCGCATGGAGCAGGCGCTGACGATTCTGCCCCGGGAAAATATCTGGGTTGATCCCGATTGCGGCCTGAAAACGCGCACCGTGGACGAAGCGATCGACAAATTGCGGGTGTGCGTGGCCGCGGCAAAAGCATTTCGAAATTGATCGCCGGCGCTGCCGGATTTCTGTAGCAACAATCCAGAGGTTACTATCGCCGAAGTTTCCAATCCGCGACGCTGCCATTGGCCAAAGATCGATTTGGCCATTCGCTACCATGATGAAGAATGGGGCGTGCCGGTTCACGACGACCGCAAACTTTTCGAATTTCTGGTCCTCGACGCGTTCCAGGCCGGGCTGAGCTGGGACACGATTCTGCGCAAGCGGGAAAACTTCCGCGCCGCATTCGATAATTTCGACGCTGAGATCGTTGCGCGTTACGACAAGCAGAAAGTGAAGGCGCTGCTGAAGGATGCCGGCATCATACGCAACCGCCTGAAAATCCATGCCGCCATCGAAAATGCCAAGAAATTCCTGGAACTGCGGAAAGAGTTTAGCAGCTTCGACCGCTACATCTGGCAATTTGTGGGCGGCAAGCCGCGCATCAATCGCCGCCGCGCGCCGCGAGATGTTCCCGCTAAAACGCGGGAATCGGACGCCATGAGTGAGGATTTAAAGGATCGGGGATTCAAGTTCGTGGGGTCGACAATTTGCTATGCCTTCATGCAAGCCGCCGGCATGGTCAACGACCATGCGGTGCATTGCTTCCGCCACTCGCAACTTCTTTAGCCGGGCACCAGTGCCCTCCGAGTTCGCTTCGTATACCTCCGGGAAAAGCGGTCTAATGTGGTGTCCCGTAAATACCTCGCAATGCTTCGGTGGCCCTGGGGCGCAGCAAGCAGCGCCCCTACAACAACTAGCGTCTGCCAGACTAATCACAGTTATTTCCGGGACGCAATACTAGTTACCTTGACGCGCCGCGCTGGATTCAAATACATTCGGAAGGTATATGACTTACCGGCGGCTTAACTCGATCTCTGCTATTTTTCTGTTACTCCTTCTCGCTGCCCTGAGTGGCGTGCGTGCCCAGGCGCCCGTACAGAAGCAACAGCCGCTCGAATATCAGCAGTCCGCCGCAAAAACACCGCCAGCATGGCCGAAGGAGCCGGTGCGCGCATTGAAAGGAATGGTGGTAAGCGACGAGCTACTGGCTTCCGAAGTTGGCGCCGATATATTGAAAGAAGGCGGCAACGCCGTGGATGCGGCCGTGGCTGTGGGGTTCGTGCTGGCGGTGGTGGAGCCGGAGGCTGGGAATATCGGCGGCGGCGGATTCATGCTGGTGCGCCTGCGCGACGGCCGCGCGAACTTCGTCGATTACCGCGAGCAAGCTCCGCAAAGCGCCGCACGCGATATGTATCGCGGCGCGGATGGCAAAATCGATTCCAAAGCCTCGGTGGTTGGCTACCGCGCGATCGGTATTCCCGGCACCGTGGCCGGTTTGAGCCTGGCCTTGAAAAATTACGGCACCATGAAGCTGCCGGAAGTGATGGCGCCCGCCATTCACCTGGCTACCGAAGGCTTCCCCGTCAGTGAACGGCTGGCCGGATTGTGGCGCACGGCGCAGCCCTTGCTCGATTCATATCCGGTGAGCAAGCGGATTTTTCTGAAAGGCGGCGCATTCTATCAGCCCGGAGAAATCTTTCGCCAGCCGGAGCTGGCCGCAACTTTGCGGCGAATTGCACAGCTTGGCCCGGCGGAATTTTATCGGGGCCAGACGGCGAAAAACCTGGCGGACGAATTGTCGAAGCAGAGCGGACTGATCACGCTCGCGGATTTGAACCTCTATCAGGCCAGGATTCGCGTGCCGCTCCGCGCGAATTACCAGGCGAAGGGCAGCAAATGGGAAGTGATTACCAGCCCGCCGCCCAGTTCGGGCGGGATCGCCATGATCGAAGCGCTGAATATTCTGGCGCCGCTGGAATTAAAAAGTTGGGACGATCCGCAATCCGTGCACTGGGTGATCGAAGCCCTGCGGCGGGTATTTGCCGATCGCGCGGCCTATTTGGGAGATTCCGATTTCGTCCATGTGCCGGTGAAGGGGCTCACCGATCCGCGCTATGCCGCTGAATTGCGCGCCACCATCGATCCGCTGCGGGCTTCTTCGAGCAAGCAGGTGGGCGCCGGAAATCCCGCGCCGTTCGATTCCGCGCCGGGAACTCCGACCGGCGGCGGCGCGCTGCTTTTGCGAGATCCAACCGGCTGGCAGGAACGGGAACTTCTTCGCGGCGGGCAAACCGCGCATTTTTCCGTGGTGGACGCAGCCGGCAACGCCGTATCGAATACCTATACGCTCAACGCTTACTTCGGTTCCGGCGTCACTTCATCCGGCGGCTTCCTGCTCAACGACGAAATGGATGATTTTGCCGCCGATCCCGGCGCGCCCAACATGTTCGGGCTGATCCAGTCGGAAAACAACGCGATCGGCCCCGGCCGGCGGCCACTGAGTTGCATGACGCCCACGATTCTGCTGCGCGACGGGAAATTGAGCTTTGTCACCGGCTCGCCCGGCGGCACCACGATTATTTCGGTGGTACTGCTGAGCGTATTGGATTGGATGCGGCTGGGGATGAATGCGCAAGCGGCGGTGAATGCGCCACGGTTCCATCAGCAATGGATGCCGGATGAAGTGGGCATCGAGGCTTCGTTTCCCGACCGTGTGGCGAACGATCTGCGCCAACGCGGATATGCCATCATTCAGAAAGATTGGCTCGGCAAGGTGGAAGCGATCGGCATTGATGCGAAGACCGGCGAGCGGCTGGGTGCTGCCGACCCGCGTCGAAACGGCGCCGCCGTAGGGTATTGACGGCAGCGGTGTTTGCATCCACGATAGTTGGTTCCCAATAAGGATTTTGATGGAAAGAGTTCTCTCAACTTATCTGTATGCCGAAAAGCCGTTGACGCTCGCTCTGCTGGCGGAGATCGCCGCCGCGGGAATTCCGGCCATCGAACTTTTCTGCGTGCCCTATCATTTCGATTACCGCTCGGCGCAAAAAGTGCGCGAATTGGCCGACTGGCTCGGCGAGCATCGCCTGAAAGTGCACGCCCTGCATTCGCCGATGGAGCGGGACCTGCTTTCCGGCAAGCGCGACAGCGGAATGCCCATTTCGATTTCCGATCCGGAACGCCTGCGGCGCCTGGATGCCGTCGATGAAGTGAAGCGCGCGCTGGAAGTGGCCGAGAGCATTCCCTTCCGCTTTCTGATCCAACACCTCGATTCCGGCAAGCGCCTAGCGGACCAGCGGCGATTCGACGCGGCATTCAATTCGCTGGAGCACCTGGCGATTTTTGCGAAGCAGCGCGACGTGGTAATCGCTCTGGAAAATACGCCGGGCGATTTGACTTCGCCTTCCAGCCTGCGCCGCTTCATCGTGGATACGCGGTTGAACGATTTGAAAATGTGTTTCGACACCGGCCACGCGCACATGGAAGATGGCATCGAGGCGAGTTTCGATCTGATGCGCGAGCGCGTGGTCACCGCCCATGTGCACGATAATCATGGAGAGAAGGACGAACATCAACTTCCATATCAAGGCACGATCGATTGGGATGCGGCATGGAAGACTCTGGGTACCGCGCCGCAGGAGCTGCCCATCGTGCTTGAGCTCAAGGAGCAGGGAGCGAATCTACCGACTCTTTCGCAGATCGCCGCGGTGTTCGACAAGATTGAAAAGCACTTTACCCCCAAGCACTAGGGCATTCAGAAGCGGGCATCGTCCGGCAAAACATTCATGGCAGGCAAAAGATGGAATCGTCACAGGGAGCTCGGATGGCGGCACCGGTAGTAACCATCGAAAAAGTGGGAGAGCACTCCGGCCAGGCGGTGACGATTCGCGGCTGGCTCTACAATCTTCGCGAATCGGGAAAATTGCTGTTCCCGATTTTTCGCGACGGCACCGGGATCATTCAAGGTGTTGTTTCGCTGAAGGAAAATCCCGCCGCCTTCGAAGCCATCAAGGGTCTGACGCAGGAATCCAGCGTGATTGCTACCGGCACGGTGCGAGCCGAGCCGCGCGCGCCGGGCGGTTTCGAGCTGGGGATCACCGATGTGCAGGTGATTCAACGCGTGCCGGAATCCCAGCCATTTCCGATTCAGCTCAAGGAGCACGGAGTTGATTTCCTGCTCAACCAGCGGCACCTGTGGATTCGCACGCCGCGCCAGGCAGCCATCTTGCGGATTCGCGCCCAGGCCGTGCATGCCGCGCGCAATTTCATGGACAGCCAGGGCTATATCCTTACCGATTCGCCGATTTTCACGCCCGCGGCGTGCGAAGGCACCTCGACTCTCTTCGAAGTGAACTACATCGACGATCAAAAAGCCTATCTGACGCAATCCGGGCAGCTTTATATCGAAGCAACCGCCGCGGCGCTCGGCAAAGTGTATTGCTTTGGGCCGACCTTTCGCGCGGAAAAATCGAAGACGCGCCGGCATTTAACCGAATTCTGGATGCTCGAGCCGGAAGTCAGCTTCGCTCATCTGGACGACGTGATGCTGCTCGGCGAACAACTGGTGAGCGCGATGGTGCAGTCGGTAGTGGAGCATCGCTCGCGCGAACTGGAAACGCTGAAGCGCGACATTTCCAAACTCGAGAACGTAAAGCCGCCCTTCCCGCGAATCACCTACGACGACGCCATCAAAGTCCTGCAGAAGAACGGCAATCCCGCGAAGTGGGGCGACGATTTGGGCGGCGACGAGGAAACCATCATCTCCAAGGAGTTCAGCCTACCGGTGATGATTCATCGCTATCCGCTGGCCATCAAGGCCTTTTACATGGCCACGGACGAGCAACGGCCGGAACTGGCACTGAGCTACGACATGATCGCGCCCGAAGGCTACGGCGAAATTATCGGCGGCAGCGAGCGCCTTTCGAGCTATGAAACGCTGGTCGCCCGCTTGCGCGAGCACAATCTGCCCGAAGAGCCATTCCAGTGGTATCTGGACTTGCGCCGCTATGGCAGCGTTCCGCACGCGGGCTTTGGCCTGGGCCTGGAACGCACCGTGGCGTGGATTTGCGGAACTGAGCACATCCGGGAAGTCATCCCCTTCCCTCGCATGCTCTATCGCGTCTATCCTTGAGCGGTTCACCCGTTCCACCGGGCCGCGACGAATAAAAACATGGCTGAAAAAATCCGCATCCTCGGTGTGCCGATGGACCTTGGCGCAAGCCGCCGCGGGGTCGACATGGGGCCTTCCGCCCTGCGCGTCGCCGGCCTACAAGCGCGGCTGAAGCAGCTTGGCCATCAGGTGGAAGACATTGGCAACATCCCCGTGAAGCAAGCCGAGGAGCAGCATTACGGAGACAAGCGCGCGAAGTACCTCACCGAAATCGCGGAAACCTGCCGGGGCCTGGCGGAAATCACCGAGCGCACATTGAGCGAAGGCCTGCTGCCGCTGGTCCTGGGCGGGGATCATTCCATCGCCTCGGGAACGATCGCCGGAGTCGCAGCGTATTTTCGCAAGCAGGAAAAACGCATCGGCCTGATTTGGCTGGATGCGCATGGCGATATGAATACGCCGGAAACTTCTCCCTCCGGAAATATTCACGGGATGCCCATGGCCGCCATCATGGGCTACGGGCCCCCGGAGCTGACCGAGATCGCAGGATTCAAGCCCAAGATCGAGCCTCGCAGCGTGGCCATGGTGGGAATTCGCGACCTGGATTCGAAAGAGCGCCGCATGATCAAGGAAGCGGGGATTCACGTTTTCACCATGCGGGATATCGATGAACGAGGCATGCGGGAAGTGATGACGGAGGCGCTGCGATTCGCCACCGACGATACCGCCGGAGTGGCGGTGAGCCTGGATATGGATTTTGTGGATCCTTCGGAGGCGCCAGGAGTGGGCACGCCGGTGCGCGGAGGCGTCACCTATCGCGAAGCACATCTGGCGCTGGAAATGATCGCCGACAGCCGCTCCATGGTTTCCTTTGAACTAGTGGAAATTAATCCGGTAATCGATCTGCACAATACCACCGCGACGCTGGGAGTGGAGTTGGTGCTTTCCGGCCTGGGGAAGAAAATCCTGTAACAAAATTTTAATTTTCAGGCAATCCTCCAATGGCGAATGAGAAAAAACGTTTACGAGTAGGCGTATTGTTTGGCGGGAGATCGGGAGAACACGAAGTGTCGCTGGTTTCGGCGGCTTCCGTGATTCGCGCGCTCGATCCCGAAAAATACGATGTCGTGCCGATCGGCATCAGCAAGGACGGCCACTGGCTGGTGGGCCGGGGCGCACAACAATTGCTCCCGGAAGTTCTGCGCAGCGGCGAGCGCGTGGTGCTGCCGCCCGATCCCACCGCTGCGGCGCTGATGCCGTTCGCAAGCGCCCCGGGAAAGTCCAGCGTGCGCGTAGACGTGATTTTTCCGGTGCTGCACGGAACGTACGGAGAAGACGGCACGGTGCAAGGATTGCTGGAACTGGCGGGATTGCCATACGTTGGCGCGGGCGTGCTGGCCTCGTCCGTGGGAATGGACAAGGATGTGCAGAAGCGCCTGTTCGATTACGCGAAGATTCCCATCGTGAGTTTTCTGGCGTTCTCGCGTTATGAGTGGGAGCACCAGCGCAAAAAAGTTGCCGGCGCCATCGCGAAAAAGTTTCAATTTCCCGTGTTCGTGAAGCCCGCAACCCTCGGTTCGTCCGTGGGCATGACCCGGGTGAAGAGCGCCGGGGAATTGCCGGGGGCGATGGATTTCGCCGCGGAATACGCGCTGAAAGTTATTGTCGAGCGGGCCGTGAACGCGCGGGAAATTGAAGTTGCGGTCCTCGGCAACGACGAGATCAAGGCTTCCGTGCCCGGCGAGATCGTTCCGCATCGCGAGTTCTATGATTACACCGCGAAGTATCTCGAGGATGGCACGCAGCTTCTGATCCCGGCCAAGCTGACCGGGGCGCAGGTGAAAAAATTCCAGGAGTATGCGGTGCGCGCTTTCCGCGCCATCGAAGGAACGGGCATGGCGCGTTGCGATTTCTTTCTGGAGCGCAAGACCGGCAAAATTTATGTGAACGAGCTGAATACCATTCCCGGCTTCACCCCCATCAGCATGTATCCCAAACTGTGGGAGGCCAGCGGGCTTGCTTACCCGAAACTGATCGACCGCTTGATTGAACTGGCGCTCGAGCTGCATCGCGAAAAAGAGCGCACGAAATATTCGATTGAACTGCCGGGCGGCGGTGGCGGGGCTTTGCAGCAGTAGATCGCTGCGGCGAAGCGCATCCCTTCAGTAAGCAAAACACTTCCCGGCGGAATTTGCCGTTGGCTCGGGATTCCTCGTCGAGCCGATTTCACCGGCTCTCCTCGGAATGACCCTATTGGGGCGACACGGGCGTCCTGTCGCTAGACTCGCGTTCGAGTATCTGCCCAACTCTCACATCTTGAACGGCACGGGTAGTACCGCTTGACAGGCGGAACCCTTGCGATTAAACTAACTAGTTAGTTGAACAATTCGCGCGGGCAGTTCACGCGTGAGAAGGACGGCGGGGAGCGGCGCATGAAACGCGGGCGGCGAAAGACGGAAAATCCGGAGGCGGCGCGGCGCATCCTGGCCACCGCCGAGCGGATTTTTGCGGAGCAGGGCCTGGCCGGGGCGCGCACGGATGAGATTGCCGCCGGCGCGCGGGTGAACAAGGCCATGCTTTTTTATTATTTTTCGAGCAAGCGGCGCCTGCACCGAGCCGTGCTGGAAAACCTATTCCGCCAGCTCCGCGATTCCGTCTATCCCTTGCGATCCGCCAAGCAATCGCCGCGCGAACAATTGCTGAGATACGTGAACAGCTATTTTGATTTTCTGGTGTCGCATCCTAATTCCCCGCGGCTGGTGCAGCGGGCGGCCATGGAGGCGGGCCAGAATTTTGCCTGGATCGCCAAGGAATATCTGTGCGCTTTCCACCGGCAGGTGAGCCGCGTGATTGAAGAGGGCATCGCATCCGGCGAATTCCGCAAAGTGGACCCGCACCAGGCCGTGCTGAGCATCAACGGTCTGACGGTTTCTTATTTTGCCGCGGCGCCGATTTTCAGCAAGGTGCTGGGGCACAACCTGCTGGCGCCGCAGGCGCTGGCGAGGCGCAGGCAGGCATTGCTCGATTTTCTGGACCACGGGTTGTTTCG
>JBGPTK010000095.1:0-12287 GCA_041490605.1 Terriglobia bacterium | reverse complement strand
TCGCTCCGCTGGTCAGACAGTATTACGTGGTGGTTCACATCAACATCGGCGAATACGACAAGAACCTCGACATCGCCCAGCGCTACGAGATACCGCTAAAAAAAGGGGTCCCATCCCTGGCGGTTCTCGAGAGCGACGGAAAGCTGGTCGCGCGCAGCGGCGATTTCGAAAACTCGCTGAAGGTGGGCCCCGAGGATGTTTCATCCTTCCTGAATAAATGGAAACCGGCTCGGGCCAAACATGGAACTTAGCGCTTTCGCAGTCCGAACGACGTTCCAAGGGGTCTGTGGTTGCGAGATCACCCCGATAGAGATCAGCCGACCTGGCAGAGGTCCAATCCATTGGGCAATCGAAAAACACCATTAAGCAGCGAAAACAAGCGATTCGCTGTCATCAAGATTGACTAATGCGACCGTTTGAGTCGTAATTCTAACCTGTTGGTGGCACTCGCTTTGGCCCAGAATGGATACTTGACATTCCGTCGGTTCAGGGCGTAAAATCCAATTGCGACTGAAATGGTCGTATATGGATTGAGTGATCCGGTACGGTGATGGGGGAAGTAAATCAGTCCTAGATCACCGTTCTTGGCTTCCACCTCGTCGCCAACATGCTGCCGTGCTGAAACTTTCGAAGAAAGCGGATTATGGACTCATCGCCCTGAAGCATCTGGCGATGCACGGCTGCGAAGGCTCGGCCAGCGCTTCCGACATCGCGGAGTTCTATGGCATATCGGCGCCCTTGCTGGCCAAGGTGCTGCAGAAGTTGGCAAAAAGCGGGCTTGTGGCAGCCAAGCATGGTTCGTCCGGCGGTTACACGCTTGGACGGGACCCGGCGCGAATCACAGCCCTGGATGTGATTACAGCGATTGACGGCCCGCTGTTCATCACGTCTTGCGTCACGCATCGCGGACATTGCGATCAAGCCGGCACCTGTACGGTGCGGGAGCCATTGCGGCGCGTGAACGACAGCATCCTCGAGGTGCTGAATAAAGTCACTATTTCTCAGATGACCGACGAATCGCCGTCGTCCGAGGTTGTCGAGTTAAGAGCGTAGGAGCGTAAGATGGCTATTAAGCTGCCGATTTACATGGATAATCATGCCACGACGCCGTGCGACCCTCGCGTCCTGGCCGAGATGCTGCCCTATTTTACGGAAAAATTCGGAAATTCCGCGAGCCGGAATCACGCCTTTGGCTGGGAAGCCGAGGAAGCGGTGGAAAATGCGCGTGCGCAGATCGCCAAGCTGATCAATGCCACGCCGAAAGAGATCATTTTTACCAGCGGCGCCACCGAGTCCAATAACCTGGCGATCAAAGGCCTCGCGGAAATGTATCGGGAGAAGGGCAACCATATCATTACCCAGGTCACCGAACATAAGGCGGTGCTGGACACCTGCAAGCGCCTGGAGAAGTATGGTTACGAGGTGACGTATCTGCCGGTGCAGAAGGACGGACGGATCGACCTGGATGATTTGCGGCGCGCCATCACGCCCAAGACCATCCTGATTTCGATCATGTACGCCAATAACGAGATCGGCGTCGTCCAGCCCATTGCGGAAATCGGCAAAATCGCCAAAGAAAAGGGCGTCTTTTTCCATTCGGATGGCGTCCAAGCAGTAGGGAAGATTCCGGTAGACGTGCAAAAGGACGGAATCGACCTGCTGTCACTCTCAGGACACAAGATTTACGGGCCGAAGGGCGTCGGAGCCTTGTACGTGCGGCGCAAGAACCCGCGCGTGCAGCTTTCGGCGATTATCGACGGCGGTGGGCACGAACGCGGAATGCGTTCCGGCACATTGAATGTTACGGGCATCGTCGGGCTGGGCAAGGCTTGCGAACTCTGCATGCTGGAAATGCCCCAGGAAAGCGAAAAGATGCGGCGCTTGCGCGAGCGGCTGAAGGACCAGATTTTCTCGCAGCTTGATGAGGTGTTCATCAATGGCTCGATGGTTCACCGGCTGCCGAACAACATCAATATCAGTTTCGCGTATGTGGAAGGTGAATCGCTCCTGATGGGCATCAATGACATCGCGGTATCGAGCGGCTCCGCCTGCACTTCGGCAACGCTGGAACCCAGCTACGTGCTGAAGGCATTGGGCGTGGGCGAGGATCTGGCGCACACTTCCATCCGCTTCGGCATCGGGCGATTCAATACCGAAGAGGAAGTGGATTACGTCGTGGCCCGGCTGGTCGAGACCGTTAACCGGCTGCGCGAGCTTTCGCCGCTCTATGAGATGGCGAAAGAAGGCGTGGATTTGAGCAAGATGAACTGGAAGAGCGAATAATAAATAAAATTAATAAAAGGTGATCACCGTGGAATACGAAGGAACACTCGCGATTCATCAATCACTCGGCGGCAATGGGGCTCGGTTCGGCGTCGTTTTTGCGCCCTACGTGCCCAAGGAAGAGGGCACCACTTCGGTGGTGCGCCGCTTCAACGAACTGCAACAAGTGGGGGCGTTTCTCAAGACCCTCGGAATCTGCAAGGACATGATCTCGGACGCGCTGCGGCAGCTCTTCGCGGGGCGTTCGGTGGAAATTCCCAGCGTAGTTCTATCGGAGAAGGTCGTTCAAAAGCATGGTCTGGACAGCCTGCCTCCCGTGAAGAGGAGAAATAACTAATGGCTTACTCGGATAAGGTTGTAGACCACTACAAAAATCCGCGCAACGTCGGATCACTCGACAAGAGTGACCGCAACGTGGGCACCGGCCTGGTCGGCGCGCCGGAATGCGGCGACGTCATGAAGCTGCAGATGAAAGTGAATCCCCAGACCCGCATCATCGAAGAAGCAAGATTCAAAACCTTCGGTTGCGGCTCGGCCATTGCCAGTTCATCCCTGGCCACCGAGTGGGTGAAAGGCAAGACCGTTGAGGAAGCGCTGGCGATCAGCAACACGGACATCGTCCGCGAACTCTCGCTGCCTCCGGTAAAGATTCACTGCTCGGTGTTGGCTGAGGACGCGATCAAGGCGGCCTTGTCCGACTGGAAGAAGAAGCAGGGCGAAGCGAAGCCGGCTACCGAAGCTGCCACGGCGCAGCATTAGACTGCAACTGGATTCACGAGAACTCTACTGTGCTTGTGTCGCCGGTTTAGCGGCGGCAGAAAAGCAGCCAGGACATAGGGCTTCGGCTCCCGGATTCCAGTCTTGAATTGTTCTTCGGCTAGTGATGTGCTCGGAATGTCGAACATGATTCATGTAACCGAAAAAGCAGCGGAGCAAATCCGCGTACTACTCGCCAAGGATGGTGTGCCCGTCGAAACGGGCGGGCTGCGCGTGGGCGTGCAAGGGGGCGGGTGTTCCGGATTGACGTATGCGATGCGCCTGGATACTCAGCAGCGGGAGCGCGACAAAGTGTTCGAAGAAAACGGCGCGCGCATTTTTGTCGATCCGAAGAGCTACCTTTATTTGAACAACACCACGCTGGATTATCATGAGGATCTGATGCGTCAGGGCTTCGTGTTTCAGAACCCGCAAGCCGCCCGAAGTTGTGGTTGTGGTAGCTCCTTCACTGCGTAATCTCCTCGCGCGGGACGCGGGGCTGCTAGGCACTCCTCCGCCGGGGCCCGGAATCGATCCGAAGATCCCAGAGTGTGAAGAATGAGTGTGACAAAAACACGCACGGACCCAAGCCCGAGTGTCGCGTGCTGGAGCTGTGCAGCGGCCGTAAACGCCGGGCATTTCTGCGCGGCCTGCGGAAAAATTCAGCCTCTGCCGGCCGGCACGAATTATTTCGGCGTGTTCGGCCTGCCGCGAAAGCTGCGCGTGAATCTCGACGAACTCGAGCGGCGCTTTCACCAGTTGAGTTGGAAGCTGCATCCCGATAATTTTGTGCGCGCCAGCGAATATGAGCGGAATCTTTCGCTCGACCGCTCATCAGAACTAAACGACGCCTATCGCGCGCTGCAAGATCCAATCGCCCGCGTCGAATATTTGCTGGCGCGGGCGGGTCTTCGCAAGGAAGGAACCACCAAGCAGCAGGCGCCGCCCGAATTGCTCGAGGAAGTTTTCGAGCTGAATGAATCGCTCGACGAGTTGCGAGAGGCCCGCGAATCGGGCGGTGATATGGTCCAGCTACGCGAGCGCCTGAACGCCGCGCAGAAAAATTTCCAGGAAAAACTGAACGAGGTTGACGGGGAACTTGAGAACGTTTTCGGCGAGTGGGACAAAGCCGTCGACTCGAATGCCGATGACCCGGCGCAAGGCGATCTTATGGCGCGGATGAATGAAGTTTTGAACCGGCGTTCTTATATCCGCAACCTGGTTGCGAACGTGCAAAAAGAATTGAGGGAGGAGTAAGGAATGGGTCGTGTAGTTGGCATTGACTTGGGAACGACGTTCAGCCTGATCGCATACCTCGATGCGGAATCGGGCCAGCCGCGGTGCATCCCCGGCCCATACGGCTCGGCGCTGTGCCCGTCCGTGGTAAGCGTCGATCCCGATGGCGGCATCGTGGTGGGTGAGCCCGCGCGCAGGCGTTTGCTGACCCAGCCCGAGCGCACGATTTATTCCGTCAAGCGCCTGATGGGCCGTGGAGTCGACGATGTGCAGGATGAGCTGAAGCTCTTTCCGTTTCGCATCGATTCCGAAAGTGGCAACGTGATTCGTGTGCGCTTGGGTGAAAAGCGCTTCACCCCGCCGGAAATATCCGCCTTCATCTTGCGCGAGCTGAAAGGTTGGGCCGAGGAATTGTTCAAGGATTCGGTCGACCGCGCCGTGATCACCGTGCCCGCCTACTTCAACGACGCCCAGCGCCAGGCAACGAAAGACGCCGGCCGCCTGGCCGGTCTCGAAGTTCTGCGCCTGGTGAACGAGCCTACCGCGGCCGCTCTGGCCTATGGATTGCACAAGCAGCGCCGCGGGAAAGTGGCCGTCTACGATTTCGGCGGCGGCACATTCGACATTTCGATTCTGAAACTGGTCTCCACGACCGAGGGGGATATTTACCAGGTTCTTTCGACGAACGGGGATACGCACCTCGGCGGCGACGACATTGACAATGCGCTAATGGCTCTTGCCCGCGCCGAAATCCGCGAAAAATACGGTGTCAGCCTCGGCCAGCAATCCGAAGAGTTGCAAGAATTGCGGAAAGCGCTGATTCGCGCGAAGCAGGATCTCTCCGCCGCGGAAAGCGTTACGGTTGAATTCGCGCTGCCCGGGGGCGCCCGGTACGCGCGCGAAATCGGCCGCGCGGAATTCAACGATCTGATTCGCCCGATCGTCGCGCGAACCATGGCGCCGGTGAAAATGGCGCTGGCCGACGCAAAGCTCCAGCCATCCGAAATGGATGAGGTGGTGATGGTGGGCGGCTCGACGCGTATTCCGCTGGTGCGCCAGACTGTGGGCGAACACTTTGGCCGCGCGCCGCATTGCGAGCTGAATCCCGATGAAGTGGTGGCGCTCGGCGCCGCGGTGCAAGCCGGCATTCTCGAATCCGGCGTCAAGAATATGCTGCTGCTTGACGTAACGCCGCTCTCGCTGGGCATCGAAACCATGGGCGGCGTGGTGGCAAAAATCATCCCGCGGAACTCCACAATTCCCGCGAGCGCTTCCGAGCTTTTCACCACCGGCGTCGAGAACCAGACCGGAATCGATCTTCACGTTCTGCAGGGCGAACGCGAATTGGCGAAGGATTGCCGCTCGCTCGCCAAGTTCCAATTGAAAGTTCCGCCCGGCCCGGCGGGACTCGCTCGCCTGGAAGTAAAATTCCTGATCGATGCGAACGGCATTTTGCAAGTGGCCGCGCGCGACTTGCGCACAAACGAGGAGCGCTCCATTGAAGTGCAGCCGAGCTACGGCCTGAATGACACGGAAGTCGAGCGCATGCTGGAGGAATCCATTGAATATGCCGAGCAGGATTTCGCCGAGCGCCAGTTGATCGAAGCTCGCAATGAAGGGGAAACAATGCTTCACGCCACGGTGAAGACATTAGCGGAGCAAGCCGATGTCCCGATCTCAGCCGGCGAACGGCGCTCGATCGATCAGGCGATCGCGAATCTGCGCGTCGCGATGGCCGGCGCGGATTACAAGCTGGTCCGCGCGCGCATCGACGAATTGAACGAGGCTACGATGCACCTGGCCGAAGTGGTGATGAACAGCGCGCTGCACACGGCCCTGGAAGGCAAGCGCGTAGAAGACGTCTAGAGTTCGTAACGCTGTTGCTTTTGTAGGGGCGGGTTTTAACCCGCCCTCTCGCGCGAGCAGCTAGAGGAGCAAAAATATGGGCGGCAAAAATCCGTACATCGAAGAAGTTAAATACACGCCCGCGACCAAGAAATTCAAGGTCACCTTCCTGAAGGAAGGCAAGACAGTCGAGGTCGACCCGGAAAAATTTCCCATGGGCCACGACGGCCTTCCCGGCAGCATCCTCGACATCGCCCAGGGCAATCATATCCCGCTGGATCACGCCTGCGGCGGCGTGGTTGCCTGCTCCACGTGCCACGTGATCGTCCATCAAGGGCTTGAGTCTTGCAACGAGCCGTCCGATCCCGAGCTGGATCAACTCGACGAGGCTGCCGGCGTCACCGCAAAATCGCGCCTGGGATGCCAGTGCATTCCCGATGGTTCAACGGACCTCGTTGTCGAAATTCCTGCATGGAATCGTAATTTCGCCAAGGAAGCCGACCACTAGAAAATATCCGGAACTCGCCTTGCGAGGAGACGCAATGCCCGAAGCATTCGATTGGGACAACGCAGAAGAAATCGGCATCCGCCTCGCGGAGAAATTTCCAGATACTGACCCGCTCACCGTCCGCTTCACCGATCTGCACAAGTGGGTGACGGAACTCCCAGGCTTCTCCGGCGACCCCAAACTCTCCAGCGAAGGTAAACTCGAATCGATTCAAATGGCCTGGCACGAAGAATATCAGGACAGCCACTGATTATTTTCATCCTTAGACCATGCGCGCCTGGAACCCGAAACAATATCTAAAATTCGACGAAGAGCGAACGCGCCCTTGCCAGGATCTCGTGAATCGCGTTTTGGTCAAGCAGCCGCGCCGCGTCATTGACTTAGGCTGCGGCCCCGGCAATAGCTCCAGGGTTGTTGCCGGCCGCTGGCTTCACGCTGAAATCACCGGCCTCGACAGCTCGCCGGACATGATTGCCGCCGCCCGTCAGTTGTTGCCGCAGGTCAAGTGGATCACCGGCGGTTTCGAAAGCTGGGCCGCCGGCGCAACGGGTTCAGAAGTGTACGATGTGGTCTTCTCGAACGCGGCATTCCAGTGGGTCGCGGATCATGCGACAGCCTTCCCGCAAATTTTCAAGCACGTCGCGCCGGGCGGCGCACTCGCCGCACAGATGCCCGCCAATTACGGAGACCCGGTTCATCGGCTTATGCGCGACATGGCCCGTTCGGCTGCCTGGCAACGCTCGTTTCCAAACGGAGCAAAGGAGTGGCGCACCGAAGAATTTGCATATTATTACGACGTTTTCGCGCCGCTCGCCTCCCACCTCGATATTTGGGAAACCGATTATCTTCAGGTGATGCCGAACCTGGAAGCGATCGTCGAATTTTTCAAAGGCACGGCGCTCCGGCCTTACCTTGGCCTTCTGCAATCGGAACTGGACCGCGAACGCTTCCTTGCCGAATACTTGGAGGGCCTCCGGCCTCTCTACTTGCCCCGCCCCGACGGCCGCGTCCTATTCCCGTTCAAGCGCATATTCATAATCGTTTACCGCTCTTCCAGCTAACGCCCAGCCAGAATGCTTTAGCTGCCTCCCCATGGACGAAAGGTATGCCCAGCTTGCGCTCTCCCATCTCGGTGATCCCGAGGGCGGCGAGGGATCGCTAGTTTGAGTAGACTCCCCAGAAAACGTGCTTTACATGTCAGCAGCGCTCGAACCCCCTCCGCTTTTCGCCTCTCCATGTGCCTGGCGCAGCGAAGTGGCCCAGCTGCGGGCAATGCTCTAGCCTTCGTTGGTGATTTCGCCGGAATCCCTTATAATTCCTGGAGCCGTTTCATTTGATCCTCACGATGGCGCTATGGTGCAACGGTTAGCACGCGGCCCTTTCAAGGCCGAAATGCGGGTTCGATTCCCGCTAGCGCTACCAATTCTTTTTACCGGCTCTCAATGAAAGCTCGATCACATGCTGTGACGCGAATGTTCCTTCTGCCGCTGGCAATTCTTGTTTTCCTTGCGGCCAGCGATACCTCAAAAAAACAGGAAAAGTATGTTTCGCCCGACCTAGTCCTGCGCATCACGATTACTTCCACCTTCTTCGAAGGAATGGCGGAAGCTGCCGAATCTCGGGTCGAAATCCAGCCCAACAAGAAACGAAAGTTTTTCGGCGCTTCGAACGGCGAATTCCCCGACGCGGTGCAGAAACATGCCGTCGTGAAGGCCGGATGGACGCCGGATTCCCAGTTTTTTGTTTTCAGCCTGTCCAGCGAAGGCAGGCCCCGGGCGTGGCACTTCGCCACATTCTTTTACGACCGGAAACGAAACGAGATTCGCAGTCTCGACAGTTTCATCGGCCCCGTCTCGAACGCTGACTTCACCCTGCTGCCGCCGGAGATCGTGCAAACAGAAATCTGGAACGGCGGAGAGCGAAAACTGGGTCAAGTGCATCTGTCGAAGCTCGAGGAAGCCAAGCGGAAGTGATCCGAGGTGGCCGCACAGTAGTGCAGTGCGATAGGGGGGGATATGGAAAGAACAGACGAAATGGACTCGCAGGGGGCGCGGCTGGGCCCGCGATTTCGCAAAGCGATGGTCTACGCGGCTTGCCTGCATGCAGGCCAGACCAGGAAAGAAACAAAGGTGCCGTACATCGCGCACCTTCTGGCGGTGGCCGCTCTGGTGCTCGAAAACGGCGCCGGTGAAGACGCCGCAATCGCAGCGCTGCTCCATGACGCAGTAGAAGACCAAGGTGGAAAAATCACGTTCGACGCAATCCGCAGAAAATTCGGCGAGCGCGTCGCAAAAATTGTGGAGGAATGCACGGATTCATTCGAATCGCCCAAGCCACCGTGGGAAGGACGGAAGGCGCAATTCATTGAACGATTGCGCTCCGCATCACCGGAAGCGCGGCTTATAGTCGCCGCGGACAAATTACACAATGCCCGATCGATTCTGATCGACTACCGCCAAATCCGCGACGAAGTGTGGAAACGATTCAAGCGGAGCAAGGATAAGACGCTGGAATATTATCGGAAAGTTGCTCAAATACTGGTTGAGACAACGCCGGGTCCTCTCGTCGATGAACTGAATCGTACGCTACGCGAACTCGAAAAAGTCACCACAAGTTCGAAGAGTGATTGAATTACCTCCCCCGGTTCCACGGAATGCAAGCGAAGCCGCGACGCCGGAAGCTGACTACCGTCGAATCAACAAGATCCGGCGATTTGACGGCATGACTGCCGTCCAGACCCCCCCAAATGGTCCAGTCTGCGCAGTGCCTATCGGTAACATTTCTGCCCCAGCCCCCGGTTACACATACAAGCCACGCCACCTTCAAGAGCCTGTAATCCAAACTAAATAAAGGACATATCTACTTGGCCGACTCCGGCATTCGAAATGCCTATTCTAGTATCCAGGAAGGATCGCAGGATACGAGGTCCTCCGCAGACTCTTCAAACGGAATGAGCACAAGATGAACTCAGACACTCCAATTCGGGCCGGTAGCACGCCGCTTCGGAAAGTGAATCAAGGATTCAGTTTGGTCGAACTCTTGATCGCAGTACTGATCATCCTCGTCATGGCTGCCTTTGCCGTGCCGATGACGACGCACGCGGTCGATTCCTTCAAGATGGACGCGGCGGGCGTTGCAGTGGCCAACGCGATTTCTGCTACGCGCTACCAAGCCATTATGAACGGCTACAAATTCAAGATCGCGTTCGATGCGGCCAAGAACTCGTATCAGGTCTCCAGCATGGTGCCACCGGCCGTCGCGTTCAGCAACGTCGGCTCCGTGATACCGATAACCTCTTCTCCGGAGATGGTGATAAGCGCGGCGACGACGCTGCAATTCAGTCCCGGAGGAACGGTGTCGGCAACAGCAGGAGCAATGACTTTCAACCTGACCTATAAGAACATGGGAAAACAGATCACCATTTCCAACTTAGGCTCAGTCTCGGTTACCAACTACACGCTTACGAGCTACTAATGACACACGCAAACCCAAAGCGGTTCCTAGAGCAGGGATTTTCACTTATTGAAGCGACCATCGCGATCGTGGTGATGACGGTTGGCCTGGTGGCGCTGGCTATGCTGATTACGAACACACTTTCCATGACGACGGAATCGAAATATCTAAGCCTAGCCTCGATGCTCGCATCGGAAAAGCTCGAAGACCTGGATCGGTGGAACAAGAACGATCCCCACGTCGCCATTGCCGCCGGCAATGCGACAGCCGGAAATCTGGCAGCGGATGCCGGGCCGGTGAGCCTGACCGTGGGCGCGGTCACCGATAACGTGGTCTATTACGACCAAGTTTCGCTCGGACCCGACCAGGGGACGTATTCGGAGATCGTCAGCGGGCTGGCTGCTGATGGATCAGTGAATTTTACGACGACGAGCTTTTCTCCCGGCGGCGGCAAACCGGTGACGGCCTCCAGCGCGAACCAGCCAGGCACGCTCAGCTTCAAGCGGCGCTGGAAAATCGAGCAGGACCCAAAAGTGAACGGCACGACCTTGACCGGCGTTCGCAGAATCACGGTGCTGGTGCTGTCCCAAGATCCAGCGGTGAGACCGCCGGTTACATTTCAAATGAGCCTGGTGCGACCATGAAACTTGTTCCCTGTAGTCTGCAAGCTCGGTGCCTTCGTCCCTCGCCCGGCCGAGGGCAGCGCGGGTTCACATTCATAGAGCTGCTGGTTGCGATGAGTGTGTTCCTGGTTGTGGGTGGCGCGGCGTTTGCCCTGGTGAGCCAGGATATGCCGCTCTACCAGTCGCAGCAAAACTTGGGCCGGCTGAATTTGAGCCTGCGGAACGCGGCGACACAATTCGAGCTGGACCTGGCGAACGCGGGCGCCGGAGAAATCCAGGACCTCAATGTGCCCGGCTTTCCGATTGGCGTCACGATCTCCAATAGCGCTCCGGCGGCCGGCCAAACGTGCAACGATCCCGCCACGTTCAGCTATGGCGCACTTTGTTTCGATCAGCTTAATATAATCGCCGTAAATTCCGCTATTCCACCCTTCCATCCCTCCGCCGCGGTGAATACGACCACCGGATCACTGACCCTGACTCCGGATGGCAGCGGTGCTTCCACGGACAAGGGATATTTTCACAATGGCGATCAATTGCTCTTGCTTTCGCAAAACGGCACGCAGATGACCTCGGTGGTACTGACGGCGAACGCCATCGCACTCGGCAGCAACGTCCAGATGTCCTATAACGCGACCGCCAGTGATGGCACCAACACGGCCGCGCACGACCCCTTGGGGATTTCGACCCACGGCATCAACAGCGGGAACGACAAGCTCTCTTCGAGCTTCACCACTAACGATTGGGTTCTGAATTTGACCGGGGGCGCCATCCAGTATTCCGTGGACGTCAGCGACCTGGCGAATCCCAAGCTAGTGCGCCAGCAGTCGGGAGCCACTTCGGTGGTTGCCGAGCAAATCGTCGGATTCAAAGTGGGCGCTACCGTTGTGAACGGTACGCAGGACAGCTCTGCTTATGACTACGATGCGTCCGACTACAACTATAACTACACGCTTGTGCGTTCGATCGGTATTACCCTGATCGGCCGCACACCGCCCAATAACGACAGGAATTACGGGTTCCGAAACAAATTCGATCAGGGTCCTTATGAAATCCAGGGGATATCGATCGCCGTGAATCCGCGCAATCTGACCATGAACGATTGAGGTGAACCATGAACCATGCCCCAACTTTACGAGTGCTTCCAGATTCCGACCAGCCGCCCAGCCGGGACCCTCGGGCCTCAGGCGAACGGGGCGTTGTGCTGGTGATCACGCTGTTGCTGCTCTCCTTGCTGGCGGCGCTCAGCCTGGCCATGGTGTTCTCGGTAAACTCCGATGCAATGATCAATGGCTACTACCGGAATTATCGCGGCGCGTTCTATGCGGCCGATTCTGGGGCCAATGTGGCGAGGCAGTATATGGTCAACCAGATTGCCGCTCTTGTACCGGCGGACTTTGCCATCAGCAAAGCGCCACTCGATCCCGTCGAGGTAGCCAAAGTGCCCGGCAATGTCACTACTCAATACGGCGCGATGACTCCGATCAACACGGACGGTGCGATTGGATCTTGGAATGGCATCTTCCAAATCTCCAATGGCGCCGGCGAAGCACCCACCTTGACTCTGATCGCCGCGACGACCC
>JBGPTK010000094.1:0-12441 GCA_041490605.1 Terriglobia bacterium | reverse complement strand
TCCGTCCGGGTCTCGCCGCCGTGCGCGTGGGCGAAAATCCCGCTTCCAAGCTCTACGTGAACAGCAAAATCGCCGCATGCGAAAAACTGGGCCTGGCCAGTTTTCACCTCACGCCCCCCGCTTCGATGACCACGGAAGAATTGCTCGCCCTGGTGGACGATTTGAACCGCCGCGATGACGTAGACGGCATCCTGGTGCAAATGCCGCTGCCGCCGCAGATTGACGCGAAAAAAATTCTGGATGCGGTGAGTCCCGAAAAAGACGTGGACGGCTTCCATCCGATCAATGTGGGCAAGCTGGTGGCGGGACGACCCAACCTGGTAGCGTGCACTCCGGCCGGAGTGATGGAAATTCTGCGGCGCAGCAACATTCCCCTGGAAGGCGCGAACGCGGTGGTGATGGGCCGCAGCGACATCGTTGGAAAACCGATGGCGTTGCTCCTGATGCACGCCAATGCCACGGTGACCGTTTGCCATTCCAAAACGCGCAACCTGCCGGAAGTGGTTCGCCGCGCCGAACTCGTTGTCGTGGCCATGGGGCGCGCCGCGATGGTGACGGCGGAATACATCCAGCCGGGCGCCACGGTGATCGACGTGGGTCAAAATGTAATCACCGATGCCGCCCAGGCGGAAAAAATCTTCGCGAATTTCCCCGAGAAAATCGCTTCGTTCCGCGCCAAGGGCAACGTGCTGGTGGGCGACGTGCATCCTGACGTTGTGAATGTGGCCGGAGCGCTGACGCCGGTTCCCGGCGGAGTTGGCCCGCTGACGATTGCCCTGCTGATGAGCAATACCGTGAAGGCTGCGCGCCTGCGCCGGGGCCGCAACGTCCCAGAGCCCGCGGCTGCCAACCGCTGATGTTGCGCGTGGGGCTAACCGGCGGAATTGCCTGCGGAAAATCCACGGTGGGCGTGATGATGCGCAAGCAAGGCTGCGCGGTGCTCGACGCGGATTCCCTGGCGCACGATTTGATCGAGCCCGGCAAGCCGGCTTACTCGGAGATCGTCAAGGAGTTTGGCTCGGGCGTATTGAACGGCGACGGTAAAGTAAATCGCGCCAAGCTGGCCGAAATTGTGTTCGCGGATCGCGCCAAGCTGGACCGGCTCAATCAGATCGTCCATCCGCGAGTCCTGGAAGCCACCGAGGAGTGGTTCGCGAAAACCGCGGGTAAACAATCGCCGGCGGTAGCCGTGGTGGAAGCGGCGCTGCTGATCGAAGCCGGATATGACCAGCATCTCGATCGGTTGGTGGTCTGCTGGTGCCGTCCCGAGCAGCAGCGCAAACGGCTGTTGGCGCGCGGCATGGACGCCGCGGAAGCTGGGCGCCGCATTTCCGCGCAAATGCCCATGGAAGAAAAGAAGCGCCGCGCGACGGACCTGATCGATTGTTCCCGCACGCTGGCGGAGACCAAACGGCAGGTCGACGAACTCATGGCCAGGCTTCAGAATCTGGCCGCCGCGTAGAGCTCGAGAGGAAATCTTTCCCTTCGCAAAGCGTATCAAGAGAATAAGCGGACAGTTGGCGAAGGAACGATTCCGCCGAACGCTGCGATTTTCCGGTTCCCAAAGGTGATTCGCATGAAGCAGGAAACTCATCTTCGAAGATTCATTCGCCTGGCATCCGTGGGATTGATTATCGGACTCGCGGCCTATTGGGCGGGGGGCCAGTGGGGCGCTCATCGGCCATCGGCGGTCGAGGCGCTGCGCGATACCGCGCTGCCCAGCGAAGGCGGCTTCACGGGAGTGGAAGCGGAGAATGTGCGGATTTACAAGCAGGCGGCGCCGGCGGTGGCGAACGTGGTCACACGGACGGTGGAATATGATTTTTTCCTGAACCCGGTGCCGGTGGAAGGCGCGGGATCGGGATTCGTGATCGACAAGGACGGCCACATCCTGACGAATTACCACGTGGTGCAGGGCGCGCAGAATATCGAGGTGACGCTCGGCGACCAGAGCCGCTATCCCGCCAAATTGATCGGCGTCGATCCGCGAAACGATGTCGCCTTGTTGCAGATCGATGCCAAAGGCCGGAAACTCGCGATGCTGCCGATGAGCGATTCTCGCGCGCTGGAGGTCGGACAGCGCGTGCTGGCCATCGGCAATCCTTTCGGTTTGCAGAGCACGTTGACCACCGGCGTAGTGAGCGCGCTGGGCCGCACCGTGCAGCTCGGGCCCAACACATTCATCGACGAAGCCATCCAGACCGACGCGGCGATCAACCACGGTAATTCGGGCGGGCCGCTGCTCAATTCCCGTGGCGAAGTGATCGGGATGAATACCGCGATTTATTCTCCCAGCGGAGCCACCGCGGGAATCGGCTTCGCCATTCCGATCAACACCGCCAAGCGAGTGGCGGAAGATCTTCTGACCACCGGCCATGTTCGCCAGGCGTCGCTGGGCATCGAGGGGCGATCCATCTGGCCGGGACTTGCGGAGGCCCTGGGCCTTCCGGCTTCGCAGGGATTGTTGGTGGAGCGCGCGATTCCAGGCGGCCCGGCCGATCAGGCGGGAATTCGCGGCGGCAATCGCACGGTTGTGGCTGGAATGCAGGAGCTGCGAATCGGCGGCGACGTGCTGGTGGCGATGAACGGAAAGGAAATTCAGAATCAGCAGGATTTGAATTTGCTGTTGAATCGCGAGCGGCCCGGGGATGTGGTTGCGCTGACAATTTATCGCGGGAAGCAGAAAATGGATGTGAAAGTAGCGCTGGGCGAGCGGTAAGTTTGAGACTTGTTTGGTGGGTTGTGAAGTGAAAAGTTTCACTCCCGTGATTTGATCGTGCGAGAAATCTTCTAGAACTTGAGCCGCAACTCTGGATTCCTCGTCGGCCCGGCAAGGGCTGCCGGACCTTCTCGGAATGACTTCTAAATTTTAGCGCTGTGCTCCCGCAGTGCTCGACGTAGCCGAGGCGGTGTCATTCCGAGGAGTCCCGATCCCGCATGCGGGATCGGGACGACGAGGAATCCAGAGCCAACCTCTACAACCACCGCATAGTGTCTACATCGCAGCTACCGCCCCGCTTTGGCCCCCGGATGGTTATTCACGTTAAGTGAACCGAATTCATCGCGGAGGCGTTGCCGTTCCGGCTCGCTCGAACGAAACCAATTTTCCGCGATATCACGCACTCGATCGAGCGCCGCTTGCATCTCCGCATGTTTCTGGTGCAGCAGTTCCCGGTCCGCGTCCGGCGGAACGTAGACCGGCGGCGCGAACACAATCACCGCGCGGGAAAATAAATGCGGCACCTGAAAAAGATCCCAGGATTTTTCGAAAGTGTGGGCCCGCTCGAGCCCAACGTGGAACGCCATAATCGGCTGGCTCGTCCGCCGCGCCAGAATCACCGGTCCCGGCTTGGCAATGTTGCGCGGCCCGCGCGGGCCATCGATAGTGAAGGCGACGTCCGAGCCGTTATGAAGATGTTGCGCCATCACCGCCAGCGCCCGCAGTCCCCCGCGCGTTGAACTTCCCTGCGCGGTGCGAAAACCGAGCCGCTCGATCACCCGGCGCGTCCATTGGCCGTCGAAATTCGTCGTATTCATCACCACGATTCCGGTGTCGCGCCACCACCAGGTGGCGCTGAAGATGGAGCGGTGCCAGAAGGTGGCGATCACCCGCTTTCCGCCATCGTAGACGCCCTGCATGTTCGGCCAGCCCAGCACCTCGAAACGAATCGCCGGTCCAATCGCGCGCATCGTCCAGTAAACCGCCCAGGCAATCAGCGGGATCTGCATGCGCCGCCATCGCGAAAGCTCGGGCGGGCGCACGTCAAAATGCACGTGGATATTTTCTTCGGAGCGCTCGGGAGCGGATTTTACCGGTGCTGTCACAGGCGTATAGTATAGGAGAACTCGTATCGCATCTTCGATGTTTAGCCAAATCCAAATCGGCTTCGATCCTGCCAGGTGCGCCGCGCTGCGGAAACTTGCGCTCGGGCTTCTACTCGGATTGTTCCTCCCGTGTATCGCGCAGGCGCAGCTCCCACCAGGGGTGGCGGGAGTGCTTACGGGCGACGATGTTTCCGTGGAAAACTCGGCCGGCATTGCCTCACCCGAAAATTCGCACAGCATTTATCTGGCCAGCGGCAGCAAAATCATCGTCCATTCGGGACAGGGGCGGATTGTGCTGGCAGGCGGCGCGGAGGTGGGCGTGTGCGGGCCGGCTGAATTGACGCTGCTCGAAGCCAGTGGCGCATTTACTTTGGCGGTCAATTTTGGCCGCGTGCATTTTCGCCTGGATGCCGGAACACCGATCTCCGTGTATACGCCCCTGATCGTTGCCATGCCGCTGGCGATTGGCGAAGGCCCGCGGGAGGCCGTGCTTGGCCTCGACACAAACGGCTCAGTCTGCGTGCGCGCCATGCAGGGCGGCGTGCGGCTGCAGAATCAACTTTCAGGGGAATCGTTGATCATTCCGCAACCGAAGGAAGTTTATTTGGCGCCGGGCCAGATGCAGCCCGCGCCGAGCGTGCGCGGCGTTTGCGAATGCGGAATTCTGCAGGCGCGGGCCGCTTCCCCGGCCGCGGTGACGGCGGTTATCCCCAGGCCATCGAACACGCCGCCGCCGGACGTGCCCATGGCAAACGAAATTCCACCTGAGAAACCAGCGGCGCCGGCTCCTGCCCCAAATTCCGCGCCGCGAACCGAAACTGAAGTGAGCGTGCCTGCGCATCTAAACGAAACGCCGCTGGCTCCGAGAAAACCGGAACAATCTCAGCCCGCCACCGAGGAGCCGGTGTGGAAGGTAATGATGCCACCGCTGACTTTCGATTATTCCCATCCGTCGCCGCCGCCCGATCCGAGCCCCGAAGCGATTGTGCTGGTTCGCGAAGCGCGCGTGGAGCCGGACTGGGAATTTCATGGCCGCGTCGAGCCGGCGCCCGCGGTTGTCCAGCCGAATGCAGCGCTGAAAGACGTCAAGTCCAGCACGCAAAATTCTTCCGGGAAACCCGCGGGAAAGAAGCCGGGCAGAATTCGAGGATTTTTCCGGCGTCTGTTCGGGCGCGGGTAGATTAGCTCAATTTAAATCGGCAATGTCTCGCGACACCCTGGGGTCGATCTCGATTTTTAGTGTCATTTCGAGCGCGGCGAGAAATCGCGAGTTCAACTCGCAATCATTAACTATCCCGGCCATCGCGCAATTTAAAATGAATGGACAAATATTTGAGCGGTTCTCGGAGAATTACATTCCTTCGTAGTTGGGGCCGCCGCCACCTTCGGGAACCACCCAGTTGATCACCTGGTAGGGATCGGCAATGTCGCACGTTTTGCAATGAACGCAATTGGAGGCGTTGATCTTCAAGCGCGGCGCGCCTTTCTCCATCACCATTTCATAAACAGCCGCGGGACAGAAATACTGGCAGGGATTTCCGAATTCGCTGGTGCAGCGGTCGACGCAAATATTGGGTTCGAGCACCACGAGATGGCACGGCTGGTCTTCTTCATGCCGCGTGCCGGAATGATAGACGTCCGTGAGGCGATCGAACGTGAGCACGCCGTCGCCCTTGAAACGATTCGACTGGTCCACCAGTTCCGGGCCGCGATTCAGCTTGCGATATTCTTCGTAGCCGGCCTTCGAGCGCATCGGATCGTGCAGCCCGCGGCCGCCGCTCACAAATTGAAAGCCGGAATTCACCAGGCCGCGCCACAGGCCGTGCTGGAAGCCCTGATGGAAATTCCGCACTTCCCACAATTCTTCCTTGATCCAGCTCGAATCGATTTTCTGCGGATAAGCGGCCAGCGATTGTGCGGAAGTATCGCCCGCGGACAGCGATTCATAAATCGTTTCGGCGGCCAGCATGCCGCTCTTGATTGCCGTGTGAATTCCTTTCAGCCGCTGCGAATTCAGCAGGCTGGCTGAATCGCCGATGATCAGCCCGCCGGAAACATAATTGCTCGGCTGCGAATACCATCCGCCGTAAGGAAGTGTTTTCGCGCCATAGCGGACCAATTTCCCGCCTTCCAGAATTTTTCGCACATACGGGTGAGTCTTATATTTTTGAAACGCTTCGTGCGGATCGAACAGCGGGTCGTGATAATCAAGGGCCACCACCAGTCCCAGCGAAACCCGATTATTGCTCAAGCCGTAGACCCAGCCTCCGCCGTAAATTTCCGTCGGCAGCGGCCAGCCCAGCGTGTGCGCGACGTATCCCGTGGGGATGCGGCCGGGCTGCACATCCCAGAGCTCCTTGATGCCGAGGCCGTAAATTTGCGGATTCAAGCCATCGAGCTTCAGGTGGTTCACCATTTCTTTGGTGAGCGAACCGCGCGGACCTTCGGCGAGCACCGTCACCTTGGCGCGGAGTTCGTAGCCGGGCGTGAAGTTGTCTTTCGGTTTGCCGTTCTTGTCGACGCCTTTATCTTCCGTGATGACTCCCGCGATTCCGTCGCCTTCATAGATCAGCCGCGCGCCGGCAAACTGCGTGAACACATTCACGCCGGTTTTCTCAACGAGTCCGCCGAGCCACTTCACCAATTTGCTTAGCGACACCACGTAATTCCCGTGATTGCGCAGCGGCGGCGGTGTGATGGGCAGCTTGAACGAGCCACCGGCGGTGAAAAAGTGGGCGTCATCGCCGGTGACGGGCGTATCGAGCGGCGCGGATTTTTCGAAGCCGGGAATCAATTCGCGCAGGCCGCGCGGGTCCATGATGGCGCCGGAAAGTTGATGCGCGCCCAATTCGCGCGCTTTCTCCAGCACATAAATATTCTCGGTGGAAAGGGGAGGAGTGTGGCCGGCTTGCGTGTCCCGCTCGATCAATTGAGCCAGGCGCAGCGCGCAGGCCAAGCCGCCGGGTCCTGCGCCGACAATCAAAACATCCGCGTCAAGCCGCTCGCGCTCGATGGGCACCAGGATATTCTAGCAGAACACCCGGAAACTTCTGCGGTGGCTGCCGCTTACTCGTAACGCAAAGCGACAATGGGATCGACGCGCATGGCCCGCCGCGCCGGGATGTAGGAAGCGAGCATCGCGACGGTAACCAGCGCCAGCGCCACGCCGCCGAAAGTCCACGGATCGGTGGTGCTGACGCCGAAGAGCAGGCTGGAGAGCAAGCGCGTGAGGCCGAGCGATACGGCCACGCCCAGTCCCAGGCCAATCAGCACCAGCCGCATTCCTTGCCCCAGAACAATCCTCAGAATATCAGCCGGCTGCGCTCCCAGGGCCACGCGAATCCCCAGCTCCTGCGTGCGCCGGGCCACGGAATAGGCCATCACGCCGTAGATGCCGATCGCCGCGAGCAGCAAGGCAAACGTCGCGAACACTCCCACAAGCTGCGTCAGCAATTTGGGCTGCGCAACCGACGAAGCGACAATGTCGTTCATGCTCTGGATGCCGGCGATTGGCAGGTCCGGGTCGATTTCCGAAATCTTCTGCCGCACCGCGGCAATCAGAGGCTTTGAATTCGAATTCGAGCGAACCACCAGAGTCGTTATCGGCCACGGGACCTGCTCGAGCGGAAGATACATTTCCGGGAAATTGGGCGCGGTAAGGGCGCTGAATTTTAGATCTCCAACCACTCCGATAATCTCGCGCTCGATCAGGTCCGAGGAAATGTGCAAGTGTTTTCCGATCGGATTCTGGCCGGGGAAATATTGGTTGGCCGTGCTCTGATTGATGATGACGGCAGGCGAAGACCCGATTCTATCCTGCGGTGAAAACTTCCGGCCCTGCAACAAAGGAATGTGCATGGTCCGGAAGAAATCCGGACTGGCCTGGCGATAAACGATCAGCGGATCTCTGCCGATCCCCTGGCAAATAAGGTTTTCAGGGCAGAAGTAAACATAGCGCAGCCCCGCGCCCAGCGGCAAAAAACTGGTTACGCCCGCGGATTGAACTCCCGGCAACGATTGCATCCGTTCGATGAGCTGGCGATAGAATTCCGCCGATTTCTCGGGCTGCGAATACCGGTTGGGGGGAAGCGCAATCGGAAAGGTCATCACGCTTTGCGAATCGAATCCTGGATTGACGCGCATCATCCGCACGAAGCTCTGAATCAGCAAGCCGGCTCCGGTCACCAGGATCAAGGCCACGGCGATTTCAGCGATCACCAGCAATTCGCGCAGCCGCCCGCCTTTGCCTCCTTCGGATGAGCCGCGGCCGCCTTCTTTCAAGCGCTCGTGCATGTCCCGCCAGGAAAATTGCAGCGAGGGCGCCAGGCCAAATGCGAGGCCCGTGAAGAAGCACAGGGTCAGGGAAAAGAACAGCACGGTTCCATCCACGTGGATTTCCTGCAGTCGAGGAACGGTGCCGGGATTGAATGCCCGCAACAGCGGCATCACCCAAACGGTGACGAGAAACCCCAATCCGCCCCCGGCGAAAGAGAGCAAAAAGCTTTCGGTGAGTAACTGGCGAATCAATCTGCCCCGCGATGCCCCCAGTGCGCGGCGTATTGCGATTTCTTTTTCGCGGGAAGTGGCGCGCGCCATCAGTAGGCTGGCCACATTCGCGCACGCGATCAGCAGCACAAGTCCAACGGCAGCCAGGAGCACGAACAAGGACGGGCGCAGCGTGCCCACCAGGTTATTTTCCAGCGATGTTGCGGCCAGGTCGTACTTCAATCCATCGGCGTTTCCGGGAAACGCTTTCTGGTAGCGCCTGTCGATGGATTGCAGTTCGCTCTGGGCGCGCGCCACAGTGACGCCAGGTTGCATCCGCCCGATGATGTAGAGGTAGCCGGCGCCGCGTTGGATTTGGTCCGGCCGCAGCAGATTCAGATCAAAGACGCGCGGCTTCCAGATATCCGGTGGCGGTTGTTGAATTGGAAACTGGAAGCTGGCGGGCAAAATTCCGATAATTGTGACGCTCTTGCCGTCGAGCTCAATCGGCGACCCCAGCAATTTTGGATCGCCTCCGAAATGGCTTTGCCAAAAGTTATCGGTGATGATCGCGACGTCGCCGCCGCCCGGCTGATCTTCCTGCGGCAGAAAATTGCGCCCATGTGCCGGCGAAACTCCCAGCACGTGGAAGAAATCCTTGCTCACCAGCGCCGCCGTGAGTTGCTCCGGTTCGCCCCGCCCGGTCAAATTGACGCCGAGCGAAAAATACGCGCCCACGCTTTCCAGCGCCTGGGTCTGATCGTTTAGCAAAGTGAATTTTGGATACGAGACGGAGACGCCGGTCGTATGGGTCTTGCGATCCGTGGCGGTGATTGCGGCCAATTGGCCGGAATCTTTGTAAGGCAGCGGGCTCAGCAAAACGGTATTGATGACGGAAAAGATGGCGGTGTTCGCGCCGATGCCAAGCCCCAAAGTGAGCACGGCGATCGCGGTGAAGCCGGGGTTTTTCGCCAGCATCCGCAAACCGTAGCGCAAATCCTGCCACAGGGTTTCCATTGTCCGCCTTTTATTTTACCGCTGATCCAAACAAGCGCCCCTGATCATCTTCCTCGTAGCGCATTACTCGTAACGCAGTGCCACCATCGGATCCACTCGCATGGCTCGCCGTGCGGGGATGTAGCAGGCCATGAGCGCCACGCCGCACAGCAGAACCGGCACGACGAAAAACGTAAGCGGGTCGGTGGCGCTGACGCCAAAAAGCAGGCCTTGCAGAAATCGCGTCGCTCCGAAAGAGGCCGCCACTCCGATAGCAGCGCCCGCCAAGGTGAGAACCGCTCCCTTGCCAACGATTAATTTCAGGATGTCGCGTTTTTGCGCGCCGAGCGCCACGCGGACTCCAATCTCGTTGGTTCGCTGCGTCACGAAATAAGCCATCACGCCGTAAATTCCGACGGCAGCCAAAAGCAGCGCGAGCGCCGCGAAGCCGGCCAGCAACTGGGTATTGGTTCGCCGCGGGGAAAGTGAATTGTCCACGATCTGCTCCATCGTTTGAATGGCGTAGACCGGCTGGCTTTTATCGAGCGCTTGCACCTGCTCGCGCACCGCGCTCTGCATCGCCAGGGGGTCGGACTTCGTTCGCAGGACCAGCGCGAAACGTTGGAGCGGATTTTGCCGGTAAGGAATATAAAATTCCGTCAGCGTTCTCGCGGCAGGCCCGTACTGCTTGGTATCCGCGGCAATTCCCACCACCGTCAGCATAGTCATTTTCCCGTGCCCGCCGCCTTTTTGAAATCGCTTGCCGATGGAATCTCCCTCCGGCCAATACTTTCGCGCCATGGATTGGCTGATAATAGCGGCTGCCGGCGCATTCTGGTCATCGGCGGAGCTGAAGTCGCGCCCTCCCAGAAGCTGAATTCCCATCGCCTGAAAATACCCGGTGCTGATGGTGTGAAAATCGGAGCTGGGAAATTGGCCCGGTGGCGGTTGCGCCTGGCCTTCCGGCAGAACCGCATCCTGCCAGCCTTCGCCGGTGAGCGGCAAAGGCGTGATGAAGCCCGAAGCTTCGACGCCTGGAATCCCTTTCAAGCGTTCCGCAAGTTGATCGAAGAAAGTCCGTGCCTGCGCGTCATCGGAATACTTGGAATCCGGCAGAAAAACTTGCATGGTCAAGACGTTTTTGGGATTCAGTCCGAGGTTCACGTTCACCGCGCCGGCAAAGCTGCGGATCATCAGGCCGGCGCCCGTCAGCAGGACAAGCGACAATGCAATTTCCGAAACCACCAGAAGATTGCGGAACAATTCGTGCCCCGAGAAAAATCTTGAAGTTTTGCCTCCTTCTCGAAGTCCGCTGTTCAGGTCGAGCCGCAAAGAATGCAGCGCCGGAGCCAGGCCGAAGATCATCCCCGCCAACAACGAGATTGCCAGGGTGAACCCGAAGACTTTGGCGTCGATGCTGATCTCCGCCACGCGGCGCAAACCGGCAGGCAACAAAGCGGCGAATGCCGATGTTCCCCAGGCGCCCATCAGCAATCCCAATCCGCCTCCCAGCACGCCCAGCAGCACGCTTTCCGTGAGCAATTGGCTGAGCAAGCGCAGGCGCGTGGCGCCGATGGCCGTGCGAATGGCAATTTCCCTGGCGCGCGAAGCGGCCCGCGCCAGCAGCAGGTTGGCGACATTCATGCAGCAGATCAACAGAAGAAATCCCACCGCGGCAAAGAGGATCAGGACAACCGGGCGAACTTCGCCAGTGAGATCTTCGCGGAGCGGCGTGAGCGTGACGCCGGTGCCCGAGTTAGTATTCGAATATTCCCGTTGCAGCCGCAGCGCGATCGTTTCCATCTGCGCCCGCGCTTGCTCCGCCATGATTCCCGGTTTCAGCCGTCCGATCCCGTAGATTCCCGCGTGTGATCCGCGAACGCCCAGTTCTTTGGCGTTGAGGCCGATCGGAGCATAAATTTCAGACAACAAATAAAACCGGAATGACGCCGGCAGCACGCCTACGATCATGTAGGTCCGTCCATTCAATGGCAGAGTCTTCCCCACGGCATTCGGATCGGCGCCCAGAATTCTTTCCCACAAATTGTGGCTCACGATGATGACCGGAGTCGCGCCGGGATGATCATCTTCCGGAAGAAAATCGCGGCCCAGATACAGTTTGGCGCCCAGCGTGGCCAGAAAATTCGGCGTGACGTTCCTTCCTGGAATCCGCTCCGGCTGGTATTCGCCTGCCAGATTGAAGCTGGCCGATTGAAAGCCGGCAATGTTCTGAAAAACCTGGTTCTGCCGCTGCCAATCCAGCAGGTCCGGATAGGAGATGGAAAGTTGGTGGCCGTGATGGCCATTTTCTTCCAGGGAAATCAACTGGCCGGCATCCGCGTAAGGCAGGGGCCGCAGAACCACCGCGTTCACCACGCTGAAAATGGCAGTGTTGGCTCCAATGCCCAGCGCTAAGGTGATGATTGCGACTGCCGTAAACCCGGGATTTCTCGCCAGCATCCGGATTCCGTAGCGCAAGTCCTGCCACAGCGTCCCCATCGCGCGCCTCCCGTCTTTTCCCGCATTCATCCGGGCACAAATCCAGGCTTGTGCAGGCAGTTGGCATGCCAGCTTGTGGGGAAGTAATCAGCAATGTTTCATGGGCTTACAGAAGGATGATTCAGCCTCGAAGATTTCGAGTGCTCGATTTTGGGAGCAGGCGTCGCGGAAGCGGACAGTTTAAGAGGTCAGGGTTTAAATCACTCGCTGGATTTCGTTTTTTCGAGTTCTTCGGTGAGCGCGGGAACGATCTCGAATAGATCGCCGACCACGCCGTAATCGGCCACTTCAAAGATCGGCGCGTTGGCATCTTTGTTGATGGCGACGATGGTGCGCGAGCCCTTCATGCCCACGACGTGTTGGATTGCGCCGCTGATCCCCAGCGCCAAATAGAGCTTGGGCGCCACCGTCTGCCCCGAGCTGCCGATCTGTCGCTCCATGGGCAGCCATCCTTCATCGCAAATCGGGCGCGACGCGGCAATTTCGCCGCCCAGCAATTGCGCCAGCTTTTCGGCCATCGGAATATTTTCCGGCCCCTTGATGCCGCGGCCAACGGAAACCAGGATGGGCGCCTGGGTCAGGTCCACCGCCTGCTTCGCTTCGCGGAAAAGTTCCAGCGGCTTGGCGCGAATTTGT
>JBGPTK010000093.1:0-12738 GCA_041490605.1 Terriglobia bacterium | reverse complement strand
GCCTCCTGGAAAAGTACCGCGGGCGTGCGGGCGCATTCGGGATGAAAACGCGCATTTCTAATCGCCTGGCTGACCGCCAATCCCTATCGAAGACAAATTGATGCAATCCATTGAAAACAAATGGCGGAAGAGGGCGGTTATGCACTTGACACAGAAAAGCCTTTCTGGTAGTATTTAACCATTGAGAGGCTCTATGAAACTGATAGACATTCACCGAGCGTTTAACACAAACGACAAGTGCTTAGACTATTTAGAAAAAATGCGCTGGCCCAATGGTGTGGCGTGCCTCGCGTGTGGCTCTGTGAAGGTCTCTCGAATCACGCGGGAGACCAAGAGCAAGAACAAGCGCACACGCATCTATCAGTGCCTCGAAAAGGAGTGCAAGCACCAATTCAGCCCTACAGCGGGGACGATCTTCCATGACTCGCACTTGCCGCTAGAGAAGTGGTTTTTGGCTATTGCGCTGATTTGTGAGGCGAAGAAAAGCGTCTCTGCTTGCCAATTGCAGCGGCACCTGGGAGTGAGCTACCGCACGGCTTGGCACTTGGCTCACCGCATCCGCAAGGCAATGGTTGACGAAAACGTGCAATTGACGGGCGAAGTTGAGGCAGACGAGCCTTATCTGGGTGCACGTTGGCGTCGGCGCGGACTTCACCGCTCAATCAAAGACAAGGCCGTTGTCATGGGCATGGTTGAACGCAATGGCGGTAGGCTCAAGATCGTCCCTGTAGCCGACACCAAAGCCCAAATACTTAAGCCGGAATTAGAGCGCAATATCAGCGAGCACGTTGGGACGATCTACACCGACGAGCACCCGATATATGTATTCGCGCTCAAGAGCAAATTCGCCGGAAAGCATCTGACCATCAATCACACTCGGGCCTATGCTATTGGGAACACTCACACCAATCACATTGAAAACGCATGGTCACTCTTCAAGCGCAGTCTTTATGGGACATTTCAGAAGGTCTCGAAAAAGCATCTCCCTCGGTATTGCGATGAATTTTCCTATCGTTTTAATCGAAGACAAAAGCAAGAGAAGCTATTCTCGGACACGACTAAGAATCTCTTGAAGAGAAAGGCGCTAACCTATAAAAAACTCACGGGTGAGCAAGTATCGGGGTCTTAGGACCGTGCTTTCCCTTGCTTTTTATCTGTTCTCGCGTAACGGGCTTGCTTCGCAAGATTGACTTCAGTACGCCATCGAACTTCTTTTTTTCAACAACAATCCTACCTTTTTTCATGTGGAAATCCTGTGGAAATCTGTTCCATAATTACAAACCATTGCTAGTGATTTTCTTGACAAACAGGCGAAGAACAGACGAAAATCCCTCTAGTAGTTGCAGTAGGCCCAAGCCACTATATGTAGTGTTGGGCCTGCTGCTTGCTCACGGACATGACCGCGAGCGGAAACTCTTCGTATCCTATCCAAGATTCCGCACGCTGTCAAATTCCGGAGCAATATCACGCAGTTTATAGTGGAGCGGTTGGGCAGGTGGCAAGCCCAGCGAACTTATAATTCGCCATTCCGTCACAGGATTTGCGGGTTCGACTCCCGCCCGCTCCGCTCTATAGATACATACCATTTGCTTGTTTCGTGCACAATGCAGATCGTGCAAATTGACAGGTGATATCATGGGTGGTATTATAAACAGGCGGAAGTTAAAGAGGCTCCAGAAAGAAGTTGATGCCCTGCGGGCAGCGAGGCATAACATAACCTCTGAGAAACTTCAATCGCTGGCAAAAAAACTGGGTCGTGTGAGGAAGAAAGGGAGCGGTGGTGGGCATTTAGCCTATGAGTCCACACTCATTTTAAACAGCAGAGTGATAATTATACCGGCAAATCTGAATCGCAATGGATATACGGGATGCTCGATTTTAGACGATCTCGAATCGGATATTCAGAAACTCTTTGAAATGCTCGATGAGGGGGACCATCGGGAAAATGAACTACATCATAGAGAGTTACCTTCAAAAACCATACGCTAGAATAGTTATTCCAGTCGAAGAGGGCGGATACCATGCCGAGATCCTTGAATTTCCTGGCTGCTACGCTCAAGGTCAGTCTGTCGAAGAGGCTTATGAGAGCCTAGAGGAAGCTGCAAAACTGTGGATCGTAGCGACGATTGAGAAAGGTCAGACGGTACCGGAGCCATCTAGCAGTTTAACATTTAGCGGCAATGTACTTCTACGAATGCCAAGAAGCATTCATCGGCAAGCCGTGAAGATGGCAGAACGAAATCGAACAAGCTTGAATACATATCTTGTTTCTGCAGTCTCAGCGAGAGTTGGAGCTGAGGAGTTCTATAACGTAATTGCACAACGTCTTGAACGGCACTTTGAGACCCTGACTCGCGATGTATTTCGGGTTTGGAATGAATATCTCACGGAACGAACTACAACAAGGTTTGAGAATAAATCCATTGCGAAACTAGAAAGAACTGTGACTACTAGTGCAGACTTGGGTATGGCGAATGTCGGGGGACAATTGAATGGCTGAACCATCACAGATCATGTTTTCCTTTAAAGAAATTGCAGCGGCCCTTGTAAAACAACAAGGCTTAAAAGAAGGGATTTGGGGTATTTCAGTAAAATTTGGCCTCAAAGCCATGAACATTGGCGACTCGGAAAATGATGTAAGGCCAGCCGCAATCATTCCGATTCTAGAGATCGGCTTACAGAAATTCGACAAAGAATCAAACTTGACCGTCGACGCTGCAAAGATAAATCCGAAATCTAAGAACAAGCCTAAACCTTAGTCTTTCGCCTGCCTGTCACCCCTTCATTCTACAATCTGTGTCAAGTGCATAATCGCTCGGCCGAGCAGTCTGATCGCTCCTCTATCGTGCGTTTTTGCCTTTGGTTATTTCGCTCAAAATTGGACTCATTTTTCGGGTGGGGAGAGCAGGTCAAGGCATATTCACCACTGTCAGGCTCGGCATCAGGTGCTCACCGGAGCGGCGCTTTACACCGGCGCGGATGCGCCGTATGCTTGGCTGGAATTCAGCCACGGGAACTTCAATTTTCTCCCGCGGGTAGGGCTGCGGAGGCGCGCATGATTGGACTGATTGTAATTGCGGTGATCGCGGTTATCGTCATCGGAATTTACAACGGCTTGGTAAAGCTGCGCGTGCAGTGCGACAACGCGTGGTCCGATATCGATGTCCAACTCAAGCGCCGCTACGACTTGATTCCCAACCTGGTCGAAACGGTGAAAGGCTACGCCGCGCACGAAAGCGGAACGCTGGAAGGCGTCGTGGAAGCGCGCAACCGCGCCATGACCACCCAGGGCCCCGCGGCCAAGGCGGAGGCCGAAGGCATGTTGACGCAAGCCTTGCGCCAGGTTTTCGCGCTCGCCGAAGCCTATCCCCAGTTGCGCGCGGTCGAGAGCTTCAATCAGCTCCAGGGCACGCTGAACCAGCTCGAGGAGACGATCCAGAACGCCCGGCGCTATTACAACGCCGTGGTGCGCGACCTGAATACCAAAATCGCCCAGTTCCCCTCGAACCTGATCGCCGGGATGTTCAGCTTCAAGCCCCGCGAGTTCTTCGAAGTCAACGCGCCCGCCGAGCGCGAAACTCCCAAAGTCAGTTTCACTCCGTCCGCGCCCGCGAAGTAGCGCCGAACAGGAAAATGCTTACTTCTCACCGCTGGCGCCCGCGGATCGCGCTGCTCCTCCTAGCTCCCGTTCTGCTATTAATAGCGGCGCAGTCCGCTGCCGGGCGCGAACTCCGGATTCAGAATTTCGATGTCAGTGTGGAAGTGCAGCCGGATTCCACCTGCATCGTCACCGAAATCATCCAGGCCAAGTTCATCGGCGAATGGCACGGCCTCTACCGCACCATCCCGGTCGAATACACCACCCAACGCGGCTTCGGATACACGCTCTTCCTCGAAATCCTCAGCGTCACCGGCGACTCCGCCAACCCGCTGAAATACGAAGTGAGCACCAATCGCGGCTACAAGAAATTCAAAATCTATGTGCCCGGCGCCGCGAACGCCACCCGCACGGTAACTCTGCGCTATCGCGTGGAAGACGGCCTGCGCTTCTTTGAGGATCACGACGAACTCTATTGGAACATTACCGGCAACGAGTGGGACATTCCCATCGAGCACGCCACTGCCCGCATCGTCTTGCCCGAAGGCGTCACCGGCGTTCGCACCCTCGTCTTCACCGGGTCTTACGGTTCGCGGGAACAGGATGCCGATGTGGATGTCCGGGGCAACATCATACAAATCCACATGCGCCGCCGCTTGGATTTCCACGAGGGCCTGACGGCGGTTATCGGTTGGGATAAAGGTTTCGTCCACGAGCCGGGCTGGACGGAACATCTCTGGCTCTTTTTGCGCAGCAACTGGCTGCTTGCGATTCCCATCCTCATTTTCGTTCTGATGTTCTGGCTGTGGTATACGCAAGGCCGCGATCCCCGGTTGCGGCCCATCGCCGTGCAATATGAGCCGCCGCAGGGCCTTTCGCCCGGCGAAGCGGGCACGCTGGTGGATAATGAAGCGTCGATGCGCGATATCACCGCGACCATCGTGGATCTCGCCGTGCGTGGCTACCTGCTGATCGAGCAGACCGAAACGGATCAGATGCTCGGCCTGGTTCACCATCGCGAGTACACATTCCATCTGAAGAAGCCCGCCGGCGAGTGGGCCGGCCTGAAGGCGCACGAGCAAACCTTGCTCTTCGCGTTATTCGACGGCGGCGCCAGCGATTCCGTCTCCCTCACGGAATTGCAGAACCATTTCTATACGCACCTGCCCACGATTCGCGATCGCATTTTCGATTCGTTGATGTCCGCCAAATATTATCTCCACCGCCCGGACAAAGTGCGCAGCGCCTATTTCGGCGGAGGCGTTGCCGTGGGGGGCATCCTCGCCTGGGGCGGCGGCGCCCTCAGCGGCTGGCTGAATACTTCTCCCCTGACCGGGATTGTTTCCGGAATATTCACCGGCCTCATCATCGCCGGTTTCGGCTTCATCATGCCGGCGCGCACCCGCGAAGGCGCGCGCGCGCTGGAAGGCGTGCTGGGATTCGAAACGTTTCTCTCGCGCGTCGAGGAAGACCGCTTCCAGCGCATTGTGAAGACTCCGGAAATGTTCGAGAAGTTTTTGCCCTACGCGATGGCGCTGGGCGTCGAGAAGAAATGGGTGCGCGCCTTCGCCAATATTTATCTGCAAGCCCCCAACTGGTATAGCGGCCCTTACGGCGCGGGTTTTCTCCCGATCTATTTCGTGAATGATTTGGGAATGATGTCGCATCAGGCCGGCGCCGCGATGGCCTCGGCGCCGCGCAGCTCCGGCGGTTCTGGATTCAGCGGTGGCGGCGGATTTTCCGGCGGCGGCTTCGGCGGCGGTGGCGGCGGTGGTTTCTAATGTCTTGAGGCACAAATTAATTGCATGCATTTTAGGGGGTCGGAGCTTCAGAATGCGTGTGGCAACTCGGTTTTGCTTCATGTAGCGCCCGCCTTCAGGCGGGCATGCGTTTGATTCTAACGATGCCGCCCTTAAGGGCGGCGCTACAAGTCCGCCCCCAATCGGCGTTGCCACACGGACTCTTCAGCTCCGGCATGAACGCGCTGAAAACTCAGGGGTTTTAACTCCTGAAAACTGCCAAGGGTATGCGGGATATCGGAATTCTCCGGAGACGATGGAATGATTTTTTTTACCGGCCTGCTGCTCGGTTTTTTCGGTAAAGAATGCAATTGCCCTTATTGCGGAAAAGCGGGCGCCAGGGCTTTCTGGTTGGCCGCCAAATGCCGCAATCCCAATTGCAGGCGCTTCAATATCGAATACGCCCGGCGATTCGAGCGCCGCAAGCAGACCGGCCAAAGCTTCCCGCCAGCCAATTGAGAAGCACGGCCCCGGCCCAGCCTGCATCTACCGCGCGCAAGCCGCCTCAAGGGGGCTCGGAAGGGCTCTAGATCAAAGACCGCCTGTTCGCGTTGGAAGCGTGGCGTTGTAGTTCTTCAATTCGAAAAGCGACGCTTCCCTCGGGATCTTCGCGGAAATACACCTTCACGCGGTCGCCCACGTGGATTCCCACGGGCTTCTCATCCAGCCGGAATTGTTTCGACAAAGTTTCTTCGCCATCTTGCTGCGTCACTTCCAGCAAATTTTGCCCCAGCGCCACCACCCGGCCCGTCACCGTTTTTTCCACGCTCACGGAACCGGGTGAATTCCGGAGAATCAGGCGCCGGATCCAACCGTGTTCGCGCAGGTTTTCATCCTCAAATTGGCGCGTCCAGGCGCTCAGCACGCTCGAGCGGTTCATATATCCCACCAGCTTCCGCGGATTTTCCCGGCTCACTACGGGTAGCCGGCCGATATTATTTTGCATCATCCGGAATAAAGCGTCGAACGAGCGCTCGTTCGGATAAGCCGTCACCGGCGAACGAGTGCCCGCGTCCAGCACGCTCATTTCTCCGGAGGGGTCCTCTTCCAGCGCGCGCAGCAGGTCGCCTTGCGTCACAATCCCCAGCAATTCGCCCTCGCCTCCCAATACCGGCAATCCGCGTTGCAATCCCAGGCCGGCGTCGCCTTTTGCAAAACGATCCGCAAGCTCGCGCACCGTTGCGGTCGCGGAAACGGTCGCGGGGTCCGTGGTCATCACTTCGCCCACTTTCACCACCTTCAAAACGTCGGCTTCGTAATCCTGATGAACGTCCAGGCCCCGCCGCGCCAATTTTTCCGTCATGATCGAGCCGGGCAGATAGCGGATGGCGATCATGTCCGCGATCACGCATACCAGCATCAGCGGCAGCACCGAATTGTAGTCCCGCGTGATTTCGAACGCGAAAACGATGAACGTAAACGTGGCGCGCGATGCCGCGCCGAATACCGCTCCCATCGCCACCAGCGCGAAGGCGCCGGGAGAAAGATGCGCGCCGGGAACGATCCGGTTGATCGAGATCGCAAACGCAGCGCCCAGCGCCGCGCTCGACATGAACATGGGCGCCAGCAAGCCGCCCGATGTCCCCGATCCCAATGAAATCACCAGCGCCAGCGCTTTGAACACCGCAATCAGCAGTAGCAGTTGGAAAGTAAGATTGTTATTCAGAATGTCGGAGATCGTGTCGTAGCCCACTCCGAGCACTCGCGGTACAAAATAGCCGATGATTCCCAGCCCCAGCGCGCCGATGGCCGGATGCCAGAGTTCGTTGATGGGCAACTTTTCGAACTGATCTTCCACCCAGTAAAGTAATTTTGTGAACCCAATCGCCGCGCAACCGCAGACCACGCCGAGAATCAGGTAATACCCCAGCCCGTTGGGAATTCCAAAATCCACGTTGCCCATCGAGAACATGGACTTCTGCCCAAGCAGGAGAAAATGCACGCTCGTCGCCAGCGTGCTCGCAATCACCAGGGGAATAAACGACCGCCCGCGAAATTCGAACAGCAATAACTCGATGGCCAGGATCACACCGGCGATCGGCGTGTTAAAGGTTGCCGCCATGCCCGCCCCGGCGCCGCATGCGAGCAAAACTTTTCGCTCGGCCGCCGTGGTCGAAACAAGCTGGCCCAGCAACGAGCCGAACGCGCCGCCCGTTTGGATGATGGGCCCTTCCGCTCCGAATGGCCCGCCCGTCCCGATGGCAATCGCGGCGGAGAGCGGCTTCAGGATCGCGACTTTTGCCTCGATGCGGCTGCGTGTGGTCAGAACTGCCTCCATCGCTTCCGGAATTCCGTGCCCTTTAATTTTTTCCGAACCGTATTTCGCCATCAACCCCACGATCAGGCCGCCTACGACGGGGATTAAGATCACCCATAATCCGAGTTGGGTGTGCTCGGGACTGCGAAATTTGACGGAAAGAGTGTGGTAGTAGGCGAGATTGGTGAAAAAGCCGATTAGATCATACAAGGCGTAAGCGATCAGTCCCGCAAACGCGCCCAGCATAGCCGCCAATAGTGAAACGTATCCAATGCGAAATCCGGCGGGGGGCGGTGATTGTCCTGGCAAGGCAAATTGAGCGGCGGATGCTTCCAATTCAATTTCTCCCAATGATTTGAAATGACTCGGCTCTTAGCAGGATGCGCCGCGTTTCCGCTGAGGATCAGGCCGCCCGCGTTTGTTCGCGCTTCCGGTAACTGGCCTCCGCTGTAATCCCCGGGGAACGGCGCCGTCGATCACTTTCCGGAGCGTGCGCAGAAGCGCGGATCCCTCGTCGCGCAAATGCCGGGAATGTGAATGCGACAATTTCCGCAGCACGCGTTCGCCGCGAGGTGCAAGGCATAGCAGCACTTCGCGATGGTCGTCCTGGCAACGGTAACGCCGGATCAGGCCGTGTTTTTCCAGCCGGTCGGCAAGCTCCACCGCGCTGTGATGCTGAATCTGCAAACGCTCCGCCAGCACGCCAATCGTCGGCCGCAAATCTTCCGGAAGGCCGCGAATCGCCAGCATGGCTTCGTGCTGCTGCGGCTCAAGTCCGGCCGCGCGAGCCTCGCGCGCGCTGAAATCCAAAAAGCGGCGAATCTGGTAGCGAAATTCCGCGCGCGCCTGGTACTTCACGGAATGGGAAGGGCGGGCCTTCATCGCAAGTACAATTATATCGTATTACGATGTAAATGCGGAGAGCAATCCTCTAGCAGGCTGCCGAAAGATGTCCCTGGCTCTGTCATTCTGAGCGGAGCGAAGAATCTCTCTGAAATAGGGCGGCAAAAAGAGTGGTCACTGATTGCCACGCTGTCCGGGATGACCGGTGCTTAGAAATTCGAAGGCTTAGAAAATGCGGGGCACGATTGCCGGAACGCGGCTGGCGTAATCCTCGAACTCGGCCCCGAAAGCTTCCCGCAGAAGTTTTTCTTCGCTGCGAATGCGAATTTGATTGCCGGTCAGGAAAAACGCCAGCGCGATGGGCACCGCCCACCAGCGGCTCACCGCCAGATTCGTCGCCAGCATCATTCCCAGCATCCCGGTATAAATCGGATTGCGCACCCAGCGGTAAGGGCCTTCGGTGATCAGCTTGTGCCCTTCCACCACGCGCGCCACGTACGTCCATTGTTTACCGAGCGTCCGCGCCGCCGTGGCGCAAATCCATACCGAGCTGGCCGCCAGCGCGATGGTCAGAACAGCGACGATGAATTCCACCGCCTTCGGCATGCGCACGATCGGCGTGAAGTATTGCCGCACGACAAACCAGGTGACGAAGAACCCGCAGGCTTGCAGTAAAATTCCCCAGAAGGAGGCATTGTCCCGCTTGGTTTCCTCCGCCTTGGGCGGCTTCTTCCAAATGAAGAAAACCAACATGAACGCGAACCAGCTCAACAGCACAAAAAAGAAAACCGTCTCTGGGATAATATTGGACACCACTGGCATCGTCCGGAAAACTATGCGCATCGAGGGCTCCTACCTGCAAGCTGCGGGCTTTATACCACACCGAGGCGATTATCGAAGAGGGGTCTCGGCGTACTCTGCGCCTCGGCCGTAAAGCTTTTCTGTTAACTCTACCGAACCTGGCCGCGCTTTGAGCGGCTTGCGGAAAGCCTTCTGCTTCTTCTCGCGAAGAAATCGCAACTCAAAACAGTTTATCCGAATCCAGAAGAATCGTCACCGGACCATCATTCACCGGCTCAACCGCCATGTGCGCCTGGAAAACTCCCGTTTCCACGTGGACGCCCAGCGCGCGCAACGCCCGCACAAATTCCTCATAGATGGGATTCGCGATTTCGGGGGGGAGCAGCCTGGTCGAAGCCCGGCCGCCGGCCTCGCCGGACGTCTCCATAGAGCGTGAACTGGGAAACGGCGAGCGCCGCGCCGCCGGTTTCGAGCAGCGAGCGGTTCATTTTGCCCTCCGCGTCCTCAAAAATTCGCAAGTGTGCGATTTTTTCGGCGAACGCGGCAGCGATCGCAGCGTCATCAGCTCGCCCCACGGCAACCAGAATCAGAACGCCGGCTTCAATTTTTCCCGTAACGCGCCCTTCGACGGAGACGCTCGCGCGGCTCACGCGTTGCACCACGGCCCGCACATTTGCTCCTTTCGCCGAACGCTCCATCCGCGCTCGCCCATCTCCTCCGTCCTATTTCGCGGGCGCGCGCGGAAGCAGGTCCGGCAACTGAGCCACGTTGTAAGCCCACACGGCCAGCACTTGCGCGCCTTCCATCAAATCGTCGGGCCGGGCGCGGTCAAACGTATCGGACTGCGAATGATGCGTGCGGTTATAATCCGCGGGATCCTGGATGCCGAAGAATCCCGGAACGCCGGCTTCGTTGAACGACGCATGGTCGCTTCCACCGAGCAAACGCATGCTCGGCTCGAGCAATCCGATTTCATGAAGTGGCGAGAGGACTTGATCCATGATCTCGCGATCCTGGTAGTTCCCCATCATCCCGATGCTCAAAACTTTTCCCGTGCCGGTGTCGTGGATCAGCGCAGCGGAAATTTTGGGCAATTCATCCCGGTGCGCAGCCACGTAAGCGCGCGAGCCGTTCAGTCCCTGCTCTTCACCCGAAAAAAGAACGAAGCGAATGGTGCGCTTCGGCCTCAATCCCAACTTCTCCATCGCTCGCGCGGCTTCCAGCACCACCATCGAGCCGGTTCCATTATCGGTGGTGCCGGTGGCCAGGTCCCAGGAATCCAGGTGCGCGCCCAGGATCACCACTTCGTCGGGCTTCTCGCTGCCGCGTATTTCCGCCACCGTGTTGTAAACTTCCACGGGCTTCTCGCTGAACGTATTCGTCATCTCGATTTCCACCTGCACCGGGCCGCGCTGCATCAGCCGCCAAATCTGCTGATAATTGGGCGAAGCGATAAAGGCAACCGGCAGTGCGCCGATGTCGTAGGTGCGTCCGCCGATGCCGGTCATATTCAAAAGCGCGTCTTCTTTATTGGAATCCTGCAAGACCGCGGCGACGCCTTCACTTTTAAAAAATTGGTAGCGCTCGCGATTGAACGCGGGATTCGGCTCGGGCTGCCGCGGCTGGCTCGCGGCGTTGGGATTGCGCAGTACGTACGGCTCGCGAAACGGGACCAGCAAAGGATTCGTTGGCGCTTCATAGATCGGCGCGAGTTTCCGCGGCTCGGCGGTGATCACGATCGCGCCCTTGAGCTTGCCCTTGTATTGCTCCAACTCTTCGGACTTTTCCGCCTTCACGTAGATCACCGTGCCGCGCACCGTGCCTGGCGTACCCGGCGCCCATCCGGCCGACGCGATGATGATGGAATGCTCCACCGGGCTGACGATCCGCGCGCGCGCCGTGCCGCGATACCAGCCATGCTCGATCGACCACTTCTCCAGATGCGTATTCGCCAGTCCATACTTTTTAAATCGATCCTCGGTCCAGCGGCTGGCCTTGGTCAGTTTCTCGGTTCCGGTCAGTCGCGCCCCGATCATGTCCGAGAGATATTCCAGATTGGACATGATTTCGTTGTGGTCCTTGATCTCCGCCATAATTTTTTGATCCACCGCGGCGTTCGGATTCGGCGGCGCAACCGGCTGTTGCGCATGTGTAAAGAAAAGCGCGCCACCGGCGGCCAGCATCGCGATGGCAAGAAGAAACACAATTCGACGTAATTTCATTTCTAAGATTCCCCCTTAAAATTTCAAAAAACTGTAGGGGCAGCCTTTAGGCTCGCCCCGCTTCCAACATTGCTACGGCCGCTCAGTGGCACAGGCACTCTTGCCTGTGCAAACAGTCGCCAAGCAAAGCGCGGCCACGAATGGTTGTGTTACCTGCGCGGCGGAGCCGATTCTATGCGACCACGCCCCTTCGTACAAACCACAAATCATGTTGCGCTTGTTTCCCAAGAACACAAGCGGCCGGCCAGCGGTTACTTTGATCCTGTTCCACCACGGACGAAACTATGTTACATACAGACGGCACTCCATCACGGGCCAACAACTTGAAACTCGCACTCATCGGAACCCACGGCGTCGGCAAAACCACGCTGGTGTTTGAAAGCTGCTCGCTGCTCAAAAAAGCGGACCACAACGTCGAATTGGTGACGGAAGTGGCGCGGCAATCCCCCTTCCCCGTCAATGCCGCCACTACGCTCGAGGGACAGCTCTGGATTTTGCACGCGCAAATTGCGGCGGAGCTCGACGCTTCCCGCCGCGCGCCCAACGTAATCTGCGATCGCGCGGTGCTGGATAATTATTGTTACCTGGTAAATAAATTCGGGCGCCAGCCGCAGCTCGAATCCTGGCTCGTCTGGTGGATGGAAACCTATGATTTGCTGGTGGGCGTGCCGCCGCTCGCGGGCGGCATCCTGCCCGACGGCTTCCGCTCGGAAGACCGCGACTTTCAGGAGCGCATTCACAACCTCCTGATCGAGCTGCTGAATGAAAAACCGTTTAGCGGACTAAATCAAAAAGTGTTCTGGCTCGAACCGCGCGAACGCCGCGTGTGGGGCGAGCGCATTTTCGCTCACGCCGCTCCCTTGCTTCATCCCGCCGGGCAAGCCCGCAGCGCCGGCGCATTCTGATTCCTCCTCCGTAGATGAACTCCTCCAGACCCGATTCGAAAAGCTCCGGCTGGTTGACGCGCGGAGTCTTTGGAATCGGGCTCGCCAGCCTGTTTTCCGACTGGGGCCATGAAATCGCCACCGCCCTGTTGCCCATCCTGCTCGCCGGCCTGGGCGCGCCGGCTTATGCGCTGGGATTGATCGAAGGCATCGCGGACGGCCTTTCGAGTTTTGCGAAACTCGCGGGCGGATGGATTGCCGACCGCCCGGAATGGCGCAAACCAACCGCGGCTGGCGGATATTTGATCGTCGCGCTCTCCACATTTGCATTCGG
>JBGPTK010000092.1:0-12782 GCA_041490605.1 Terriglobia bacterium | reverse complement strand
TTTTACGACGCGTACCTGGAACACAACGTGGGCGACAAAGAAATCGGATTCCCGCAGCCGAAGTTTCGCGAGCGCGACAAAACGCGCAACCCGCAAAAATACGAAAAGCTAAAGCAGGAATACCGCGAGACGATCGAAAAATACCTGGTGGCCAACCCAAGAAGCGCCAACGGAATCGACGTCGAATTGATGCCCATCGATCCCGGACCCAAGTGGGAACGGATCAGTTCAGAACGATTGCCGGCGGTCCACCGGCGCTCGCTCGATTGGGCGGATTCACGCTACCTGGCCGGGCGGGCGGAAACCGATCTGGAAGGCCGCGCCGCCTTTCGAGAAGTCCCCCCGGGCGAATACTGGATCAGCACGCTGGAAGTGACTGCCGTGGCGGGCGACGCCCGGTTGCGCTGGGATACTCCCATCACCGTCCGCTCGGGAGAAGTGACGCGGATCGAATTGAGCAATTCGAACGCGGTGGAGCCGCCGCGAACTTCCAGCGAACCGAAATGAAAGGACGCGCGAGGCGGCGCGATCGCCGCTTCCGCCGGTTCACTTCCTGAAAAGTATTTCCGCTTCGCTTCACATCGATCCGCAACTGCCGGGGCCTGATTTCAAGCCACCCGATGCAAGGGCCAAATCAACACTTTTAATTTGAAGGAAAACGCCAGCAGCGGAGACGCCGCCGGCAGCGGGATTCCAGCGGCGCTGGCGATGGAGTTTTCTTCGATTTCCGCGTGCGCTTGATGCAGCGGCCACGGGGCATGATGAATCTCAGCCCGGTAAATCCGCTCGCCCTTCGCCGCGTAAAGGCAGTAGCGCTCCGTGAGCCAGTGTTCGAGCGTGCCCGGCATGGCCCGATGCTCGGGAGCGACCGGGCCGTAAATTCCCCGCCATCTCGCCGGGCCTCGCAGCGAGGAGTACGAAATAAAATCGGCCCGCTTTTCCACGCGCATTCGCGCGTGGTAGTAAGGCAGGCGGTAAAACGCTCGCGCTCCCCACACCGCTGCCCGGCTGGCCGCATCCAGGCTGAAGAAAAATACTCCAGGCTTCCCTTCAAAATTAACGTAGGTCCGGCAGTTAAGCTCCGGGAATCGCGAGAGGGCCGGCAGCGGAGGCAGGGCGCGCACACGAAGATCCATGTGGAACGGCGTGATGCTCAACCAGGATTGGCCGTTGAACGTGTCGAGCGTGAGCCCGGCAGGAATCATCGGACGCAATATTTCGGAAGGCACGGGCCAGTGCGAAAAAAGCAAATCGTACCAATTCTGGACCATGAACCAGGGTCCAGCGGGCAATGGCCACGGCCTGTGCTCGACGATCTCCAGGAGATTCATGATTCGATTCTATCGCGGAGCAGATACTTAGAGACAAGCGAGCGGTGCGATTGTTCGTGCCACTACACGGCGCGGATTTTGCCTGATCCAGAAAACTCCAAGGCACGGAGAAGACAGCGCGCCGGGGCAACCGGCAATGGCAGCGGTCCAATGATCTGATAAACTGTGGCCCGTGGGCACGCCTGCGCTCTGGATCGGATTCAACCTGGCCGTCTTGTTCCTGCTTGCAGCAGACCTCAGCATTTTCAGCCGCAAAATTCGCGAGAGCACGTTATGGGATGCCGCGTTCTGGAGCGGCGTCTGGGTGGCGCTCTCGCTCGGATTCAATTTCTGGATCTGGCAACACTACGGATCGAAGCCCGGGCTGGAATTCTTCACCGGCTATCTGATCGAAAAATCACTGAGCGTGGACAATCTGTTTGTTTTCGCGCTGGTGTTTCGTTACTTCGCGGTCGAGCCGCGCGACCAACATCGCGTGCTTTATTGGGGCATCCTGGGCGCGCTGGTGATGCGTGGCGGGCTAATCGCCGCCGGAGTGGCGTTGATTCACAGGTTCGAGTGGATTCTGGGATTCTTTGGCGCGTTCCTGGTCTTCGCCGGCTCGAGGATGATGTTCCACTCCGGAGAAAAAGTAGACCCGGGGAAGAATCCCGTGCTGCGCTGGGTGCGGAAAGTGATGCCGCTCGCCGACGGCCCAACGGGCCATCATTTTCTGGTGCGGCGCGAGGGCCGGTGGATGGCGACGCACTTGCTGCTGGTGTTGGTGGTAATCGAGACGGCGGACCTTACCTTTGCGCTGGATTCGATCCCCGCCATTTTCTCGATCACGCGCGATGCGTTCATTGTTTATTCTTCCAACGTCTGCGCGATCTTGGGGCTGCGTGCTTTGTATTTCCTGCTGGCGCGCGCCATGCCGCATTTTCGATTTCTGGACAAAGGGCTTTCCGTGGTGCTGCTCTTCATGGGTGCGAAGCTGGTGGGAGAGCGCTGGATTGCAATCCCAACATACATTTCCCTGCTGATTGTGGTCCTCATCTTAGCCATCGCAACTGTGGCTTCCCTGCTTGCGCCGCTCAGAAAATCTTCAGGAAAGGAAAAACTCCCGGAGCGTCCGGGTGGGAAAGCCGGCAAATCGGAACTGGGAGCGGCTGAAGTTCCAGGCTTGATTCGAAATCTGGCGAGCGCGGATGAAACCACGCGTCGAGCCGCCGCCCGGGAAATCTATCGCCAGGGTCAAGAACTGGGAAACGAAGCCACTGCCGGTTGGATGAGAGATGGGGCGATCGCGGTTCTGATTCGCGCCAGGGCAACCGTGGGCGTGGCTCTCCGGCCCGAAAATTTTGAAGCGGTGCGAATTGCCGCGGGGAATCCGCATTTGGCGGATGTGCCGCCGGATCAGGACGCGCGCGAGTTCGAGTGGGTGATGGATGAAGCGCGTCTCGACATATTAACGACACGCGACCCCGCCGGCGGCGGAGCGATCGCGCGTTTTCTGGGGAAATTTGGGGAAGGGATTCAGCAAGTGGAATTCGAAACGGCGGACGTGGATCAAGCGACGGGCTATTTGCATTCGCTCCTGGGCGTGATGCCGGTCTATCCAGCCACGCGGCCGGGCGCGGATGGCACCCGAGTGAATTTTTTTCTGGCGAGCGCGGGAACCAGGAAAGTTCTGATTGAGCTGGTGGAATTACCGAAATCCAAATAGAGGGGGATGGCCACGGCATTCCCGCAATCATTCGCCGCTCTGTTCCAGTAACTTGGCCACCAGGGCGGTCCATCCGGTTTGGTGGCTGGCGCCCAGGCCCGCGCCATTATCGCCGTCGAAATATTCGTAGAAAAGGATCATATCGCGCCAGTAGGGATCCTTCTGAAAAATAGCGAGATTGCCATAGACCGCGCGCTGGCCATTATCTTGAAGAAAGATGTGAGTTAAACGCCGCGAGAGTTCGCAGGAAATATCCCACAGATTCTTGGCTTGGCTGGAGCCATGCGGACACTCCGCCTTCAAGTCTTCGCCATAATAATAATGGTACCGTTGCAGTGCTTCAAGCAGCAGAAAGTTCACGGGAAACCACACCGGCCCGCGCCAATTGGAATTCCCGCCGAAGAGGTCGGTGGTGGATTCCGCCGGCTCATAATCCACGCTGTGCTCCTGCCCATTCAATTGCAGAACAAAAGGATGGTCCGCATGAAATTTGGAGAGCGAGCGTATCCCGTGCGGCGAGAGGAATTCCTTTTCATCCAGTATGTAGCGGAGCATCCGGGAGAGCCGCTTGCGGTTCACCAGGCTTAGAAGCAGCCGCGATCCCTTGTCCGTTTTTTGACTCATGTCGATCTGCTCGGAGACGCCGGGCCGGTGGTCGATAAACCACTGCATGCGGCGCCGGAAATCCGGCAGGCCGGCCAAATCTTCCGGCTCGAAGGTCTCCACGGCAAACAGGGGGATGATTCCCACCATCGAGCGCACTTTCATCGGCGTGTGAACGCCATCCATGTGCAGCACGTCGTAATAGAAACCGTCCTTCTCGTCCCACAGGCCGATGCCTTCTCCGCTTTCGCCGCCAATATCGTTCATGGCATCGGCGATGTAAACGAAGTGCTCCAGGAATTTGCTGGCCACGTCCTCGTAAGCGGGATCATCGTGGGCCAGCTCGACGGACATCGCGAGAAGAATCAGGCAATACAGGGCCATCCAACTGGTGCCGTCGGATTGTTCCACAAATCCGCCGCCCGGGAGAGGAGTGGAGCGGTCGAACACCCCGATATTGTCGAGGCCGAGGAAGCCGCCTTCGAAAATGTTCATTCCATCCGGATCTTTGCGGTTTACCCACCAGGTAAAATTAAGCAGCAGCTTGTGAAACATGCGCTCGAGAAATTCCCGATCGGCTTTGCCGCGGATGCGCCGCTCGATTTTGTAGATGCGCCAGGCCGCCCAGGCCTGCACGGGAGGATTGATGTCGTCGAAATTCCATTCGTAGGCGGGAAGCTTTCCGCTGGGATGCATGTACCATTCGCGGAACAGAAGAATCAATTGTTCTTTCGCGAAATCGGGATCGATCAGGGCCATGGAAACGCAGTGGAAAGCCAAATCCCACGCGGCATACCAGGGATATTCCCATTTGTCGGGCATGGAGATCACATCGGCGTTGTACAGGTGCTTCCAGTGAACATTCCTGCCCTTCAACCGTTCGCGCGGAGGCGGCGGCATGGTGGGGTCGCCGTCCAGCCATGTTTTTACTTCGTAGTGGTAGCTTTGTTTGTTCCAGATGAGTCCGGCAAACGCCTGACGCTGCACTCGCTGCCCGTCTTCCGTGGAGCTCTGGCCCAGGCGCTGGGCATAGAATTCGCCGGCTTCGCGAATGCGATCCGAAAAAATGGATTCGAAGCCGGGCCCGAAGAGATTGGCGTTGGGCTCGTAATCGGTCAGGCGCAGGCGCAAGGTCACGCTCGCGCCCGGGGCTATTTTGAACGGGTATTGAAACGAAACTTTCGTCCCCACCTGGGCGGGATTTACGGCGTCCCGTTGGCCGTTTACGACGTAGTTGTTGATGCTGTCCTTCACGTAGGGAGAACGATTCTGCAATCCGAATAATGTTTGCAGATCGCTCTCGTTCTCCGTAAACAGCATCTCCGGCGAGCCTTCCGCGGCCAGCCAGCGCTTTCCGTAATCCGGCTGGTAGGCTTCAATCGCGGCCAGGTTTGGAATTTTGGTGAAACGGTCGGCTTTGCACTGGCGAACCACGCCACCCCAGGACCAGGTGTTGCGGAACCAAAGTGTCGGCAGCAGGCGAAGCGGGGCGGGATCGGGTCCGCGATTCCAGGCGGTGATGCGCGCCAGAATATCTTCCGGACCCGCCTTGGCATATTCCACGAAGACATCGAAGTAGCGATTTTCGGCGAAGATGCCGGTGTCCAGAAGTTCGTATTCCGGATCTTTGCGGGTGCGGCGGCCGTTTTCCGCCACAAGTTTCGCGTAGGGAAATTCCCCCTGCGGATATTTGTACAGGCATTTCAAGTAGGCATTGCTCGGCGTGGCGTCGAGATAAAAATAATATTCCTTCACGTCTTCGCCGTGATTGCCTTCGCGATTGGTGAGGCCGAACAAACGCTCTTTTAGAATGGGGTCGCGCTCATTCCACAACGCCAGCGCGAAGCAGAAACGCTGGTGGCGATCGGCGAGACCGGCGATGCCATCCTCGCCCCAGCGATAGGCCCGCGAGCGGGCCATATCGTGCGTAAAATAACGCCAGGCGTCGCCATCGGCGCTGTAGTCCTCTCGCACGGTTCCCCACTGGCGCTCGCTAAGGTATGGTCCCCAACGCTTCCAATGGATATTGCGGAGGCGCGATTCTTCCAGACGTTTTTCTTCCGCTGTCATTTACCTGCCCAGGATGCGAACTGAGACTCTACCGAGTCCGGACACTTCTGACAACTACTGATGCGGGCCAAACATGAAAATGCAACGCAATGTGATTGGCATCGAAGCGAATGATCCGCTATGCTCGCCGCCGTAATGGAACTCCCCAAAATGCCGAACGCAAATCCATTTCCGCCCATTCGCGCTTCCCACAAAAAGGGGCAATCCCCGCAGGGCCTGCACGGCTGGCTTGGGATCGCCATCGTGCTGCTGGTGGCGACGGCGATCATCGCCCCGTTCCCGTTTCTTGAGAACGCCTCCGGACACGATATCGCCTTCCACATCCAGTCCTGGATGGACGCATCGCGCCAGTGGCGCCAGGGTGTGCTGTTTCCCCGCTGGGCGGCCTGGGCGAATTTCGGATATGGCGAGCCGAGATTTATTTTTTATCCGCCAATTTCCTGGACGCTGGGTGCGGCGCTGGGCCAGGTGCTCGAGTGGAGGATGGTCCCCGGCGCGCTGATCTGGCTGATGCTGGTGATGGCCGCGGCCGGCATGTTTCACCTGGCGCGCGAATGGCTCTCGCCGCGGGATTCGCTCGCCGCCGCCGTTCTCTACATGGCCAATCCCTATCAATTTGTGGTGGTCTATTACCGGAGCGATTTTGCGGAGCTGGTGGCGGGCGCGATTTTTCCGTGGCTGGTGCTGTACACGATCCGGATCGGCCGCAGCCGCACGCGCGGAATTATCGGGCTCTCGGTGGCCTTCGCGGCAATCTGGCTTTCGAATGCGCCGGCGGCAGTGATTGCCACCTACTCCCTGGCCTTGCTTTTAGTGGCGGAAAGCACGGTCGAGAAATCGGCGCGAACCTTTGCGCGCGGTTGCGCGGCCATGGCCGCTGGATTCGGCCTCGCGGCTTTCTACATTCTCCCGGCCGCGTGGGAACAAAAATGGGTGCAGATTCAGCAGGCGCTGGGGCCAGCCCTGCGCCCAGCGGAGAATTTTCTGTTCGCCCATTCCGACGATCCGGATTTTCAGCTTTTTAATTGGAAAGTTTCTTCCGTGGCGATTGCGATGATCCTGGTGACGGCGATTGCGATCGGACTGGCCATGCGCCGCAAGCGCGAGGCTCCGCAAATCTGGTGGCCCTTGGCAACACTGGGCGCCGCCTCGGCACTACTTATGTTCCCTTTCAGCGGAATCGTTTGGCGCCTGCTGCCCAAGCTTCAGTTCGTCCAGTTTCCGTGGCGATGGCTGATGCCGCTGGGCGTGGTATTTGCAATGTTCACGGCCGCGGCCCTGGCGCGAGCGCACAGGCGATGGATAGGATGGATCGTGCTTGCGATTGCGCTTGGGTCAGCGGCCGTAGCGATCGCGCACGATGCTTGGTGGGATTCGGAGGACATTCCTCAAGTCGAAGCCGCGATTCAGTCGGATGCGGGCTACGAGGGCACGGATGAATATCAACCGTTGGCCAGCGACCGGTCCGATTTGCGGATTGAGGCGCCACGCGTCGCGGCAATCATCGCCTCAATTGATACTGTTGCGAATTCCAGCAAGATGCCAGCCGATCAAGCAGGCGGCGAGCTACGCGTTCACATCGAGCAATGGAACTCCGAGGATCGAATTATTGCTGTCGACGCACCGCAGGCGGTCACGCTCATCGTCAAGTTGCTGGACTATCCGGCTTGGCGAGCCGAAATGAACGGCCGTCCCGCGAAAATTCGATTCATGAAAAACACTGGGCAGATCCTCGTATCGGTCCCGGCTGGACATAGCATGGTGAAACTGCAATTTACGCGGACAATCGACCGCACGATTGGCGGCGCAATTTCGCTAGTGACTGGGTTCGCGCTCGCAATTTTGTTTTTTACCGATCGTCGTGCCCCCGCCAGGGTATAAAATCCCGAGAGGGCGCGGACCGGTGTCCGATTTCGCAACGAATCATCCCGCAAGCGGGTAGCCGCCGGACTTTCCCTGAGGCTTGGAATCTCGTTTCTCCGCAAGTACAAACCATCTCCTAAATGGCAGCGAGCGTCTGGCTTCCTGGGCTAAAGCCCTTATTTGTTATGAGTTATATTTCGGAGCGGAAGCTCCGACCCCCTAAAAACCACTTAGGAGACAGGTTCGATCACTTCTCCCGGCAATCGGCACTGGATTTGCCCTGATCCAAGGGCGTAGAACGCCTACATCCATGGCTGTAGACGTTCTACATCGTGCGGCGTCTAACGCTGGGGCGGCACAGGAAGGGTGGCACATGAAAGAACGCTATCAAAACCGGATCGAATTATTGCAGGGCACGCTCGATCTGCTGATTTTGCAGACGCTGCAGTGGGGCCCGCGCCACGGTTACGGAATCAGCCAGGCGATCCGTTTGAATTCCGGCGACGTTCTGCAGGTGGATACCGGCTCGCTCTATCCCGCCCTGCACCGCTTGGAAGGGCAGAAATGGATTAGCGCGGATTGGAAAGTTTCCGAGAACAATCAGCGCGCCAAATTTTACCGGCTGACGGCGGCGGGGAAAAAACAATTGGCTTCGGAGCGCTCCCGCTGGGAGCAACTCTCCGGAGCGATTGCCGGGATCCTGAATCCGGCGAAGAGCGAAGGTGGCGCATGAGACTCTGGCCGCGGCGCGAACAAAAACAAGAAGAGCTCAGCCAGGAAATCCGCAGCCATCTGCAAATGGCCGTGAACGAGCGCATGGAGCGCGGCGAATCGCGCGCGAGCGCCGAAGCCTCGGCGCGGCGCGAATTCGGAAACGAGCGGCTGATTGAAGAAGCAACGCAGGATCAGTGGGGATGGCGGTGGCTCGATCACTTGCTGCAGGATGCACGCTTCGGACTGCGCATGCTGCGAAAAAATCCCGGATTCACCGCCGTCACCGTGCTCACTCTGGCACTGGGAATCGGCGCGAACACGGCGTTATTTTCGGTCGTCAATGGAGTGCTGCTGAACCCGCTGCCGTTTCCCCACCCCGAACAACTGATCACGCTCCACGCCAGCAAGCCGCACTTTGAAACCGGATCGGTTTCCTACCCGAATTTTCTCGACTGGGAGAAAGACAATCACACGTTTTCCGGGATGGCGATCTATCGCAACACCGATTTCAGCCTCACGGGCCTGGGCGAAGCAGAACGTGTGCGCGCCGTTTTGATTACTCCTGATTTTTTCCCCCTGCTTGGGGTGAAACCGGAAATCGGACGGACTTTTACCCGGCAGGAAGATCAGCAGGGGGCCGGCCCGGTTGCCATGCTGAGCGCGGGATTCTGGAAGCGAAAATTTGGATCGTCCCCCGGCGTTCTGGGAAAAGCGCTGGCTCTGGACGGGCGCGATTACACGATCATCGGCGTGATTCCACCGAGTTTTGATCTGGGCCTGTACGGTCTCCGTGACGCCGAGGTTTACGTCCCCGTCATCCAGTGGAGCAATTCATTTCTGCACCATCGCAGCGCGGGCCTGGGATTTCACGGGATTGGGCGATTGAAACCAGATGTGACTCTGGCGCAAGCGCGCGCGGATATGGACCAGGTTGCGAGCAACCTGGCCGCGGCTTATCCCGAAGCCGACAAAGGGACCGGCGCGAGCCTGGTCCCCTTGCGGGAACGATTGGTCGGCAGGATCCAACCATTTCTGATTCTGCTGCTGGGCGCGGTTGGATTCGTGATGCTGATCGCGTGCGTGAATGTTGCGAATCTTTTGCTCGCCCGCTCCACCAGCCGGGCCTGCGAATTTGCAGTTCGTGCCGCTTTGGGAGCGGGACCGGGCCGCGTCGTCCGGCAGCTCCTGACGGAAAGCCTTTTGCTTGCGATTGCCGGCGGCGCTCTCGGCTTGCTGCTGGCGTCCTGGGGAACGAAGGCAGCGATCCAACGGCTTCCCGAAGCATTGCCGCGCGCCGCGGGAATCGAACTCGACACGCATGTACTGATTTTCACGCTGGCAATCTCCCTGTTTGGGGGAATCCTGTTCGGACTGGCGCCGGCCTTGAAAATTTCGCGGACCGATTTGCAGGAGACCCTGAAAGAAGGCGCGCGCGCTGCCGGCGGCGGCCGGCATCGCACCCATGGCGTATTTGTGATGATTGAATTGGCATTGGCCTTCGTTCTCCTGATCGGCGCGGGATTGATGATTCGCACGCTCTCGCGGCTGTGGAGCGTGGACCCGGGCTTCGATTCCCACAATGTCTTGAAATTCGCGATTTCCTTGCCGCCGCCCATGCAGGCGGCCAGCCCGGACGCGATTCGCGCATCCTTCCGGGAAATTCATCGCAGGCTCGACTCCCTGCCGGAAATTCAGGCGGCTTCGTTTTTCTGGGGGGCTTTTCCGATGGATGACGATGATGAAGAGCTCTTCTGGCTGCAGGGTGAACCAAAACCGGCAAATCTGAATGACATGAACTGGGCGCTGAAGTACGTCGTCGATCCCGATTATTTGAAAGCGATGCGAATTCCCATCCAGAAAGGCCGGTTCTTCACTTCGCAGGATACCGAGCATTCGCCGCGGGTGGTTGTGGTGGACGATGTATTGGCCCATAAATATTTCGGAAATGAAAATCCCGTTGGAAAGCTGATCAACATAGATGATTCGGAAAATCCCGTGCAAATTGCCGGCGTCGTGGGCCATGTGAAACAGTGGGGACTCGATTCGGATGACCGGCAGAGCCTCCGCGCGCAGATGTATCTCTCGTTCATGCAAATGGGGGATGGCTCCATGAAGCAGATGCCGGGCGGTGTGGGAATCGTAGTGCGCTCCGTGGGAAATGCGCCCGGACTCTTCGATTCGCTGCGGCACACTCTGCAAAGCATGAACAGCCAGCAAGTGGTTTACGGCGCACAGACGATGGACGAAATTATTTCCGAAACGCTCGCCACGCGCCGGTTTTCGATGATTCTGCTGGGATCGTTTGCGGCGCTCGCGCTGGTGCTGGCCAGTGTGGGGATTTATGGCGTGATTTCGTATCTGGTGGGGCAGCGGACTCATGAAATTGGCATTCGCATGGCACTGGGCGCGCAACGGAAGGATGTGCTGCGGCTGGTGCTGGGCGAGGGCGCCCGGATGGCGTTCCTCGGAATCGGCATTGGAATCGCGGCGGCGCTGGGGCTCACGCGACTGATGTCGAAAATGCTTTATGGCGTGAGCGCCACCGATCCACTGACGTTCGCCGGTGTAGCTGCAATCCTGGTATTCGTCGCGCTGGCCGCCGGCTACATCCCGGCGCGGCGCGCGATGCGAGTGGATCCGATGGCGGCTCTTCGCCACGAATAGCGGAAGTCAACTGCCTGCGCATCCCTTTCTTTTCTTCGCTGTTTTCAAGTTAATATGGGTGTCCATGGTGAGTGCCGTCGTCCCTCCTTCGCGCCGCGGCTACGACGCCGTTGTGATCGGCTCCGGGCCCAATGGTCTGGCTGCCGCGATCACGGTGGCGCAGACTGGCCGCTCGGTTCTGGTCGTCGAAGGACAGGAGACGATCGGCGGCGGCATGCGCTCCGCCGAATTGACGCTTCCAGGATTTCTTCACGATGTCTGCTCCGCGGTGCATCCCATGGGAATTGCCTCGCCATTTTTCCGGACGCTTCCGCTGGCGGAGCACGGCCTGGAATGGATTCAGCCTACCCTGCCGCTCGCGCATCCGCTGGACGATGGCACCGCGGTGATCGTCGATCGCTCCATCGAAAAGACGGCCGCGAATTTGGGAGAAGACGGCAAGCGTTACGCCGCGCTGATGGCGCCGCTGGTCTCCGATTGGCCCAAGCTGGATTCGTTTCTGCTCGGGCCGCTGAGTTTTCCGGCGCACCCGATTGCGGCAGCTCGATTCGGCTTGCACGCATTGCGCTCGGCTTCCGGGATTGCACGAAGCAGTTTTCGCGGCGCGCGAGCAAGAGCCCTCTTCGCGGGCATTGCGGCACATTCGATGCTGCCGCTCGAGCAAATGCCGAGTGGCGCGTTTGGGCTCGTGCTCGAAATCACGGCGCATGCCGTGGGCTGGCCGATCGCGCGAGGCGGTTCGCAAAGCCTTGCGAATGCGCTGGCATCCTACCTGCGTTCATTCGGCGGAGAAATCGTGACAGGCATGCCGGTCGAATCGCTCGAGCAACTTCCCCCGGCGCGCGTGGTTCTGTGCGAAGTTTCGCCGAGACAACTTTTGGGAATTGCGGGATCGCGTTTTCCCGCGGGATTCAGGCGAAAGCTCGAACGCTATCGCTACGGGCCCGGCGCTTGTAAAGTGGATTGGGCTCTCGATGGACCGATCCCCTGGAAGGCGGAGGAGTGCAGACGCGCCGGAACCGTGCACTTGGGCGGCACGCTGGAAGAAATTGAAGAATCGGAGCGCGCGGCATGGCGCGGCGCACCCGCCGAAAAACCATTTGTGCTGCTGGCCCAGCCCACTCTATTTGATCCCACGCGCGCTCCCGCCGGCAAACATATCGCCTGGGCCTATTGTCACGTTCCCAACGGATCAAACGTTGATATGACTGAGCGTATTGAAAACCAGATCGAGCGTTTTGCTCCGGGATTTCGCGACCGGATTCTGAAACGCAGCGTTCGAACCGCCGTGAACATAGAACTGTACAATCCAAACATGGCGGGCGGCGACATTAACGGCGGATCGCCGGAGCTCAGTCAACTTTTCTTGCGTCCGACGTGGCGCATGTATCGCACTCCCACAAAGGGCGTTTATATTTGCTCGGCCTCGACACCGCCCGGCGGCGGCGTCCATGGAATGTGCGGCCACCTCGCCGCTCGCGCCGCCCTGCGCGATGCCTTCTGAAGCATGGACGATTGATGGTGATCGCTCTTTTTCTCGGCTTGGTATTTTCCGGCTCGCTACTCGCGAGCAAACCTCCACAGGCGCCAGCCTCGCCCGATTTACAAAAAGAAGTCGACCGCGCGATGGCATCGCGTGCCGGATCGTTCGTCGTCGTGGACGTTGTTTCCGGAACGATCCTGGCCGCGCACTCATTGAAAATCGCCGCGAGCCGCTTGGAATCGCCGGGATCTACAGTCAAGCCATTCGTGCTGATGGCGCTTCTCGATTCCGGCAAACTGGACGCGAAGCAACGATTGATTTGCAAGCGGCCGCTGAAGATCGGCAACGC
>JBGPTK010000091.1:0-12783 GCA_041490605.1 Terriglobia bacterium | reverse complement strand
CGGCAGCGTCACCGGAAACACATAGATCCGGTGATACAGGTCCTGCCGGAAAGTTCCCTGCTTCACCTGCTCTTCCAGATTGCGGTGCGTGGCGACCACCACGCGCACATCCACGCGAATCGGACGGTCGCCGCCCACGCGCTCGATCTCGCCCTCTTCGAGCACGCGCAGCAGCTTGGCCTGCATGGCCAGGGGCATGTCTCCGATTTCATCAAGAAAAAGCGTGCCGCGGTGCGCCTGCTCGAATTTTCCAGTGTGCCGCGCCGCCGCTCCCGTGAATGCTCCTTTTTCGTGGCCGAACAATTCCGATTCGATCAGCTCCGCCGGCACTGCCGCGCAATTCAGGGTGATAAACGGCGCATCGTGCCGCGCGCTTTTTTCGTGCACGGTGCGAGCCACCAATTCCTTGCCCGTGCCCGTCTCGCCCAAAATGCACACGCGCGATTCGCTTGCCGCCACGCGGTCCACTTGCGCCATCACCTGGCGCATCGCCGCGCTCGTCCACACGATCTGGTGCCGCCCCAGGCGCCGCCGCAGGTCGCGGTTTTCTTCTTCCAGGCGCGTCAGCCGCACCGCATTTTCGATAGTCAGCAAAAGCTTGTCGGTGGAGATGGGCTTCTCGAGGAAATCCGCGGCGCCCAGCCGCGTGGCTCGCACCGCCATTTCAATCGACGCCTGCCCGGACATCATCACTACGGGCGCCGCCACTCCCGCATTTTTCAAATCTTCGAGAAGGGCGATGCCATCCTTCCCCGGCATCACCACGTCGGAGAGGATCAGGTCGAAGTGATCGGCTTTGGCAAGATCCAGGGCGCGGGCGGCGTTGTCGCATACCGTGGCTTCGTGCCCGGCCAGGCGAAATGCGCGCGCCAGGGACGCGAGCGTGTTCGCGTCATCATCGATTATCAATACATGCGCTTTGGGGGACACGGGCACGGCGCGTTAAACCTCTGCCGCCACGGGGCGCTTCTGCGGAGCCGCGGGCGCCTGAACCAGGTGCACCGGCGGCCGGTCCGGAAGTTCGATCCGGAATGTGGTGCCGCTGCCCGGCTCGCTTTCCACGGCGATCGTTCCACCGTGATCGCTGACCACCGATTGCACGATGGCGAGGCCAAGGCCGGTGCCGTGCTGCTTCGTCGTGTAATAAGGCGTGAACAATCGCTCGCATTCCTCGCGCGTCAATCCCGATCCCGAATCCGAAATGTCGAGGCGCACCATTCCATCGTGATGTCCCGTGCGCACGGACAAAGTGCCGCCGCCCGGCATCGCGTCCATCGCATTTAGCACCAGATTTTCCAGGGCGCGATGCAGCAAGCTCGCGTCCGCATGAATCACCGGCAATTTCTCGTCCAGATACATCTCCGGCGTGATTTGCGGGCGGCCCACGGCGCTGAATTGCGCCTCGAACAGCTTCACCACGCCTCGCGCGATTTCATTCAGGTTCACCGGGCGCAATTCGGGCGCGGGCATCCGGGCGAAATCGCTGAAGCGGCCGATGATGGTCTTCAGATTTTCCAGCTCCGCCAGCAACGTTGCCGCCGACTCGCGGAAAACTTCGTCGAATTGATCCGGCTTTTGCTCCCGCGCGCGCTGCAAATTCTCCACCGTGATTTGCATGGGGAAAAGCGGGTTTTTCAATTCGTGCGCCAGCCGCCGCGCCACTTCCCGCCACGCCGCCACTCGCTCGGCCTGCAGCAGGCGGTCGCGCTGCTCCGCAAGCTGTCCGGTCATCTTATTGAACGCGCGCGCCAGCTCGCCCATCTCATCCCGCGAGCGAACATCCACATGGGTGTTCCATCTTCCCGCCGCCACTTCCCGCGCGGCTTCCGCCAATTTCCGCACCGGGCGGCTGATCCGCGCCGACGCCCACAAGCTCAGCAGCACTCCAAACAGGACACCGCCGGCCGCCACCGCGAGCGCCAGCATGAAAATCCAGCGCTCCATCAGCACCAGATCGCGCCGCGAGCTGCCCACCAGCAGCACGCCCAGCAACTCCTTCTGGCGTCCCAGGAGCGGCCAGGCATGAAACGATTCCGCGCTGGCTTTGTCGTCTGTCCATCTCACCAGCGCGCTCAGCTCGCCGGGGTGCAGGCGCTCCTCGTCGATGAGCGGAGCAAACTTTTCCGCCTGTCCCAGCGGTCCGTTGGTATCGGTTAAATCCTGCGGCGAAAAATTCGCATCGAGATTCTGATAGAGCAGGGCGCGCATGCCGCTGGGCAAAACCAGTGAGGCCAGAAATTCTTTTGCCAGCCGCTGTCCGCCCACGACGTAGATTTTTCTTTCGCCCACCGTCACCGTGGAAACGGCCAGCAGCGCCAGCGCCGGACCATCGGGCAATTCCTCGCGCTTCAGGAATGCGCCCTGCGCGGCCCAGTCCTGCGGCTGCGCCACCCAATCATTCTTATATCCAAATCGCGCCGGCCATTGCGCCGAGGAGATGATCGTGCCGTCGCTCGCCACCAGTTCGAGAAAATCGAATTGGTGCGACGCCGCCAGGCCCCGCGCATCGCTCACGTAGAGTGACGGATCGGCCTGCGGGCGGCTCAGTTCGATCGCCATGCGCAGAGTTCCCTCGGCCTGGGCGATATCCTGCACGTTGCCCGCAATGTCCTGGCCGCGCCGCGCAAATTCACGCTGGAATTCCGCCACGAACGCTTCCGAGTGATTCGAATCCTGCTGCTCGAACGCGCGCCGGGAAGTGGTCATCACTCCCAGCGTAACCAGCGCCACGGCGCCGGCAATCGTCAGCGTGAAAAGGATGAGCAGGCGCGCGCGAAAGCTCATCGTTTTTCTCCCGCCATTCTTTCTTGCGATCCTGTCATATCGTTCGGGTGCGGTCTGCTGAGGCCGCCCGCCGTAGGCGGGCCCGCTGCCGCTTCCAGCCACACATCCGCGAGCCGCCACTCTCCCCAGCGCGCCGGAACCCAATCCTTCACCTGGCTGCTCAATCCGAAAACCTCCGGCAAATGCACCAGCGGCACGATTCGATAATTCTCCAGCGCCTCGCGCTCGCGTTCGTATAAATCTTCAGGCGTCCCAGCGCCGGCAGAAGGCCACGCCGCCGCGACCCCCAGCGAACTAAAATAACCTGCGAGCGCTTCTCGCGGATCGGGCGATACCATGCGCAAGCGAACCACACGCGCATCCACGCCGGCCGTTTGCCCTGCCCCCAGCCCCTTCGTTGAAACCCGGATTCCCGCATCGCCGGCATTCACGGCAATTCGTTCGGCCACCGCCTGCTCCAAGGGGCCGGAGGAATCATAGCCCAGCAGAAGCGTCGACGGCAGCGGAGAGATTTGCGAAATGATTTCCCGCCCGCGGGCCGGGCCGGCGGCGGTGGAAAATAGAAATTCGTGCCCGCTTAGCCACTGCGGCAAAAAACCGCCGGCCGGCTCGCCCTCTTTTTGCAGCACGAAATTCACCATCGCCGTGCGATCGATCGAATTCGCAAGCGATTCCCGCACCCGCTGGTCTTCCACCAGCGGCCGCCCGCTCGAGAAAACCAGCGCCAGCAATTGCGCCGGCGCCGAACCCCAAATCCGCGTCCCGTGCTCCGCCGCGCGGCGCGCCTGCTCGGGCGGGATTTCCACAAGATCGGCTTTCCCCACTTCCAGATCGATCAATTGTTCGCGCGCGGCGCGTCCCATCTGCACTTCGATTGCATCGAGGAAGGGCCGCCCTTCCCAATAGTCTTCGTTCGCGGCAAAAACCGCGCGCCGTCCCGGCTGCCATTCGGAAACACGAAAGGGCCCGGTTCCGGCGGGCGTGAGACCCTCGCCGCGCCGGACAATCAAGTTGTTAGCGGCCGCGAGTATCACGGGAATATCGGGCTGGGGGCTGCTCGTCGAGATTTCAATCCAACTCGACGAAATAGCGCCGCTCCGCGTGACTCCGCCCGTCACCTGCCAATCCAGGTGAATGCCGCGCAGCGCCGGCGCGATCTCCGCGGGAGAGAGTGCCTTGCCATCCGTGAACTTGACGCCATCGCGCAAAACAAAAGTCCATGTCTTCCGGTCCGCGCTTACACTCCACGAAGATGCCAGCGATGGTTGCGGCCGGCCCGCATCATCGAGCCGCGTCAGCGTGTCGAACACCAGCGCCATCAGCTTTTCTTTTGCCGCCGCAGCCGCGGGATCTGCGGCAAGCGTCGCGGGGTCGAGCGATGACACCGTTTCCTGAAATTCGACGCGTAGGATCCCGCCATAGTGGGGCCTTCGCGCCGGCCGCGCCGCCTCCACAACAAACAGCAGCATTCCCGCTAAGCTAGTGAATGCAAGTAATCGAAATGCCATACGCCTCATATTTTCCTGTCTTCAAATTATGAACCACCGCGTTCGTCACTTGGCCGCTGGCGCTTGGCCAGAGCGCGGTCACTGGCCCGTCGAATTCCAAGGGCTGCCCCACGGCCATCGCCTGGTCAACCGAGATTTCGTAAGCCTGGATCGCATCGCCAACCGTCCAATCTCCGGTCTTTGTCCCCAGCAATTGCCAACCGCTCCCGCAATCGCTCTTCAATCCCGCCATCTCGCTTCCGGCGCCGGAAATTTCATGCAGATGCGGTGGTGGATTGCCCAACGCGAAAAGCGCCCGTCCATCCACGAAAGTGAACCCCCAAAGCTGCGTGTCACCGGACTCAACAGCCCACGCATAAGTTGCTGGAATTTGTTTCATCCAATCCGCCGGCCCGTAAGTTTGATTCTCGAAATAATTCCGGCGCGGCGAAAAGGCCGCCGCGAACATTTTCGCTGGCTCCGAAATGATCGGCCAGGGTTCGCCGCTTTGCTGGCAGGACGCGCTCAGTGCCGGCTGCAAAGTTCCGGAACATTTGATCCCCGGCAGAAACGCCTGGAATCGTTCCCCGTCAACCACGAGCAGGCCCCGCGTGTCGCGCGGCCAGGGTTGTGCGTGCTGAATTTGGACGGCCCCGGCAAATTGCCGGCCGCCGGCGATGGACTGGTAAAGGGCTACCCGTTCCGGTTCGAGCACCAGCAATCGATTCACCCCACCTGGTTGGGCTGCTCCGAACGGAGCCACGCGAAAATCCAGCATCGGCCCGGTCTGTTGCCAGACGAGTTGCTTCTGCAGCGTCAGGGCTGGCGCCGTATTGGGCTGAGCACTTTGCCTCGCTCGCGGCACCGTGATCATGGCCGTCTGTTGTGAGTCTCCGTGATGAATCTCCGCGACCCACAAATCGTCCTGCAGGTTTTCAGACAGCGTCACGCGGACATCCGCATCGGCCGGCAGCGCCGCAGCGAGCCGCGCCCCTCGATTGCGCAATTCCCCTTCGAGCGCCCGGCGCACGCCGCCAACTTCCGCGGCGCTCAGGGTGGAAAGATTCCGCACTTCCAGCACCATGGAAGCGTGATCGCCCGCGGCAGTGCAGATCTTCTCCGCGATGTATTTCACAGCTCGATCAAATTGATCCAAGTCCGGGTTCTGAGCCGCGCAGACGTTGGACCAAATCAAAATAAGCAGAAATAAAAGACAGGCGAGGAAAGAACGATCAATTCGGCGGGAGGCCCCCATTTGTTTATTCACGCGATCCCTGGCTCGCGATAATAGCACAAGCCCCTTTCCTCAGCCGGGAACCTGGATTTCGGGTGCTGGCCTAATTTGAAATTGGCCTAGGTTTTTAGGGGGTCGGAGCTTCAGCTTCAGCTCCGACATCCCCGTTTTGGAGGACTGTAGGCTTTAGCCCCTGAAACTCCGGGACTGTAGAGTCGCGGACGCGCAGCTCATTTCCAAACTTGGGGCACTGCCGGAATTCGTGCCAGGTTGAACCAAAGAAAGAGAAGGCAGAGAAAAGAACTTGTCGCGCGTTCTTGTTCCCTTTCGAACTTCGGCTCTCTCTCTTGCGTATCTCTGTCGTGCCATTTTCCCTGCTCACCATTTCACGGTGTTCGCGTCTGATCTGTAAGCAACGGGTGCCGTGTGTCCCGCCGCCCATTGAAATGTCGAGGTTGACTCGATGGCGGTGAGTGGTAGGATTCCAGGGCCATATTCAATAGTAAGCAAGGCCATCCGCGTTCGCGGCTTTTGCCCGCGTCCGCACGTCAGGGGAGCGTCATGAAGACAATGAAAAGTATTCTTTTGCTTTGCATCTGTGTGTTGGGATCGCTGCTTGGATTTTCTCTCGTAGCCGCCAAAGCCGCGCCTCCGGAAACTCAGCTCACTCATCTGATGCGCCAGCCGGACATCTCCAAAGACAATGTCGTCTTCTCCTATGCCGGAGATCTTTGGATCGTCGCGCGTTCCGGCGGCCAGGCGCGCCAATTGACTTCGCATCCCGGCGACGAACTGTTTCCCAAGTTCTCTCCCGACGGAAAATCCATCGCCTTCACCGGTGATTATGACGGCAACCCCGACGTCTACGTGATTCCCGCTCAAGGCGGCGAACCGAAGCGCCTGACGTATCACCCGGCAAATGACATCGTCCTGGGATGGGCGCCGGACGGCAAGAAAATCCTCTTTCGCTCCAACCAGGCCGGTTCTCCCCCGTCTAGCACCCAACTCTTTCTGGTTTCGCCCGAGGGCGGCATGCCGGACATGCTTCCGGTGCCCCGCGCCGACTTGACCAGTTTTTCGCCCGACGGCCACAAGATCGCCTACATTCCCACCTCCCAGGAATTCCGCACCTGGAAGCGCTATCGCGGCGGCTGGAACCTGCCCATCGCCATCTACGATCTCGAAAAAAACACCTATGAAGAGCTGCCGAAATCAAACGGCATGGACATGTTCCCCATGTGGCATGGGAACACCATCTACTTCATCTCCGACCGCGACGGCGTCATGAATCTTTTCCAGTACGAACTCGGCAGCAAACAAACCAAGAAGCTGACCAACTACAAGGAATACGACGTCAAATGGCCCAGCCTCGGTCCGGACGCCATCGTCTACGAAAACGGCGGCCTGCTCTATGCCTTCGATCTCTCGAGCGGCAAAACCACCAATATTCCGGTCACGGTGGCCAGCGATGAAATCGTCGCCCGCACGGAATTCAAGCCGGTGGGCGATACCGTTCGCGCTTTCGCGCTTTCACCCAGCGGCGCCCGCGCGGTTCTCGAGGCCCGCGGCGATATTTTCACTGTGCCCGTGAAGCACGGCAGCGCGCGCAATCTGACGCAAACCCCCGGTATCCATGAACAGAATCCCGTCTGGTCTCCCGACGGAAAATGGGTGGCCTATCTTTCCGATCGCTCCGGCGAATGGGAAATTTATTTGCGCCCGCAGATGGGCGGCGAAGAAGTTCGCGTCACCATGGACGGCAATTGCTACCGCTACGGCCCCGCATGGTCCCCCGACAGCAAGAAACTCCTCTATTGGGACAAGAAGCTTCAACTCTGGTACGTGGACACAGACGAGAAGAAGCCGGTGTTGATTGACACGGAAGATTACCAGCAGTTCGCCGGCGGCGATTGGTCGCCCGACAGCCGCTGGGTGGCCTACGCGAAGACCGGCGCGAATTTTGCCCATTCCCTGCGCCTCTATTCGCTGGAGCAGAAAAAATCCACGCAAATTACTACCGGCTTTTACGAGGACAATACTCCCGTCTTCGATCCCGAAGGCAAGTATCTCTATTTCATTTCGCAGCGATTTTTCTATCCCACTTCCGGCGCGCTGGAACAGCGCTTCAATTACTACAGCACCCTGGGCCTGTTCGCCATCACCCTGAAGGCCGACGAAGCCTCGCCCTTCGCGCCCCAGAGCGACGAAGAAAAAGCCGCGGATGAAAAGAAAGACGACAAAGACAAAAAAGACGGCGAGAAGGACGAGAAAAAGGACGACAAGAAAGCCGCCGGCAAATCCGCCGCCAATGGCGATGCGGCGAAGAAAGACGCTGCCGAAGAAAAGGAAAAATCCGATACGGACAAGAAGGCCGGCGAAAAAGAGGTCAAGAAAACTCAGATTGATCTCGACCGCATCGGCGAGCGCATCGCGCCCGTGCCCATCCCCGCGGGAATTTACACCGGGCTGCTGGCTCGCAAGGGCAAGCTCTTCTACATGTCCACGCCCATCGAAGCCACGCAGGCTGCTCTTCCCGGACCGCCGCATCCAAGCAATGCAGTCCACATGTATGACCTGAAGGCCCGCGAAGACAAAGTGGTCATCGATGGCGTGGACAACTACGACCTCGACAAGGATGGCGACAAGCTCATCTACTCCGCCCAGGAAAACTACGGCGTCATCGATCCCGCTCCCGGCAAGCACGTCGGCGAGGGAAAGCTCGCCACCGCCGCTTTGCAATCCCTGGTCGATCCGCGAGCCGAGTGGGCCGAAATTTTCCACGAAGCCTGGCGCATCGAACGCGATTTTTATTGGGATCCCAACATGGGCGGCCTCGATTGGAAAAAGGTGGGCCAGCGGTATGAAGTCCTCCTCCCCTGGGTGGCCCATCGCGCCGATCTGAACTACATCATCGGCGAAATGATCGCCGAGCTCAGCACTTCGCACACTTACGTGGGAGCCGGCGATGTGCCCGAATGGAAAAAAGTCAATGTGGGGATGCTCGGCGTGGATTACCAGGTGGATCACGGCCTCTATCGCTTTAAGAAAATCTATCCCGGCGAAAATTGGAACGATCAGACGCGCTCGCCGCTCACCGAGCCCGGCGTCAAGGTGAAGCAGGGCGATTACCTGATCGCCGTAAATGGTGCCGAGGTGAAAACCTCGCAAAACCCCTACGCCTATTTCCAGAATCTGGCGGGCCAGGTGGTTACGCTCCGGGTGAACGATAAGCCCGGCGCCGAGGGAGCCTGGGACATCACCGTGAAGCCCATCGCCAACGAGAATGCCCTGCGTTATTACGATTGGGTCGAGTCGTGCCGCAAGCGTGTCGAGATCGCCACCGGCGGCCGCATCGGCTACATGCACGTGCCCAATACCAGCATTGCCGGCGTCATCATGTTCGATAAATATCTGGCCGCTCAGGTGGGCAAGGAAGGCCTGATCGTCGACGAACGCTTTAATGCCGGCGGCAGCATCCCCGATTTCTACACGGAAAAATTGCAACGCCAATTGCTCGCCTTGATCGCGCCTCGCGATGGCAAGGACGTGCCCTGGCCGCCCTTGGCGATCTATGGACCAAAGGTAATGATCGTCAACGAAATGGCGGGCTCCGGCGGCGACGCTTTCCCGTGGTTCTTCAAGCGGGAGAAGATCGGCCCGATCGTGGGCACACGCACTTGGGGCGGCCTGGTCGGCATCAGCCGCGGCCTTCCGCTGATGGATGGCGGTTTCGTCACCGCGCCGGAAGCGGGCTTTTGGGCCACGGATCATGGCGGCGAATGGATCGTCGAAAATCACGGCGTCGATCCCGACATCACCGTCGATCAGCGGCCCGATCTGGTCGTCAAGGGAGAAGACCCGCAACTCGATAAAGCCATCGAGCTGGCCAAGGAAGGCTTGAAGAATTACACGCCTCCTCCGCCGCGGCCGAAGTACCCGAAGAAAGCGATGTGACGATTCGCCGCATCTGCGCGGGGCCCGGAGGCGAAAACCTCCGGGTCCTGTTGCGGCGCGCATCCGAGGACCCTTTCGAATTCCGCGGTACGCAATAGCTTGTCCGGCGGACCGGCCTGCCCACAGCTCCCGCGTGATCCGCGATATACTCCACCGCGAGGAAATCCGTGCTGCCTGCCATCAAACTATTCCTGCACCGGTCGTTTCAGGTCGGCATCTCCATCAAGGGATTTGACGGCTTGGTGGAAGTCATCGGCGGCATCGTGGTTTGGTTCATCACCCCGGCGAATGGGGCTGTGGCGGCCATCAGCCGCTACGAGCAATCAGGACCCCATAATTTCCTGGTGGAGCATTTCTTTCACACCGTGCACATCCTGGCCAACGGCGATAAGTTTTTCGTTTCGTCTTTCCTGCTTTCGCACGGGATCGTCAAAATCATCCTGGTCGTCGCGCTGTGGTTCAATCGCCTGTGGGCCTATCCGTTGATGATCCTCGTCTTCGGCGGCTTCGCCATTTATCAGGTCTACCGGCTCACCTATTCGCATTCCTCGGTGCTGCTCGCTATCACCATCTTCGACTTCATCGTGGTCTGGCTCACCTGGCGCGAATACCGGGAACAGCTAAAACTTCGCGCGCGCGCCTAGTTTCCTGAGTCAGAAATTCATAGTAATGTTTTTTAGGGAGTCGGAGCTTCAGCTCCGGCAGGAACGAGCTGACAACTCAGGGGTTTTAACTCCTGAGGCCCGCTGAGGATATGCAAGGAACTTACAACTCACCACGCTAGTCCTGAATCACGTCGTAAACCACGCCGAACGGGTCCTTGAAATAAAATGATCCGCCCCGGTCATCCACCATCTTGCACCCGCTTTTTTTCAGGTGGTTTTTCGCATCCGCCGCATTCGCCACGCTGAACGACGGAATCGGCGGCTGAACCTTCGCTCCCCGATTGATGTACAAAAGGAAATGCCCCGTATCGTATTCTAGTTGATCCTTCGATTTGCTCAGCAGCTTAAAACCCATCACGCTGCTGTAAAATTTCTCCGCCTTCTTCAAGTCTCGCAAATGAATTGCCACGCAATTATTGGATCGAAATTCCATCTCATCCCCTCCCCTGCCTTTCAGCTTCCTGCTCTCCAGATTACCGGCGCTCAATTTCTTTGCCTGCAAACCCAAGTGCGCCGGGATCTATTTATGCTCGAAAGAACTCTTTGGCAAGCAAAGGGAAGTTGCGGTACCGGGTCAGTTTCCGGTAATCCCGCTGCACGTCCAAGTGACCGCTGGTTCGGATGCACAGCCTACTCGCCCACGATACTTTTCCACCAGGCACTCACCGCTACTTCAGCTTGGCGTACTCAGACTTGGCAGCGATGAAGATGGGAATGTCAGGGTCGGCGTCTTTCCACAGAGTGAAGAAATCATTGTATGCGGCGCGGGCCTTGGCGGTGTCGCCCTGCATTGCATACGCGCGACCGAGGCCGAGATGCGCTAGCGCGCCAAGTGGGAAGTTCAGTGTGACTCCTCGGTGGTCGAGAAACTTTTGAAATTCGGTGGCAGCAGCAGCCCCATTGTGGGCCGCCAGTTGCGCTTGACCGCGAATGTAGACGGGATACAGGGGCGCCGTCGATAATTGGGGTGGCCCGCCCAGTTCGTACGGCGCAGCAGCTTCGAGAAACATCACTGCCTGGGTGGAATTGTTGGCATTCAGTTCCATTGCCGCCTGAATGGTTGGCAGCCAGTAAATCTTCAGAATCGTATCCGACGGGTAGTTCTTTTCCAGTTCTTCTAGAATTGCCTTCGCGCGAGCGGTTTCACCAATTCGTGCCAGCGTCAGGGCGGCAAACAGTCTTACGTCCCGGCCCGGAGCCAGCGCCAGTGCTGCTCCAACCCCTTGCTTCGCGGCGGCTGTGTTGCCGAACTCCGCTTCCCGCAAAGCAGCAGTTACCTGCCACAGCGCGGCCGTTTCTCTTGAGTCGTTCCGCACTGCCGAATCCACCGCACGCCGCGAGAAGTCCCGGGCTTTCCCGAGCCGTCCGTAGTACGCCTCCGTGTCGGATTGAAGCGTGAGCAATTGGTCTTCACTTCCGGGCTTCCCTGAAGCCCAAGCCGCTTGCCGCTCCATTTCCTGCGCGTCGCCTTTGAGAAAGGCGAGTTGATAGTTTGTCCAGTGCAGTACGTCGCTATCGAGCTTGCGCGCTTCAGCCTGCTCAATCGCTTTTTTCGCGTCGTTGGGTCGGTTGAGCGAAAAGTAGTCAGTTGCGAGGTTGCTATAACCAGCTACAGCGTTCGGTTCCAGTCGAAGGGACTCTTGCGTTTCTGCTAAGGCTTTCTCGTACTGTCCAAGTTCGACGTAAATGACCCCCAAGTTGGCGGGAGGCACCATATCCTGCGGATAGCTTTTGGCCCACAGTTCGTAGACTTGAATGGCCTGCTCTAACTCCCCGGTAACTGACGAATAGTACAGTGAAGCGATCCGGTATTTTTCATGTTCACTGACCCGGTCGCGGAGTGCATAAGCCTTCTTGAAATTCTCCGCAGCCAGACTGGCTTGTCCGAGATTGCCGTAGTGGACTCCGAGGCCTGCGTAGGCTGCCGCGAAATTCGGGTCGATTTCGAGAGCGCGTTTCATGAACGGAATCGCCGCAGAGTCTCCTTTTGTGCGGCCCGTTGTTATCCCCATGCTGTAGGCTTTCAGGGCTTCAAGGGACGGCGTGGTAGCTTCGACGGGCACATCGAATTTCTGGATCGAGGCAAGCGATTCGCCAAGCTTGGCCCGCAGGCTGGCTGCCGCCTTTCCCAGTACATTCAGAACTTGCTCCTTCGTCGCAGCCTCCTCCTGTTCCTCTGCCAACGTATCTCCGCTGCTGCAACCCACCGCATTGATGCCAATCACGTATTGACCGCCCAAATTGGAAATCGAACCCAGGAGAATCGCCTTGCTGCCGGTCCGCATGCAGAGTTCGCCCGCTACATCACGGGTGATGCGGTCGCCGGGTTGGCGGCCCATCAGGCGCATCGTTTCACTCACCTTGCGCTCGGAGAGAATGTTGAGAAAGGGAGATTGTCCGAGCTGAACGGCCAACGCCTGCTTCAAGGCACCGTCGAAGACTGGATCCCCAGTGCTGTTGTCAAAGTCGGCCAGAACTATCGTGTCTTTCTCGGTCAGCGTCGCCGCGGAACGCGAACGGAAGTAAAGACCGCCGGCGACGAGTGCGGCAACCACGACTACGACAGCCGGAATAAAAATCTTCCAGTTTTTCTTGGCCGTGTTGGAAGCTTCGGCCGCCTTTACGGCGCTCGATGACGGAACTGGAGTTGACGCAGGGG
>JBGPTK010000090.1:0-12881 GCA_041490605.1 Terriglobia bacterium | reverse complement strand
TGCGAATTATCAAGGCGCGTCACCCCGGCCTGGCGGTGGACGGGGAGCTGCAAGCGGATGCCGCACTGGTTCCCTCCGTGGGCCACTCGAAGGCGCCCGGTTCTCCGGTCGCCGGAAAAGCCAATGTGCTCATTTTCCCGGATCTTGATTCCGGCAACATTGGTTACAAGCTGGTCGAACGCACCGCTGGAGCCACTGCGCTCGGACCGATCCTGCAAGGCCTGGCGCGTCCGGCAAACGATCTCTCGCGCGGCTGCTCCGCGGAGGACATTGCCAACGTTGTGGCCATCACCGCAATTCAATCGCTTGCGCGGAAAAACCCCGCCGTGTTGCCCCGAGGCTGAATGCGCCCCTCAGGATGCTTGAAAGTCTCCGTGCTGGCAGGCTTTGTGCGCTCTTTTCCGGCTGCTCGCATCCAATCGCGATTTCTGACTGGCTGGAACTCATTCCCTGCAGGCAGCATTCTGATTCTCAGTGTGTTCTTGCTTGCTCTTCCGGCTCGTGCGCAGGAACGCGCGCAGCAAGAACACGAAGGCGACGAAATCGCCGTTAACCTAGCTGCCGGGAGTGCCACGATCGCGGTGGCAAAAGACGGCATCGTGATCGCCGCGCTCGAAAACCCGATCGAACCGAATACGCGTCCGCCCGAAATCATTGCGCTCGGCTCGCAGAGCGCCGGTGTCTTGTTTGGCGCTGAGAATTGGCACGCGTTCTGGCCTCCCACTTTGTTCGCTAGCCTGGGGCTCGAGTTGCCGCATATTCGCGCCCAGGGCGCTCCCACCGGCCCAAGCCTGAAGGCCGGGAACATCGGTTACGGAAATCGCATCGAATTCATCGGGAGAGGACTTACCGAGCGGCTCCGGCAACTGTTCTCCATTATTCATGGCAAGCTGGGAGTGCAGGAAGACGAGCCGGTGGTCGAGCTCATTCTGCTGAACTTCGATCCGAAAGAGGGCTCCGAAGTCTGGCTGCTCCAATACACTGTCACGCAAACTCAGGAGCGCGGTGATTACTGGCAGACGAGCCTGATGCCGCCCAGCTACACGCAACTATGGCCGCCCGAAAAAGGCCAACCCAAAACTCTTGTAGGAGCGCAATATCCGCCAGCTGACCCCGCGCCCACCCTGCTCGATTCACTCAAGAAAAATGATCCGCGCCTCGCTGGCCTTACTTCAGATGCAGTGCTTGCTTCCGTAAAAGATTCCATTCTAAGGGGGGATATCCAAAAACTGAAAGTCGCCGACGCAACGCAGTTCTTGCGGGCCGCGATCGACGCCACTGCAACCAAGGAGCAGCGCCAGGAAATTGCCGCGATCGATGCCACCGGCTTCGAATGGATTCTTCCGCCCCCACCCGAGGAGAAACAGCCCGGACAAATCAAGGAGCGCCCTGCGGGAGCGCCGACCCTGCGCAAGCCGCCTCCCGGGGCGCCAACGCTTCAGAAGCCTCCATCACAATAGAGGCAACACCCTTTTATGGAAAAAGGGCAGATCTGAATTATTTTGATTTCTTGTTCTGGGCGAGGTTTAACTGTAAACGTCCGTTCTTTTCGGCCACGGTGCGCGCCAGTTCTTCTTTATAGGATTCCAGTCGCTTGCGAACCGCCGGGTCCACCGTCCCAATAATTTCCGCGGCAAAGATTCCCGCATTGATCCCGCCGGGCTTATCGATCGCCATGGAAGCGACGGGAACTCCCGCCGGCATCTGCACCGTCGAAAACAGCGAGTCAATTCCGTTCAACACCGTCGTCGCCATGGGAACGGCGATGACCGGCAGCGTCGTCAGTGCGGCCACAACTCCGGCCAGGTGCGCTGCGCCGCCCGCGCCGACAATGATCGCTTTCAGTCCTCTGCTCACGGCCGTCGTCGCGTATTCGTGCGTTCTTGCCGGCGACCGGTGGGCCGACATCACCTCCATCTCATAAGGAATCTCGAATTGATCGAGGATCTTGGCGGCCTCGGACATCACCGGCAGATCGGTGTCCGATCCCATGATGATTCCAACCAGCGATGACTTTCCCTGGAGTTGATTGTTCAAATTGTTTTTCCTATTCCTCGCGAATCCGTTGAAATCGCCGCGGGCGCCGGCGCCTGGATCAAATCGCCTGCCCGAATCCGGCCGGCCGAAATCACTCTGCACAGAATTCCCCGCTGGCCGCGCAATTCCTCTCGCAGGCCCTGGCGAATCGCATCCATTCGTTCGCAGGGGTGGCAGGGCTCCGCAACTTCCAATACAGCGTCGCCGATCGCTAGCCGCTGACCATCCGTCAAAGAAGTAAGATCAAGTCCTTTTGTGGTGATGTTCTCCTTGACCACGCCCGGAGCCAGCCCCAGCTTGATTATGGTTTCGAGCTCCATCAAGAGGATCTGGCGCTTGCTCCCGCTCCGCCCATGAATGCACCCGGCGATTCCCTTGTCGAATATTATTTCAGTTTCGCTCAATTCTTCCATCGGAAAGCGATGAACCAGCGCGCGGAAGATGTGTACGACTTCAGCCAACTTTGCCTCCGCCTGCGCAAACTTCCCTGCTTACATCGATGGTTCCGATATCCTTGCGGAAGTGCATGCCGATGAACTCGGTTTTACTAATAGCGTCGTAGGCTTTACGAGCTGCCTCGCCAATTGAATCACCAAGCGCGGAAACGCCTAGCACCCTACCACCACTTGTGTAGTAGATGCCGCCGTCACGGCGCGTGGCGGCGTGAAACACTTTGACCGCCGGATTGGGCACGGCATCCGAGAGTCCAGATATTGGGTGCCCTGCCTTGACCCCTCCTGGGTATCCCCCCGAAGCGAGCACCACAACCACGCTGGCCCCTTTTTTCCACAAAGGCTTTACCGCAGCGAGCCCGCCCTGTACCAACGCACTGAGAGCCGCCGCAAAGTCGAAATCCATTCTCATCAATATTGCCTGGGTCTCAGGATCGCCCATCCTGCAATTGAATTCCAGGACTTTGGGACCTGCTTTGGTGAGCATTAATCCAAAGTAGAGAAATCCGCGGTAAGTCCATCCCTCTTCCCGCAGGCCGCGAATTGTGGGAGAAACGATCGATTTTAGAATTAGCTCGCTCAACTCGCGGGGCATCAGGTCATCCGACGAATACGCCCCCATGCCTCCTGTGTTCGGCCCTCGATTGCCGTCGAACGCTCTCTTGTGATCGCGGCTTGGCGCAAGCGGAAGGAGGCTCTCACCATCAGTCAGGATAATGTAAGAGAGTTCCTCGCCGGTAAGAGCCTCTTCAATTAGAACCCGGTTTCCGCTCTCTCCGAATTCATGCTGAACCATCAGGCGCTCGAGAAATTCCTTCGCTTCCTCCGGCGACGAAGTTACCAGAACCCCCTTTCCGGCGCATAGGCCGTCCGCCTTGATCACGACCGGACCATTCACCTTTCCGATCGCCGAACCGGCGTCAGCCACCGAATCGAAGATCCCATGGACCGGCGCTGTGGGAATTCCATGGCGCAACATGAATTGCTTGGCAAAGATCTTGCTCCCCTCAAGCTGCGCGGCCGCCCGATCGGGGCCCACGATCTTCATCCCTCGCTGCACGAATTCGTTGACGATCCCGGCCACGAGAGGGACTTCCGGTCCGACGACGGTCAAATCGGGTTTCAAACTTTCAGCAAGTGAAACCAGTGCATTCACGTTGCCGGCATCCACAGGGATGCACTCGGCCTCGCCCGAAATTCCTCCGTTGCCCGGAGCGCACCACACGTGTTCCACCAGCGGGCTCTGCCGCAGTTTCCACACGATTGCGTGCTCGCGACCGCCACCGCCGATTACTAAAATCTTCATAGTTAAGAACTGGGCAACGATAATCGCCGGGACTTCCCCTGTCAACTGGCGCGCGGCAGTTTCGCTTGCTCCCACGCGGCCTTCGGTGATTACATCTGTCTATGCTCCACTCGATTATACCGTGGGATTTCGCGCTGATCCTCCTGTTGCTCGGTGTTTTTGTTCCCTGGCGCGGCGCGGTTCGAATTCGCAAGCTTTTCCGGCAGCCGCAACTGACCACAGCGGACCGGCTTTCTCTATATGCTTCCACGATTGCTTTTCAATGGTTCGCTTCCGGAATAGTTTTATGGCGTGCAACGGCGCGGAGCATTTCGCTTTCCGCGCTGGCGCTGGCGCTCCCGAAGCCCGGCCTTACCATCATAGTCGCGGCCGCTCTTTCAGTGCTGGTGGTATCTAATCAGATCGTGGCCATCCGGCGTCTTTCTCGAATGCCTCCTGAACGGCATGGATTCTTGGGGGAGATGGCGCGGAAGGTGATGCCGCAGACGCTGGTGGAATCTCTTGCATTCGTGGCCCTGGTGGCTACGGTGGCGCTTTGCGAGGAATTCATCTACCGCGGCTTCGTGGAAGCGATTTTCGAGGATGCGGCTGGATCTGCGCTTTGGGGGGTTATCGCTTCCGCGTCTTTCTTTTCGATCGCGCACCTTTATCAAGGGAAGCGCGGCCTGGGGACTACGTTTCTGGTCGGCCTCATCTTTGCGGGAATTCGCGTTTGGACGGGAAGCTTGATTCCTACGATGGCAGCCCATTTTGCTGCCGATTTGTGTGCCGGCTTGATCGGTGCGCGCTGGCTTCGGTTACCTCAACAGCAAGTGAATGGGAGTTTCGCGCAAGAAGGAAACTCCTCAAGCTAGCCTGTAAGCGTGTTAACATTTAGATAAGTAATATTCGTATGTATTATCTTATAGATATATGAAACTAACTGACGAGCAGATTCGGTCCCGGCTCGCACCCTTCCATGTTGACTTGAGCCCGGACCAACTTGCCTTGTTGCGAAAATATGTTGATTTATTGGAGCTCTGGAATCGCAAGATTTCCCTGGTTTCTCCATCGGACATCAGTCAACTGCTGGAGCGCCACGTCGGAGAGAGCCTATTTGCAGCCTCGGCTGTTCCAATCCAGCATGGTCGGCTCGCCGACGTTGGTACTGGAGCGGGCTTTCCGGGCATTCCGCTCAAAATTTATGTTCCTGGCTTGGAGTTGACATTGATCGAATCGAACCAGCGCAAATCCGCATTTCTTTCGGAAGCTGTTCGATCATTGCATCTCACGTCTTGCAAAGTGGTTGGAACCAGATATGAAGACATCGATTCTTCGGAAAAGTTTAGTTTCATTGCGTGCCGCGCGGTAGGCAATTACGAAGATCTGCTGAGATGGGCGCGATCTAGATTGACCGAAGATGGCGAGCTGGTTCTTTGGCTCGGGATGGACGATGCCCAGCTCCTCTCCAAGATTACTGGCTGGAATTGGAGAGAGCCTATAATCATGCCGGGCTCGAATCGCCGCGTCCTTCTGGTTGGGCGATCAGGATTCCCTCCTGGCTCGAAGGATTAAACGCCGGCGTCTTTGGATCAAATTTCAATCGTGGACGTTTCACGTGGAACATTATAGCTGACTTTATTCATCCAGTTCGTTCCACGTGGAACAATCCGCCTTCCGAAAACATCGAACAAGGATGTTTCACGTGAAACAACTTGCTTGATTAGTGTGGTCTTTGATAAATTCACCGCGGAATCTGGGGGAATATTCTGGCTAGGGTTATTGCGATCGCAAATCAGAAAGGTGGGGTGGGGAAGACAACCACGGCCATCAATCTCGGAGCTTCCCTCGCGGTCGCCGAGCAAAAAACCTTGATCATTGATAACGACCCTCAGGGGAACACTACTTCAGGACTTGGATTCCCCAAGGATCCTGCACGCCGCACTCTATATCAAGCTTTGATTCTGGACGAGCCGCTGAATCGGATCGTCATTCCAACGCAGGTTGAGGGGCTCGATCTAATCCCGTCAGATAAGAATCTAGTGGGTGCGGCCGTCGAACTCGTTAACATGGAAAATCGGGAGTTCCGGCTCCGCGCGATCCTAGAAAAACTCAGACCGGATTATCAGTACATTCTCATCGACTGCCCGCCGGCTCTCGATCTTCTTACCATAAACGCTCTCGCCGCCAGTGACTCTGTATTGATTCCTATCCAGTGTGAATATCTGGCGCTCGAGGGAGTCTCTGAACTCTTGGACACATTAATGAGGCTCCGTCGCTCTTTGAACCCGTCTCTCGCGATTGAAGGAATCCTCCTCACCATGTTCGATGAGCGCACAACCCTGTCAAAGCAGGTTGCTGCCGATCTCCGCAGTTTCTTCGGCGCTCAGGTTTTTGAATCAGTGATCCCGCGGAATGTGCGCCTCGCCGAAGCACCGAGCCATGGGAAGCCGGTACTCTTCTACGACATACATAGTAAAGGAGCAGAAAGCTATATTCAACTAGCAAAGGAGCTTATCGCCAATGACCAGAAACGCCTTGGGCAGAGGGCTGAGCGCGCTCATTCGTGAACCTGAACCTGTTGCTGCTGCTAAGCCGGGTGCGGGACTCGCCGCCACTGCTGCCCAGCCGGCTCTGGCTCCGGCTGAGAGCTTGATCCAGATTGACATTGACTTGATTGATCCAAGCCCCTACCAGCCGCGCACACGATTCCATGAAACGGCACTCGAAGAACTGGCGCAGTCGATTCGCTCGAGTGGAATCATTCAACCGCTTCTCGTCCGCCGGCGAGGAACCCGGTACCAGCTCATCGCGGGCGAACGGCGCTGGCGCGCGGCGCAGCGAGCCAGTCTGCAGCGTGTTCCGGCTGTGGTGAAGGAAGTAGCCGAAGAACTCGCGCTGGAAATGACGCTCGTGGAGAACCTGCAGCGCGAGGATTTGAATCCCATCGAGCAAGCCCATGCATTCGATCGATTGATCAGCGAATTCCACTTGACCCAAGAGCAGGTGGCGGAGCGAACGGGCAAGGATCGCGCCACGATCGCCAATGCGATCCGCTTGCTGCGATTGGAAGAAACCATTCAGGAAATGATGGAAGAAGGAAAGCTTAGCGCGGGACATGGCCGCGCACTACTCGCAATCCCGGAAGGCCAGGAGCGCATTTCACTTGCGAAACGGGCAGCGAAGGGCGGCTTTTCCGTCCGGCAACTCGAACGAATGGGAGCGCGGCCATCTGGCAGCAGGGCCGCGCCAGTTGTTGCCAGCCACGATCCCAATACTAAGGCAGCCCTCGAAGAACTCCAGCGAGCCCTGGGAACGCGAGTGAATCTGCGGCCCAAGACCGCGAACCGGCCCGGCCAACTGATTCTGGAATTTTACGACGAGGCGCAGCTCCAAGGTCTTTACGAACGATTGTTGAGCCATTAACTATATACGTAGTACATAAGCTTCGGCGACGAACCTCTCATGGCCACCAAAGACTCCAAGCAAATTGAGGATTCCGCGAACTGGACCGGCTTCATCGAACAGGGAGTCCGTTTCGAGGGGAAGCTCGAAGTAACTGGAATTTTTCGAATTGATGGAGAGCTGAAAGGCACCGTGATTTCGGATCACAGTTTGGTGCTGGGCGAAAATGCCCGCGTGGAAGGACAAATCGAAGGAAATCAGATCTTGATCGCCGGAAGGTTTGACGGGACGATTTTTGCGAAAAACCGGGTGGAGATTCAGTCCAAGGCTATGGTTACCGGAGAAATCTATTCGCCTTGCCTGGTAATCCAGCCTGGCGGAGTGTTCGACGGAAACTGCCACATGATTGCCTCGACTCCGGTGTCCAAGACGATTTCGATTCCCGTTCGCTCGGTTCAGGTTTAGAAGGCAAGAGCGGTTTACCGAAGCACGGAACGCCCTGTCTCTCTTCAGTGGCGCCACACCGTTTCTTCGACAAGGCCGTGTCTGACTTGGACCTCCAGGGCTGTATAATCATCCAATGAGGGCGAAAACTGACAGGGGGTAGCGATTTGGCGGAAACGGTAAGGCTTACTGCCACTGCAAAAGCGGCTGGATGTGCTGCCAAAATGAGTCCGGGGGTTTTGGACTCAGTTCTACGAGCCCTGCCGCGTCCAAATGATCCCAATCTCCTGGTCGGATTTGAGACCAGCGATGACGCGGGCATTTATCAATTGAACGGTGAACAAGCCCTGGTTCAAACCGTCGATTTTTTCACGCCGATCGTTGACGATCCCTACACCTATGGGCAAGTGGCGGCGGCCAATGCGCTGAGCGATGTTTTCGCCATGGGAGGGCGGCCGATCACGGCGCTAACGATCGTCGCGTTTCCCGCGGCTGGACCGGCGGAAATACTTGAACAAGTGATGCGCGGCGGCCTTTCGAAAATGATGGAAGCCAAGTGCACCGTCCTGGGCGGACATTCCATCCGCGACGACGAGATGAAATTTGGATATGCGGTCACGGGCCTGCTCCATCCAAAGCGTTTCTGGCGCAACGTAGGAGCCCGGCCGGGCGATGTGCTGCTGCTTACGAAAGCGATCGGCACCGGCATGATTGCGACGGCACTCAAACAGGGAAGCGCCGCCGAGGAGTCGATTGCGGCGTCGACTGCTTCCATGGTTCAACTCAACGGCGCCGCCGCCGAGGCATTGCGGGCGGTGGAATCGGCCGTAAAAGGCAAAGGAACTCCGATTCACGCCGTGACGGACGTAACAGGTTTCGGCCTGCTGGGCCACGCGCGCGAAATGGCGATCGGCAGCGGCGTTTCCTTTCGACTCGACCACACCTGCGTAAGCTATTTGCCGGGCGCGCTCGAGGCCTCTCAGCAAAAATTCCTTTCCGGCGGCTTGAAAAACAATCGCGAATTTCTGGAAGGCTGTGTGGCATTCTCGGAACCTGTGAAAGAAGAGTACCGGAATTTGTTCTACGATCCTCAAACTTCCGGGGGATTTCTAGTGGCGCTTGCTCCGGAGGCGGTGCGGCCGGCACAGGAGGAATTCAGCAATCATGATATTCCGTTCCAGCCGGTCGGAGCCGTTTTCGAGAAGCGCTCGCCGCTGATCGAAGTCTTCTAATGCTGGAAATCCCGGGCTACCATTGCTTGTAATCTAGTTCATGGACACAATCACACACGTCATTAGCGGCGGCCTGCTGGGCAAAGCATATTTTTCGAACGATAAAGACACGTTCAAGGGCCGCGTCGCTATTCTTGCCGTTACGTTCGGCTCTGTTTTTCCGGACAGTGACATTATCGTCGAAGCCTTCAGCCACGATCCACTCGCCATTGCCAAGATCCATCGCGGGTTCACCCACTCGTTTGTGGGCCTGCCCATTTTTGCCGCGGTTTTTGCGTGGCTCACGCGATGGGCGCTGCGGCGATGGGGCCGCGATTGCCCGTCGACGCCTGTGCTCTTCATCGCCTATGCCGTGGGAATCGCAAGCCATATCGTGCTGGACGGCATGACCTCGTTCGGCACGCGCATGTGGATGCCGATTTCGAACGCGCGCGTGGCCTGGGATTTGCTGTTCATCATTGATTTTGGTTTTTCGGCGATTCTGCTGGCGCCCCAAATTGCTGCATGGGTTTATTGCCGCCGCGAGAAGAGTCTGCAAAGAGCCGCGGGTATGTGGATGCTTTGCAGTTTTGGCGCGTTGGCTGCGTGGGGAATCACGCGCGCCGTGCAATTCCCATTTTCGCTGTGGTCCTTGCTCATGATCGTCATTCTACTTGCCGGACTGTTCTTTTTGCCGCTGCTGAATGCGCGCGGCTTCAAGATTGGGCGGGCGGCGTGGTGCCGGGGCGGAGTGTACGCGGCGGTGGCTTACCTGATTGCTTGCGGATTCGCGCATCATGCCGCGCTGAAGCGCGTGAAGGATTTTGCGGAAGCGAATCACATTGCCGTTCACCGCATGGGGGCATTGCCGATTCCACCGTCCCTTCTCGATTGGACGGGATTGATTCGCGCGGGGGACGGCGTTTACCAGGCTCGTTTTGATCTGCGCAGTTCGCGGCCGCCTACGTTCCTTTCGATTGCCGATTCGCCGCCCAACCCCTTGATCGCCGAAGCGCGCGCGCTGAAGGAAGTGCGAACCTATTTCTGGTTCGCCCGATTTCCGATGATTCACTTTGTGCCCAGCGACGACCGGGACATCGTCGAGTTCAGCGATCTCCGCTTTTTCGATCGCAGCGGCAGAAGGCCGTCTTCCTTTGTTTTCCAGGTTGTGTTCGATAAAAAGGGAAAATTGGTGGAAGAAGGCTGGGTGGGCACGCTGACGTACCCACACCCGAATGTGGAAAATTCTCCCGCGACGAGAGGTAATTCGAATTGAAGTTTCTGATCTTCAGCGACATTCACGGCGACCTGCGGGCGCTGGAACGCCTGCTCGCTCGACAGGCGGACATCTACATTTCCGCCGGGGATCTTTCCAATTTCGGGCGCGGCCTCGATCGCTGCGGAGAATTGTTTCTCCCCTTCGGCGAACGGGTGTGGGTGATCCCGGGAAATCATGAAACGCAGGAGGAGTCGTCGGCATTCTGCGTAAAATATGGGTTGATTGATTTTCACCGGCGAATACGAACCGCCGGCGCGAATTCGCCGGCCGCGTGGGCCGGGCTCGGCTACAGCAATCCCACGCCCTTCAACACGCCGGGTGAATATTCCGAAGAGGAAATCGCCGGGGCTTTGGCCGAGTTCGAAGAAGCGCGCCCGCCTTATCTGGTGGCTCATTGCCCTCCACAAAATACGAAGCTGGATGAATTCGCTCCCGGGAAACATGGCGGCAGCCGGGCGGTGCGCGAATGGGTGGAACGCGTCCAGCCCGCTTATGTTTTCAGCGGACACATTCACGAGTGCGCGGGACGATCGGACGTGATCGGAGCCACGCGCTGCTTCAATGTTGGAAAAGCCGGATACCTGCTGGACATTTAATTTACAGGTAATTTAGAGGCTGACTTCGCGGGCGGAGTAAATCACTTCGCTGACTTTGCAAATTTCGGCCAGGCGGGCGCGCAGGGCATGCAATTCCGGGTCACGCTGCGACTGTTCGGCTGCTTCCTGGCTGGCCCAATCGCGGATATCGTAATAGAGATTCGGCTGTCCGAGCGAACGGAGCAGGCGATCCGTGCCGTAATCCTTGCGGCGGATTAATTCAAAAAGCTGGCCGGCCAGCGCCTCAAATTCGGCTTCCTTGCCTGGAAAAACTTCCGCAACCACAATCGCGACGACTGGCTCCGGCATCGCCCTCTCCCGCGCTCCAATTTAGAATTTATTTCGTCTCGACTGGGTAGATTACCAGGTGGCGTTTTTCGCCGGCGCCTTCGCTTTCGGTGCGCAATCCCGGCATGTTGCTGATTTCCAGATGAATCACGCGGCGCTCGCGCGACGGCATGGAATTGAAATGGAAGGGCTGGCGCGATTCGCGCACCCGTTCCGCCGCGACGCGCGCGGACAACTTCAATTCCTCGAGCCGCACCGCGCGAAAATCACCCGCATCGAAGCGAAGATGATCGTGAAACTGCTGATCGAGGCCGAGCCACCGCGTGGCCAGATATTCCATCGCGAAGAGAAGCTCGCCATTCCTCTGAAGCAGCAGCTCCAGGTCGGCGCCGCGAAAATTGATCAGCACTCCCGCGGAACCCGATCCGGGCGCTTCGGCGGGCAAGGGTTCCGCGTCGTAGCGCAAATCGAGATGCATCTGCCCGATGGCAAGATCGAGGAAACGGCGCAACTCCACGGTCAACGCCGTGGGATCGAGTTTGCCGTCGCGCATGAAACGCTGGCTCATTGTCCCGTTCGTTCCCGCGAGAATAATTCCTCCGCCGGCGGCGTCAAGTGTTTTTTCCGTTGGCCTTGGGGCCTTTGCCCTTGGCCGGCAGTGGCGCCGTGCGATTTAAATACCACTGCTGCCCCATGCCCACAAGGTTGCTGGTGAAGATATAGAGCACCAGGCCGCTGGAGAGCGTGAAGAAGAAAATTCCGAACATCAGCGGCATCAGCGTCATCATTTTCTGCTGCGTGGGATCGACGGTGGTGACCGGCGTCATCTTTTGCATCAAGTACATCGTCACCGTCATCAGGATGGGCAAAATGTAATACGGGTCGTGGGCCGACAAATCGTGAATCCACCCGATCCACGGGGCATGGCGCAATTCGATGGCGCCTTGCAACATGCGATAAAGCGCCCACCAGATGGGCATTTGCAACAGCATCGGCAGGCAGCCGCCCATGGGATTGATGCCTTCGCGCTGGTAGATGGCCATCATTTCTTCGTTCATTTTCTTCTTGCGCGGATCGGTCATCCCATACTTTTGATATTTCTGCTTGATCGATTCCACTTCCGGCGCCACCTTCTGCATCCGTTGCATCGAGCGCCAGCTCTTCATTTTCAAGGGGAAAAGCGCCAGGTTGATCGCCAGTGTGAGCAGAACGATGGCCCAGCCGTAATTCGGGACGTAGCGGTAAATCCATTTCAAAACTTCGAAGAGCGGCTTGGCGATGATTCCCGTCCATCCGAACTGGACGAGATCTTCGAGCGGCGGTTGCAGCGCCTCCAGCCGGGCCAGATCTTTCGGGCCCACGTAAACCCGGGCGCTCAGCGGTCCCGGACTGGGTGCGCTCGCAGCCATTTCGGCCACGGGCTCCTTATCCGGTTTATCCCCTTCGATTACATCGCGCTCTTCGGTCCAGTGCCACAGATTGAGGCCGGAGCCATTCGATAGGAATGCGGCGGTGAAGAATTGATCTTCGATGCCCACGTATTCCATCGTGCCGGGCTGCTCCATGCGCTGTTCCGGATGGCCGGAGACTCCGAGCTTTTTGTATGCGAGAACGTTGAGCTTGCCACTCGTCGAATAAAAAACGTTCAAGGTCTGCGCGGCCTTGTAGGCGGTGAAGTCGCCGAAGCCGCCCCGCCACGCCACTGAAGCGGGCAACGGTTTGCCTTCGAGCGTGACGGAGACCTCCAGATCGAACAGGTAACTCGATAAGAATTTCAGGTGTTTGCTGACGGCAAGGCGGCCATCGCTCCATTCGAACGTGATTTCCGCGGGCGCCTGGACGCTCTTCAGCGAAGGCTTCACCTGGTACAGCGCGGAATTCGCC
>JBGPTK010000089.1:0-13166 GCA_041490605.1 Terriglobia bacterium | reverse complement strand
TAGAGTTCCGGATCTTCGCCGCCTTCTCCGGTATTGCTGCGAGCGCCCAGGCGGTTCATTCCGATGGCCAGCGCGCGGTGAGCTTCGGTGCTGAGCGCGCCGAGCGACATCGCCTGCGTGGAAAAGCGGGTCAAAATTGAATTCGCTTCCTCCACTTCGTCGAGCGGCACCGGCGTGCCGGGTATGACTTCCAGCAAATCGCGCACCGCTACCGGCGCGCGGCTTTGCGAAAGCGACGCCATCGCCCGATAATTTTCCGGATCGGGCATCTTCACATAATTCTGAATGCGCCGCACAAATTCCGGAGAGCTGGCGTGCTGCTCCGCGCCCTGGCGGAACCGGTACAAACCTAAATCCTGGAGCGCCTGTGCCCGGGGGATATATGCACGTAGGTGGCGCTCCAGGCTATCTTCGAGAAGCTCGGCCAAGGTTTTCCCGCCCAGCACAGCCGGAGCATCCTCAAAGAATTCTTCGCAAACTTCGGGATCGAGTCCCACGATTTCAAACAACTGGCTATTGCGGTAACTTGCCACCGTGGAAATTCCCATGCGCGCCAGCACCTTGCGAAGCCCGGCTTCCACGGCAATGCGATAGCGCGACGCGCCTCCCGATTTCAGCGTCTCCGACATTTCCAGAGCGAGATAGGGAAACACAGCGCTGGCGCCCGCCGCGATCAGCAGGGCCACATGATGCGTTTCAATCGCCTGCCCGGTTTCGATGATCAACGGAACGCCGCAAATCTCCGCGCTCACCATTGCTTTCCACGCTGTGGCCAACGCCAGCAACGCGGGCAAAGCGGCGCGCGCTTCGCTGGCGCTGTAATCGCTGAGCAAAACAAGTTGCGGCCGCTGTGCGGCGCTCCCGGCAATCATTTTACGAATGCGCTCTAGCGCGGCCATCGCGGCGGGAACACCGGCGGCGGCTTCATAGGTGGTATCGATGCGCTGGAGGAGCGAGTGATCCGAGTGACGCACGATTTTCTCGATCGCCGCCATCTGCCCCGCATCCACCAACGGCGAGCCCAGCACAACTCTTTCGCCAAGATAAACTTCGAGTGACATCACTTGCGATTCGCGCAGAGGATCAATCGGCGGATTCGTGACTTGGGCGAAGCGCTGCTTGCAGTAATCCCACAACGGGCGGCGCGTGCTGGAAATAAATGCGGGCGGCGCGTCGTCGCCCATGCTCCAGGTGGCTTCCTTCGCTTCCAAGCCGAGCGGCTGAAAAAGCAGGCGGAACTGATCGTCGCTCCAGCCCAGCGCCGCTGCGGTGAGTTTGGGATCGGAAGTACGAGTTCGAAGCGGAGTCGTGGAAGGCAGGAGGCGCACGGCGGAAGCACCGTGCACGGGTGCTGCGGCGTCTGCGCTCAAGTCGAGCAAATCCGTGATCTCGCCGCCTCGATAAATCTTTCCGGCTGCCGGATCGACCAGCAGCATTTCGCCGGGGCCCAGGCGCTGCCGCTCGGCAATTTGTTTCTCGCCGAAATCCGTTAATCCCGCTTCCGACCCAACGATCAGCAGGCCGTCCGTGGTCCGCGTGTAACGCAGGGGCCGCAGCCCGTTGCGATCGAGCTTTGCGCCCACCATTTTTCCGTCGCTGAAGACCAGCGCCGCGGGACCGTCCCACGGCTCCTGCTCGCGCCCATGCCGCTCAAAATATTCGCGGAGTTCCGGGCTCAAGCGGCGATCGGATTCCCAGGCGGGCGGCGCCATGCGCAACATCGCGCCAGCCAGGCTTTCTCCGCGATGCAGCAAAATTTCCAGCGCATTGTCGAAGCTGGCCGAATCGCTGCCGCCAGCTTCGAGCGAGCGGAACCAATCTTCGGCGCCGAATTCGCGCCGCACGCCATTTTCCCGCGCGCGCATCCACCGGCGGTTCGAGCCGATGGTATTGATCTCGCCGTTGTGGCCCACAAACCGGAACGGCTGCGCCAGGGCCCAGGTGGGCTGCGTGTTGGTGGAATAGCGTTGGTGAAAAACGGCGTAGGAAGACTTGAAATCCTTGCCGGCAAGATCGGCAAAAAACACGGGAACCTGCCACGGCGCGAGCAAGCCTTTGTAAACCACGGTGCGCGACGAGAGCGAACAAAAATAAGTTCCCGGTACGCCTTCGTGTTCCACACGTTTGCGCAGGAAGAAAAGCCGCCGTTCGAAATTGGCGTCCGGATCATCGCAAGCGAAGAAGCATTGCTGAATGACCGGTAGCGTGGCGGCGGCCAACGGGCCGAGGACGGAAGGATCGGTGGGAACCACGCGCCAGCCCAGGCATCGCAGGCCCATTTTACGGGCGCACGCTTCCACCTCCGCACGCGCCTGCCCCGCTTGCTTGCGGGGAAGATAGACCATTCCCAGGCCGAAGGAGCCGGGCAGTTCGATTCCTGCATTTTGGGCGCGGCTGCGCATGAAATCCGATGGAATCGCGGCGAGCAGGCCTGAGCCGTCGCCGCTGGTCCCATCGGCATCCACGCCGCCGCGATGAGTGAGGCGCGTTAACGCGGTCAACGCGCGCTCGATTACTTCACGCGAGCCGCTGCTGCCGAGTTGGGCGACGAACCCAACTCCACAGGCGTCATGATCCGGGGAGTGGCTGGGTACACGTATATGCACCTTTATTAGATACAGTCCACCCGCGCCAAAAGTACAATTTAGAATTTGAATCAGGCGTATAGGTATTTCGGCGGGCGTATTGTGGACCACCGGCACGAGGAATTTCGTGTGTCATCCCGAGATCGGCTGGGCGATCGAGGGATCACGAGTCCGCCTCGACTTGCACATGCAACTCTGGATTCCTCGTCCCGCAAAATTCGCGAACCTCGGAATGACCAGCGTGGCGGCGCGACGCTATAGTCTAACGCGGCATTCGCACGGCGCACGGAGGGCACAGGGGCGGACGCGGCGACACGGACGGGCTGGGCTAAGCTACGCGGCGGCCGAGCGCGGGCGCGATGATTCTCAGTTCCTTCATTAATTGCCCGAATTGCTCGGTGAACAGCGATTGCGCCCCGTCCGAAAGCGCGTGTTCCGGATCGTGATGCACTTCGATGAGCAAACCATCCGCGCCCGCTGCAAGCGCCGCCCGCGCAATTGCCGGGACCTGGCTCCGGCGTCCGATTCCATGCGATGGATCGCCCACAATCGGCAGGTGCGATAAATGCTTGATCACGGGAAACGCCGCAATGTCGAAGGTGTTCCGCGTGCTGGTCTCAAACGTTCGAATTCCGCGCTCGCACAGCACCACGTTGTAATTCCCTCCCGCCAGGATATATTCCGCGCTCAGCAGAAGTTCCTCGAGCGTCGCGGAAAGTCCGCGCTTCAGCAGCACCGGCTTGCGGATTTGGCCCAAGGCGCGGAGCAAGTTGTAGTTCTGCATATTCCGCGCGCCCACCTGGAACATGTCCACATACGGCAGCATCATTTGGATCTGCGAGATCTCCATCACTTCCGTCACCACCAGCAAATCATTTTTGTCGGCGGCCTCGCGCAACAATTCCAGTCCCTTTTCTCCCAGCCCTTGGAACGAATACGGCGAGCTGCGCGGCTTGAATGCGCCGCCGCGAAGCAAGCGGGCCCCGGCCTGGGCCACGCGTTCGGCGATGCGATGAATTTGATCTTCCGATTCGACGGCGCACGGTCCTGCCGCGACAAACACTTCCTGCCCGCCGAAGCGCACGCCTTTGCCGATCTCGACCACGGTTCCTTCGGGGCGGAAGCTGCGGCTGGCCAGTTTGTAGGGATGCGCAATCCGGACCACTTCCTCGACGCCCGGCGCCGCGCGCAGCGCTTCGAGTTCGCCGCGGCGGCTCTCGTTGCTGCCCACCGCGGCGATCACCGTTCGCTCCACGCCTCGAATCAAATGCGCCTGGTAGCCGCACTCCTTGATCCGCTCCACCACATGATTGATTTGTTCTTCGCTCGCGTCGGACAGCATATTTACCACCATGGTCTTAGCCTCTCTCCTGAGTTTGTGTGATTTTGACGTGGGGAATCGCCGACGGATAGCAGCCGAGAATCCGCAAGTTGCCGGTGAGTTTTTCAAGCTCCCCGAGCGCTTCCATCACCTGGGGATCGTTCGTCGAAGCCTGCAAATCCAGATAAAAACGGTATTGCCACGGATGCCCCTGCACCGGGCGGCTCTCAATTTTCAGCATGTTGATGTTGCGCCGCGAAAACGCGCCCAGCGCGTGATAGAGCGCTCCGGGCTGGTGCGACAATTGAATCACCAGTGAAAGTTTGTCCGCGTCGTTCGCGACGCGCGGCGCTTCCGCCGTCAGCAGCAGAAACCGCGTGTAGTTTTCCCGGTGATCCTCGAGATGTTCCTGAAGAAGTTTCCCGCCGTAGACTTCCGCCGCGCGCCGGCCCGCGATCGCGGCCCGCGCAGGATCGCCCGCAGCCATTATTTCGCGCACGCTTCCCGCCGTATCTTCCACCGCGATGCGCTTGAGCTTGGGATGCGCGGAAAAAAAACGCTCGCATTGCGCCAGGGCAACCGGGTGCGATTCCACCGAGGTGATTTGTTCCATCGCCGCGCCGGCCACGCCAATCAAATTCATCGCGATCGAGATCACAACTTCGCCGATGATGCTCAGCTTGCTTTCCAGCAGCAGGTCGTAGGACCGGTGGACCGAGCCGGCCAGGCTATTCTCAATCGGCGCAAGAATTCGATCGGCCAGCCCCTGCTCGATTGCCGCAAACGCGGATTCGAACGTAGGCCGCGGCACCAGCTCGATTTCTTCACCGAGCAGCCGGATGGCGGCTTCTTCGCTGAATGCGCCGCGCTCGCCCTGGAACGCCACGCGCGGCAATCGTCTTGCCTCGGTCATTTCCGCGCCTCGTTCCGAGGAGATTTCGACGATCCATTTTTCGCCGGCCCGGTGCGGCGGCGCTTGGCCGGCCGCTTTTCGCTTTCCGGCCGCAAGGGACGAAGCCGCTGTTTGCCGGGCTCCATGCCGGCTTTTTCCACTCGCCGCGTCTCGCGGATGATCAGCCGAAACAGCCGGCTCACCGCTGCGTCGCTCAGCGGTCCCTTGTTGCCCCCCCACACGCGAGTGAGCACTTCCCGTTCGCGAAGCGGGATGCGCAACGGCAATCCTTTGTCGCGCTTCAGTTTTCCGATCTCGATGGCGATTTCGAGCCGCCAATTGAGCAGGTGCACGATTCCTTCATCGATTTCATCGATCACTGCTCGCAGTTCTTGAATGCTCATCGCCCGTCTCCTTTGCCGGCAGCCCAAAAACAAAAAAAGCCGCTTAACCTTTGCGGTTAGCGGCCCGGCTCTTCGAAACTTGCTGCGGCGTTTAGGTGTTAGCTCTTATTCCCTCCGCGCCCAAGCCTCGCCGGCCCGCTCCCCGGATAAGGGAAGCGGTACGTAAAGGCGTAAAGATAATAAAAGCGGTGTTGCATGGCGCTGCTTCGAATTCTCCTGAATTTTGCGAAATGCGGATCGCTGTATTCGCGCATTTCGACTTCGGCACTCACTATACCCACGGCGCGTTGCGCGGTCAATGCCTTCGTTCGTGAATTCTGGGTTACATCCGCTCCACCACCCTGGCCCGGCCGGAATTCCAAACCGATTAGGAAATCTTTCCCCGGTACATGGCCATTCCGATTGCGGCGTTCATCTTCAGCCGCTCGAGGGCGCGCACTTCGCGATGGCTGCGGATTCCGCCCGCGGCAGTGATGGGCAAATTCGTTGCGCGGCGGAGCGCGCGAAACCATTTCAGATTCGTTCCCTTCATGGTCCCTTCCGCGTCCACGTAGGTGCACAGGAATTCCGAACAATACTCTTCGAGTTCGGGAATCACGTCTTCCGCGAGCAGGCGCAATTTCTCGCGCCAGCCTCGAACCACGATGAATCCGCCGCTGGTATCGAGGGCGAGCATCACCCGCTTGCGGCCGATCTTCGCGGCGATGCGCTTCAGGAATTTGTGATCCAAGCGCCCATCACGAAACACCGCGCTGCCGACGATTACTTTATCCGCGCCCCATCCAGCAATGCGCGCCGCGCGAGCCACAGTGCGGATGCCGCCGCCCACGCGCACTTTCATTTGATATTGGAAAGTAGCCTGCCAGCAGAGCGAACGCACCAGACGATCGTTCCTGCCCCGCCGCATTGCGGCATCCAGGTCGATCACGTGCAACAACTTATAGCGCCGGAAACTTTTCAGCAAGCCGGAGACATCTTCCACTTCCAGCATGCGGCGGCGCCCGCGCACCAGTTGCACCGCCCGGCCGCCCTGCAAATCAATGCACGGAACAATCATCGGCTGATCCGCACGGACACTCCGCGAGCGGCGAGAAACTGCTTGAGCGCGATGATGGGCTGGATGCCGTCGTGGAAAATGGAAGCGGCCAGCGCCGCGTCGGCGCAACCTTCCTGGAATACGGCGAGAAAGTCTTCCGGAATCCTGGCGCCGCCCGACGCAATTACCGGCACACGCACGGCGCGCGAAACCGCGGCGGTGAGTTCACAATTGAATCCGGCGCCGGTTCCATCGCGGTCGATGGACGTGAGCAAGATTTCCCCCGCGCCTCGTTCCACTCCTTCCCGCGCCCAATCGACGGCTTCGAGATCGGTGGCCTCGTGTCCGCCGCGAACAAAAACTCTCCAGCCATCACGGTCACGCTTGGCGTCGATCGCCAACACGACTGCCTGCGATCCAAATTCATCGGCGATTTCGGAAATCAGTTCCGGGCGGTGAACCGCTGCGGTGTTGAGCGTCACTTTGTCCGCGCCCGCGCGAAGCACGGCGCGCGCTTCGTCGAGTGCGCCGATTCCTCCGCCCGCCGTCAGCGGGATCGAAAGTTCCGCGGCGACGCGGCGAATGGTTTCGAGAAACGTGGGCCGCCCGTCGCGCGAAGCGGCGATATCGAGCACCACCACTTCGTCCGCGCCCTCACGATTGTAGCGGGCGGAAAGCGCCGCCGGATCGCCCGCATCGCGCAGGCCGACAAACTGAACGCCCTTCACCACACGTTTCCCGTCGGTATCGAGGCACGGGATGATGCGGCGCGCCAGCGTCATCGCGCGAACTCGAGAAAATTGCGAAGCACCTGCGCTCCCGCTTCGCCGGATTTTTCCGGGTGGAATTGCACCGCGAGAATATTCCCCTGCTCGATCACTGCCGCGAAATTTGCCGCGTGATCGCATTTGGCCACCGTCTGCGCGCCTTCGCCCGTCGCCGCGTAGGAATGCGCGAAATAGAAATAAGTCTCCGCCGGAACATCGCGCAACAGCACGCCCCCGGGCCGCGATTCCTGCAACGTGTTCCATCCCATGTGCGGCAGCTTTGAAGTAGCCGGCAATTGACGAATGGTCCCCGCGAAAATGCCCAGCCCGGCCGTCTCCGGCGCCTCCTCGCTCGATTCGTAGAGCGCCTGCAATCCAACGCAGATTCCGAGAAATGGAACGCCGCGCGTTAACGCGGCGCGCAACGCGGGCAGCAATTCTTGCTTTTCGAGCGCGCGCATCATCGCAGCAAAGTGTCCCACGCCGGGCAGAACAATCGCTTCCGCGGATTCGAGATCTGCTGCCCTCGCAGCGCGCTGCGTTTCCGCGCCCAGCCGCACCAGCGCTCGCTCGACCGAGGGAATATTTCCCGCGCCGTAATCCACTAAAGCGATCTTCACAGCATTCCCTTCGTCGAAGGCAGAATGCGGCGCAATTGTTTGTCGCGGCTGGCGGCAAAACGCAGCGCGCGCGCGAAGGCTTTGAACAGCGCCTCCACTTTATGGTGCGACGAGCGGCCGTAGAGCAAACGCAAATGAACGTTGGCTGCGGCAGCCTGCGCGAATGCCCTGAAAAAATCCTCCAGCAACTCCGCCTGAAAATCCCCCACCATCCGCGCGCCGATCTTGAACCGACAAACGCAATGCGCGCGCCCGCTTAAATCGATCGCGGCCATGGCCAGCGTTTCATCCATCGGCATCCAGAAATATCCGGCGCGCAATATTCCGCGCTTCGAGCCGAGCGCCTGGCGCACCGCCTCGCCCAGCACGATCCCTACATCTTCCACGGTGTGGTGCTGGTCCACGTCCAGATCTCCGCGCGCGTCGAGCGCCAGATCGAAAGCGCCGTGCCGCGCGAACAGATCGAGCATGTGGTCGAAAAAACGAATGCCCGTTTTCACGTGGGCGCGCCCGCGCCCGTCCAGATTCAGGCTGATGCGAATGTCGGTTTCCTTGGTGGTGCGCCGAAGATTTGCTTTTCTCATGGAAGCAATTTCTCCACGGCGGCGACGTTGCGCAGAATTAATTTAGCGCCATGTTCTTTCAGCCGCGCCGCGCAAAGCCGCCGGGCCAGGCCGCGCGGCGGCAACACTCCCGCGAATACAATTCCAGCGCGCTTCGCGGCTTTGGCGTCATCCACGTTATCGCCCACGTATAGCGCCGCGGCGGGGTCGCGCCCATCTAGAATTTGCAGAAGCCCCTCCGGGTGCGGCTTGAGGCGCGCAACATCATTCTGCGTGACGATCCGCCGAAAATACGGCGCCACGCGAAAGCGCTCCAGCGTCGGATCGAGTTCCCGCCGGGTTCGGCCGGTGAAAATGGCGAGTTCCGCTTTCTTCGCCAGCCGCCACAATTTTGGCAACGGCAGCAGCCAGCGTTCCCGCAGGAAAGTGCCGTCGCTATTTTCGCCCCAATAAAAAACCTGGAATTGCCGCTTCACTTCTTCAAACGGGACGCGCGCGCCCAGCGATCGAATCCAGTGGTGGCTGAGCTTCCAATCGTCGTTGTAGCCGCCGCGATTCTTCCAATCCTGAATCTCCACGCGCGGCACGGACTTTCCCGTGAAATGTTTCACCGTCAGCAGGATGGTGGAGTGAAACGTATCGCGCACGTCCACCAGCACGCCATCCATATCGAAAATTACGATTTCGATTTTTGGTTTCACCAGATTCTCTCAATCGCTCGAAGCAGCTTGCGGGTTTCGGTTCGGGTCCCGGCGGTGATGCGCACGTAGCCCACGCGGTCAAAATCGGAGCGGCGGTCGCGGGCCAGGATATTTTCCCGCCGCAATTTTGCCAGTATCTTCGGGGCGCGCGCGCCAAAATCAACCAGCACAAAATTCGCGGCGCTATTGAAAAATGGAATCCCCAGACGCACGAAGGCATTCTCCATTTCTCTTTTGCTGTGCTGGGCTTCTCTCACGCTGCGCCGGAGGTAAACAGTGCCGCGAGTCATGGCCTCCGCCGCCACCAGGCCCGCGACGCTGACCGGATACGGCGAATGCGCTTTTTGCAACTCCGCGGCAAGCGCCGTATGCGCGAAAACGCAGCCGATTCGCAGGCCCGCCAGACCGGCCGCCTTCGAAAAGGTCCGCGTCACGATCAGGTTCGAATGCAGACCGATCCACGGCAGCGCCGTCACGCCGCAATAATCGAAATAGGCTTCGTCGATCACCACCAGCGTATGTCTCGCGGCCTCAAGAATCTTGCGCAAATCTTCCAGCGGAACCAGCGTGCCGGTGGGATTATTCGGATTCGCCAGGAAAAATAGATCGGGGCGCGAGGCTCGTCTGCCCAGAGTTTCCAGCACGTCCGCGAGCGGAAATTGCATCTTCAGGCCATATCGCAGCGAAATAATCCGCGCACCCGCGCGCTCCGCATAAAAACGGTACATGGCAAACGTGGGCTCAACCAGCAGCACGTTGCGGCCCGGCTCGATAAACGTGTCGACGATCAATCGCAGGGCGTCGTCCGTTCCCGTTGTCAGCAGCAATTCCTCCGGCCGCACGCGAAAATAACGAGCCAGCCGTCGCCGCACTTTTTCGTATTCCGGATACATCGCTACCTGGCTTGCCATCAATCGCCGCAAAGCGCGGCGAACCGAAGGCGCGCAGCCCCCTGTATTTTCGTTGAAGTCGAGCCGAATGTTTCCGGCGCGGCCTTCGAGCGGAGGGTGATAAGGCCGCATGTTCAGCACCGCGCGGCGCGGCTGGATCGGCAGGTTCATTCCCGCACCTCAATGGCTCGCGCGTGGGCCAGCAGACCTTCCGCGCCGGCCAGGGTTTTCACCGTTGGCGCCAGTGCCGCAAAACCCTCGCGCGAAATTTTCTGCACGGTGAAACATTTCATGAAATCCGCGGTGGAGAGTCCGCCTTCGACCGCGGCCCAGCCCGCCGTGGGCAACACGTGATTCGTCCCCGTCGCGTAATCGCCCAGCGGTTGCGCGCTGAAATTGCCGAGAAAAACGCTGCCGGCCGAATTAATCTTCTCTATCAAGTCCTCGTCGCCGTCAGGGAGACTCAAGTGTTCCGGGGCAAACTCATTCGCAAAGCGGATCGCTGCGCTCATTCCGGATGCCATCAGAATCGCTCCGTGATCCTGGATGGAACGCCATGCCGGATTGTTTTTCGGCAGCTGGTCCAGTTGCGCCAGCACCTCGGCGCGCACGGCAACGGCCAGCTTCCGAGACGGCGTCACCAGCAGCGCCACGGCATCCGGGTCATGTTCCGCTTGCGCCAGTAAATCCGCCGCGATGTATCTTGGATTTCCGCGCGCCGACACAATCAATAATTCGGTTGGCCCGGCGAGCCGGTCGATCGCACAGTCCGAGCTGATCAACCGCTTGGCCGCCGTCACATAACGATTGCCCGGGCCGAAAATCTTGTTCACTCGCGGAATCGACTCCGTTCCGTAAGCGAACGCGGCAATCGCCTGCGCTCCGCCCACGCGCGCGAGACGCGACACGCCGAGAAAATCGGCCGCGGCCAGCAGCGCTGCATTCGGCCGGGGAGATGCCACTACAATTTCCGGAACGCCGGCTACCTGTGCCGGAATCACGGTCATCAGCAGCGTCGAGAGCAGCGAAAATCGCCCGCCCGGCACGTAGCAACCGATCCTTCGAAGCGGCCGCACGATCTGCGCGACGTGAACGCCGGATTCGACGCTCAGCTTCCACGGTTGTGGTTTCTGCCGTTCGGCAACGCGGCGAATATTTTTGGCAGCGTGCTCGAGCGCTCGAATCAGATCCGCGCTCGCCGCTCGCCGCGCCGCGCGCAGTTCGCCGCGGCTCACCCATATTTCTCCGCGATCGAGTTCTGCGCCGTCTAGTTTCTTCGTCCACGCGAGAAGCGCGCGATCTCCGCCCTTACGGACATCGTTCACAATTCGCGCGGCCACTCCTTCGGCTGCCTTGTCAGGCGCGCGCCGCACGCGGATCACTTTTCCGATATTCGCTTCCGTCAGTTTCAGAATGTTCATCATGGCAGAATTCACGGCACGATTTTGTTCAGCGGATATTCCACGATTCCCTGCGCACGCGCCGCCTTCAATCGCGGAATAATCTGGCGCACCAATTCTTCATCCACCACGGTGTTCACGGCCACCCAGCCCGGGTCGCTCAGTTCCGAAATGGTTGGATTTTTCAGCGCCGGCAGCGCGTCCAAAATTCCCGGCAAATCTTCCCGCCGGATATTCAACATCAAGCCCACTTTGGCGTACGCGGCAATGGCGCCTTGCAGCAGCAGCACCAGATTCGAAATTTTCTCGTGCTTCCACGGATCGGCCCACGCCGCGGAATTGGCAATAAACTGCGGCGCCGATTCCAGCACGGTGTCCACCACCCGCAAACGATTCGCGCGCAGCGACGAGCCCGTTTCCGTCACTTCCACAATCGCGTCGGCGAGTTGCGGCACTTTCACTTCCGTGGCGCCCCAGGAAAAATCCACCCGCGCGGCGACGCCGTGTTTCGCCAGATATTTCCTGGTCAGTTCCACCGCCTCGGTGGCAATCACCTTCCCTTCCAGATCGCGCACCGATTGCACCGGCGAATCCTCGGGCACCGCCAGCACCCAGCGCACCCGCGTGAGCCGCTGCTTGGCGTACACCAGTTCGGCCACTTCCACCACGCCCGCGCCGGTTTCGAGAATCCAATCCCGTCCGGTAATTCCCGCATCGAGCGCGCCGCTTTCGACGTAACGCGCCATTTCCTGCGCGCGGACCAACATGCAGGTTATCTCCGAATCGTCAATCGCCGGAAAATAGCTGCGCGAATCCACGGTGATGCGCCACCCGGCGCGCGCGAAGAGTTGCAGCGTCGCATCCTGCAGGCTGCCCTTCGGAATTCCCAGGCGAAGCATGCTCACGAGGGCTCCCCTTTGCCGTAGACGGCGCCCGCATCGAACGTTTTTTCGCTGGTGATCACCAGCGTGCCATCCGCGCTGAGGCGGCGGAAAAAACAATTGCGATAGCCTTCGTGGCATACGCCCGGGCCGGTGGCTTCCACGCTCACCAGCACCGCGTCCGCGTCGCAATCCACGCGCAATTCGCGCAGCTGGAGACGGTGCCCGCTCTGCTCGCCCTTGGTCCACAATTTTTTTCGCGACCGGCTGTAGAACGTGACGTCGCCCGTCTCGAGGGTGGCTTCGAGGGCCTCCGCGTTCATGAATCCCAGCATGAGGACTTCTCCAGACTCGAAATCTTGCACGATTGCCGGCACCAGGCCGCCCAGCTTGCTGTAATCGAGTTCCACGTGCCCTCCCTGAATTCGACGCGCTCTTTTTACCGCGCGCAAAAACAAAAAGCCCGCTGGTTTTTGGCGCCAGCGGGCTCTAGAAAGCTACGATTGCGTTTCAGCTAACCAGGATTCCCGAGGCACAACGCCACGCAGTGATGGAAATGATGGTGGTGTCGATGCGCCCGCAGGTCCATGGTCAAAAGTGAAAATACAGGAAGTTCATCCTGCTGTCAAATAAAGATTCTTTGAAGGTCCATAAAAAATATTCCTAGCTTGCGCACGCCTGCGCGGGATGCTTCGCTTCGCTCAGCATGACGACCTACTGCGGATTACAGTGCTTCTGATTCTCTGTCGTTCCGAGGGTGAAGTCTGGCCCGAGGAATCCCGAAGCGCTGCGCAGTAATCTACGGTTTGTGCCAAGTAGAAAGGTCCGGTTTGATGGCGGAGGAGGGTCCCGGCCGAATTCGACTCCATAAGCCCTGTTTATAGTAGGAAGAACAATTATAAATTTGACTAAGCAGCCCGCCTCAGGCTTCCTTATGGAGTCAGCGGTGATACCGGCAAATTTGACGGGCTGGCGCGCAGGCCCGATTTCTAACAGGAGATGAGGGAGAAAACAATGGCCAAAATGTATTGGGAAGACGACGCAAAACCTCGCGTGCTGGAGGGCAAGCGCATCGCCGTGCTCGGCTACGGCAGCCAGGGCCGCGC
>JBGPTK010000088.1:0-13956 GCA_041490605.1 Terriglobia bacterium | reverse complement strand
TTGCTCGACGTCGGCGTCATCTTCCGAAAGCCACCCGCTCGCCGAGCCCGCCACTAAAATGATTTTGCCGCCATCCGGAGACCATGCCGGCTGCGAATAGTAAGCCGCCGTTTTGCTGAGCTGCACCGGCTCGCCGCCACCTGCCGGCGCTTTCCACAGTTGCCCGCCTTCCGAATCCGACCAGGAAACATAGGCGATCCATTTTCCGTCGGGTGAAAAGATCGGCTCGTATTCGCGCAGCGGACTTGATGTGAGGCGATGTGGTTTGCCGCCGTTTGTGTCGGTGAGCCAAATCTTCCCCACGGCGCTGAAGGCCAGCGTTTTCCCATCGGGCGATTGGTTCGTCCAGCGCATCTGATGAACGGTCAGCGGGCCATCCGCAATCGCATATTCGGTGCGGATGCGCGGACCAAGATCCAAATCAACTTTGGCGCTGAATGGAATTGCAGCGATCTGGTGTGAAGCAATATCCACGCGCTGGAATTTTCCATCAGCGGTATACACCACTGATTTCGAATCCGGAGTAAACGCATATCCCGGTAGAATGTCATTCACCGCGAAGCCTTCCTGGTCGTCGCGCTGCATGGAAGAGACCAGCCAGTGTTCCTCGCGCGTCGAAAGATCGCGAATTCGCAAACCCGTCTTGGCATCGTGTCGCGAGGCATAGACGAGGTAGCGGCCGTCGGGCGATACGATGGGGCGCAGCCCGCCGCCGTATACGCCGGTAATCGTCTGCACTTCGCCCGTGTCGCGATTGAAGGTATAGACTTGGAATCGCCCGATATCCACGTTGTAGCGGAACCCCTCGGGATGGCTCGAAAAATACAGCAATTTGCCATCGCGCGCGAAAAAGGGACCTTCGTTTACGGTGGTCTTCCCTTTTCCCTTCACTAGTTCCAGGCCCTTGCCGCCGCTCTTGTGAAAGAGCCAGAGTGAAGTGGTGCGCAGATAATCTTCGGCGCCGGGATAGGGACCCCATTTGCGCGCGACCAGGTAATTTCCATCGGGCGCCCAGGCGGGCGAACCAAGCTGGTCATCCGTTTCTTTGGTCACTGCCCGAGGATTCGATCCATCCACATCGATCAGCCAGATGTTGTCGCTCCCGCTGCGGTCGCTGATAAACGCAATCTGTTTGCCGTCCGGGGAGAAGCGCGGCTGGCAGTCCCAGGGCAATCCGCTGGTCAAGCGCTTCGCCTCTCCGCCTTCGATCGGCAACGAGTAGAGATCGCCGAGCAAATCAAACACAACGGATTTCCCGTCCGGCGAAACGTCCAGCGACATCCAGGTGCCTTCATCCGTGGTGAACGAAATCTTGCGCGTGGGCTTCAGCGGCAGTCCTTCCTCTTTCTTTTCGGTCTTTTTCCCCTCTTCAGTTTGCGGCGCGTCCTTCTCCTGCGCTCGCGTGAAACCAACGGGCAGGCTGGCTAGCCCGATGAGAAAAAGAAGAACGTACCATTTTGCAGGCTTGCTGAAATTGTAAGATCGCTCCGTTGCGCTCCCGATCATGAATGCTCCCCCCCCCTCAAGATAGTTGATTCGTTCAAGAATGAGCCCGGCGAAGCCTAGACCAAACTTTCTGTTCGGTCAATTCTGAAAGGGTGAGACGAGTGGAAAGACGAAACGTTAGTCAAAATCACGCGCCCATCCCCGCTAGACGATTGTGAATCGGCAGCTCATAGCGGGCTTGCTTGACAACGGGGTTCAGTCCCTATATCGTTCACGCCATTGTCGGCTGGGTTTTCTCTTTCCTCTCTAATAAACACCCGGAGGAATTGAACCATGGACAATCCGTCGAGCCCTCCGGCAGTTGCCAAAAGCCCGCCCCCTGCTCTCCTGGACGCGAAAAATGCTCTGCTGGTGATCCACGGAATCGGCGAGCAAAATCCATACGAAGCCCTGGATAGTTTTGCTCGCGGCCTATTCGCCTATCTGCGCGATCAGTGTAAATTGAATGTGCGGCTGCAAGCGAAAGAGACCGCACACACCGATTGGACCGAAGTATTTGTACGAATTGAAGTGCAGCCCGGCGATGCGAATCCTTCCGGCGGATATATCGACATTCATGAATATTACTGGGCCCCGCAGACGGAGGACAAAATCAGCTATTTGCAAACCCTGCAGTGGTTGGTGACGACGGCTCTTTCTCCGCTGCGGTATTTCGGGCAAAACCTTCAAGAGATGTTCGGCGTCAGAGACCCAAATGCTCCCCGCGGCTGGTTCCGGGCGCTTTGGCTGTTCTGGCGCGAAATGCGAAGGGTTGTCTTCCTCTTCGTCCCGCTGGCGGTTGGGAGCATCTGGTTGATCAACTGGCTGGGGAAGGTTCCCAAACTCGCTGACATTCTGGCCGCGCTCAAGTCACTGCTCGAGGGACCTCAGCTTGCGCTGGCAGGTATTCCCCTGCTCCATTGGCTTCCCAAATGGATCGCTGTTCCGGCAAACATGGCGGTTCTGGCGCTCTACGCCCTGGGGACCTGGATGATTTTCCTGCTGATTCGTTTCGCGGTTGAATATTTCCAGCAAGAATCGAAGCATAAAACGACCCAGAGGTATGCGGATGTGAGTTGGCTGGCAAGCACCGCCTTGGTCGCGGTTGGCTCATTCTATCTCGGCACTTGTGTCGCCTGGTCGAACGGCGTCCAACTTCTTGCCGCTCTGCAGAGCTTCCGTACTTCCGGCGGTCTGGGCCTCGCCGTGACGTTGCTGGTTGCCGCTGCGGTGAAATATCTCCTGGTCGATTACGTCGCGGACGTGGCGGTCTATGTGAATTCCGACGCAAAGTCCAAGAATTACGTCGCGCGCAATGCGATTCTCAAGGAATCGACGGCAGCCCTGGCAAGCATCCTTGCGAGCCCTGAACATGACCGCGTCATCCTGGCCGGCCATTCGCTCGGGAGCGTGATCGCCTACGACACGATCAACGAGCTGTTCGACCGCTCTTCAAGCCATTCTGCCTCAACCAGCGATAAACCGGACCTGGGGATCACCCGGGAAGTTTTGGATAAGAAGCTGAAGGGATTGGTCACTTTCGGTTCGCCACTCGACAAAATCTACTACTTTTTTCGCCAGCAAGTGAAAAGCAGCCAGCCCATTCGCGCGCAGATTCTTTCCATGCTGCATTCGTTCCGCAAAACTCCTTCCGGGCGCGACTATGGCGAGTTCAAGTTCAGCTACGAGAAAATCGGTGAAAATATTCGCTGGCTGAATGCGTGGTCTCCGCTCGATCCGGTCAGCGCGCGCCTGGACTTCTATCGCCTGGAACCCGATGACCAGGACTGGTTCTGGTATTGGGTCCCGGGGCTTGCGCATCTCGGCTATTGGAGTGATCCGAAATTCTACAAATTTGTGGGCGATCGATTGCTCGTCCATACATCTGAAAAGGCACAAACTGCCGGCCTGAAGGCCGGCGCTACAAAATCGCCGCCAAATTCCTCGAACCACGAAAACTGAAATTAGGGTTAGAATCACGCCGCTCTTTTCAAACTGAGGAGGAGAAATGCCTCGATGGATATTTATGGTTGCAGTATGCGCGCTCGCGTGCGTCGCCGCCGGGATCTTGCCCGCTGATGCAAATGCGCAACAGACCGCGCCGGCGATGTATGTGCGCGCGGGAAAAATGCTCGACGTCCGCACCGGCAAGATCTTGGCCAATCAGGTGATCGTGATTCGCGGCGAAAAAATTGAAAGCGTCGCTCCGGCCGCGCAAACGCAGATTCCCGCGGGCGCAAAGGTTGTCGACCTGAGCCATGCCACTGTTCTGCCCGGCCTGATTGACGCGCACACGCACCTCACCGGCAGCGCCAAAATGCACGGCTATCGCGCGCTGGGCCTCTCGATTCCGCGCGAGACGATCTATGGCGTGGCCGACGCGCGCATCACCTTGGATGCTGGTTTCACAACCGTGCGCAATGTGGGCGCTACCGGCTTTGCAGACGTCGCGCTGCGCGACGCGATCAATGATGGTGACATTGTGGGCCCGCGCATGCTCGTTTCCGGCCCGGCCATGGGAATTACCGGCGGCCACTGCGATAACAATTTGCTGCCGCCCCAATATAACCGCCGCGCGGATGGCGTGGCCGACGGTCCCTGGGCCGCGCGGACCAAAGTACGGGAAAACATCAAATACGGCGCGGACCTGATCAAAATTTGCGCCAGCGGCGGCGTGCTTTCGAAAGGCGACCAGCCCGGCACCCAGCAATACACTCTCGAGGAAATGAAAGCCATTGTGGACGAAGCCCATCGCCTGGGACGCAAAGTCGCGGCCCACGCCCACGGCACCGAAGCGATCAAGGAAGCCATCGAGGCGGGGGTGGACTCGATCGAGCACGCCAGCCTGATTGACGAGGAAGGAATTCGCCTGGCGAAAGAACACGGCACTTATCTTGTGATGGACATCTACAACGACGATTACATCCTGGGCCAGGGCGCATCGGCCGGAATGCTGCCGGAATCGCTCGAAAAGGAACGAACGATTGGCCAATTGCAGCGCGACAATTTCGCACACGCGCACCACGCGGGAGCGAAAATGGCGTTCGGCACCGATGCGGGTGTCTATCCTCACGGCGACAACGCCAAGCAGTTTCACTACATGGTGAAATACGGGATGACCCCGCTTGAATCTATCCAAGCAGCCACCATCAATGCCGCCGACTTGCTCGGTTGGGCGGATCGAGTGGGCGCAATTGAGCCGGGAAAATACGGCGATCTGATCGCGGTCACCGGAAATCCGCTCGAGGATGTGGCCATTCTCGAGCAAGTGAAATGCGTGATCAAAGGCGGCACGGTGGTGCGAAATGACCTTGCGAAATAGTGCCATAGGCCTACTCCTTGGTGGCACAGGCACTCCTGCCTGTGCGCATTTACAAGCTCGCTCCAGTATTCGTCATGCCAGTAAACCGGCCCCCCTCGTTGAAGGAGGAAACATGCGGCGAATCGCACTTCTAACGGCAATAGTTCTATTTATGGCGGCTGCGGCGCGCGGACAAGGCTCCGACATGCACGCATCCGCGCCGGCCAAATACATCCGCGCTGGAAAATTGCTGGATGTGCGGACGGGCAAGCTGCTCACCGATCAAATGATCGTGGTTCGTGGCGAGCGAATCGTGCGCGTCGCTCCCGCTGCGCAAGTTCAAATTCCGGCGGGCGCCGCCGTCGTGGATTTGGGCAATGCTACCGTACTGCCGGGGCTGATCGACGCTCACACGCATATTTTTCTGACCGGTGAATCGCATGGCCGCTATGAGGAACAACTGCTGAAGGAATCCTGGCAATTCCGCACCATCGAAGCCGCGCGCAACGCCAGGCTCGACCTCGAAGCCGGATTTACCGCCATGCGCGACGTGGAAACCGAAGGCGCGATGTATAGCGACGTCGACGTGCGCGACGCCATCAATCGCGGATTGATCCCCGGCCCGCGCCTGCAAGTGGCCACGCGCGCGCTTTCCACCACCGGCGGTTATCCCCTGGAAGGATATTCACCCGAGGTGCGCGTGCCTTCCGGCGTTCAAAATGCCGATTCGCCGGACGAGGCGCGCAAAGCCGTGCGCGAGCAGATCAAATATGGCGCCGACCTGATCAAAATTTACGGCACCCACAAATTCCATTTCACCCCGGAAGGCAAGCTGGTCAGCATTCCCACGTTCACTCTCGAGGAAGTGAAGGCCATCGTGAACGAAGCGCATCGCGAAGGAGAAAAAGTAGCGTGTCACGCGTACGGCGGCGAAGGATTGCACAATTGCATCGATGGCGGAGTGGATTCCATCGAGCATGGACTCGATCTTGACGACGTAGCAATCGACAAGATGGTAGCCAAAGGAATCTGGCTGTGCCCCACGCTGTATGTGTATGAATTCGAGCCGGAAGAAGATCTGGAATTGAGCGGCGGCAAGACCACCCGCGCAAGAATTCATGAACCCAGCTTCAAAAAAGCGTTGGCCAAGGGAGTGAAGATCGCCTTCGGCACCGATGCCGGCCCTTTCCCGCACGGGACGCAAGCAAAAGAATTTGAATACATGACGCGATTCGGAATGTCCGCAGCCGCCGCCATCAAATCAGCCACAATCGATGCTGCCGAATTGATGGGCTGGAGCGACCGCATCGGCTCGATCGAACCAGGCAAGTTTGCTGACATCATCGCCGTGCAGGGTGATCCCCTGAGCGACATCACTCAACTCGAACGAGTGAAATTCGTGATGAAAGGCGGAGGCGTAGTAAAAAATGAAATGGGGAAATAGCAAGAACCGCGGCCGCGGACGAGTGTGGGGTGCCGTTGTCCTGGCGCTGGGAGCGGGTCTCTGCACGAGCGCAGCACAGAGTCCGGACGCTGCCTCGCACGTCTCGGTCAGCGGCCATCTTGCGCGCGTCCCCGTGCGCAACGGCGAGTCCGTCCGCTTCTGGATTACGATCGAGAACGGCTCCGCTTCACCGATCGCACGAATTCGCCTGGACCGCATTGACCCCGTGGATTTCGATCGTGTCTCCGGCTCGATGTCGGTTCCTTCGGAACGCGTCTGCCAAGCTCCGGCAGTCGAGCGTCCGAAAGGGTTGGCCGTGACAGCGCCCGCTCCTCAGAACGAAATCTGCGCATATCTGGGACCGCACGAATCTTTCACTGTTTGGGGTGACCTGCGGGCCAGCGAATCGGTCGACCGGCAAAACGCATTCGCCATTCTCGAGTGGGAGAGCGCTGAGGGTCCGTCGGTCATTGCCGCTCCTCTGGGGGAAATCGAGAGTCTCAGCTGTCCTCGCTGGTTCTGGTTCTCATTGCTTCACAACTGGGAACTGGGAGTTCCGACATTCACGGCCTTCTTTGCCGGCCTCTTTGCGCTGTGGAAGTGGCGGTGGGACAAAAGAGAGGCTGATCTGCACGAGAAGCGTGAGAATGAAAGTAGGATACAGCGTGACCTCGAAGAGAAAAGAGAAGCACGGCTACACGAGGAGCGAGACAAGCGGAGCAATACTTGGAATCTGATGCTCCAGGATTCGCACCGCGTCACGCTGAAGTATTACATGCCGATATGCAACGATCTCATCGCTGCGACGCAGGAAATCAGACGGTTTCACGATGCGCATTCCCCGAACGTGGCTATCGCACAGTCTGCGTTCTACTATCTTTTGAAATTCGAGTGGAACGTACGTACGACGAGGCGTGAGCTCGGCGGCTATTACTTCAAGAACCGCACGGCCGAATGGCTGGTGTATTTCCTCTATCAGGAACACAGAGCGTTGTTACGGCTAAAAAGTCCGCCAATTCAGCAGTTGCTGGATCGCTGTCTCGATCTCATGTCCGCAAAAGTGACCTCGAGTACTGTTGGCGGAATGATTGGTTACGGCGATCCGGATATTGTGGCGTTTTGGAAGTACGCCCGGAAGTGGTTGTCCAATAGGAGATGCCTACAGGACCTCAATATCTTGGATGGCTACTTCGGCATCTTGATTTACGAGGCAAACCGGCCCTACGAGCATTGGTATGACGTCAAGCTGGAACCGCTGAAGTTATCCGCGCTAGCGCGCACCGCAGTCACCGATGTCGCGAGAGAACACAAGCTTGGCCCTGAGACAGACAAGTACCTTGAAGAAGCAGGTTGCCCCAAAGAGAATCCGGCTTGAAACTTGAGTATAGCTAAAGAAAAGAAAAACAAGTACTTAAAACTCTTAGTAGCGGCTACCTGGACCCATCGGAGTGGCCATCGTGTTCTCCTGAACCTCCATACTAAGCCAAGTGTAACAGAAATGAGACCAGATTAATAGCTTCCATCTGCCCCCAACCACCCTTCCACAGGAGGCGCCATTCCTTCCGCTCAGACTCTTCTGCCCGCCGGTTTGCGCCTTTCACTCGTAGCCTACTATTGCGCAAGCGCTTGCGTCGCCTGTACAGCCTTCAAACTCTCACGGCAGGCTTCGATGGTGCGGTCAATGTCGTCATTGGTATGCATCACGGAAATGAACAGGGCTTCGAATTGCGAGGGTGGCAGGAAGATTCCGCGGTTGAGCATTTCCCCGAAAAACGCGGCGAACCGGCGCGTATCGGATTTTTTCGCCCCCGCAAAATCGCGCACGGGCTCTTCGGCGAAGAAAAGTGTGACCAGCGAGCCGCAGGAATTCACCTGCCCCGGCACGCCGGAATCTTTCAGAGCGCTGCGAAATCCCTCCACCAAACGGGCGGCCTTTTTGCTCAATCCATCGTAGGTGCCGTGCTTTTCGAGTTGCTCGAGCGAAGCGATCCCGGCGCGCATCGCCAGTGGATTCCCGGAAAGTGTTCCCGCCTGATAAACCGGCCCGAGCGGCGCCAGGTGCTGCATCACATCGCGGCGGCCGCCATAAGCCGCCACCGGCAATCCCCCGCCGATAATTTTTCCAAGCGTGGTGAGGTCGGGGACAATCCCAAACAGAGTCTGCGCGCCGCCATAAGCCAGCCGGAACCCGGTGATCACTTCGTCGAAGATCAGCAGCGTCCCATCGTCCTTGGTGATCTTGCGCAGCGCTTCGAGGAAGCCGGGATCGGGCAACGCCACGCCCATGTTGGCGGCCACCGGCTCGATAATCACGGCGGCAATCTGCTGCGGGCACGAAGCGAAGATTTTTTCCACTGCGTCGAGATCGTTATAAGGAACGGTAACGGTCAAGTGCGCGTAGAAATCCGGCACGCCGGGGCTGGAGGAAATCCCGAACGTGGCCAGGCCCGATCCCGCATGGGAAAGAAAGCCATCCGCGTGGCCGTGGTAGCATCCCTCGAATTTTAGAATCTGTTCGCGCTGGGTGAAGGCGCGCGCCAGGCGCACCGCGCTCATGGTCGCTTCCGTGCCGGAGCTGACGAAGCGGATCATTTCGAGCGAGGGAAGCGCGGCGCGGATTTTCTCGGCCAATTCGATTTCCAGCGGGTTGGTCATTCCGTAACTCGTGCCGCGCGCCGATTGGTCCCGCACCGATGCCGTGACGGCGTCATTGGCATGACCCAGGATCATCGCGCCCCAGGAGCAAACGTAGTCCAGGTATTCGCGTCCATCGATATCAAAAATCTTGGCGCCGTTTGCGCGTTCGATGATCAACGGATCGCCGCCCACGGCTTTAAACGCGCGGACGGGGCTGTTTACGCCGCCCACCAGCACGTCTTGCGCGCGCAAAAACAAGTCGCGGGTACGGGGACGAGAATCGGAGCCCATTTGCTTGACCTCGTGAGTAGCGATTCTTGAAGCGTGATTTGTGATTCGTGCGCAACTGACCCCAGGCGCGCGCGAATTGGTGCTTCAGTGCGAATGCAAAAGCAAAAGATGCCGGCTTGAAAGCCGGCGCTACAAAACCCCGGTGAATCAGCAGTTGCCCAGCCAGCGCGCAACTTCTTTTGCGTGATACGTCAGAATCATGCTGGCGCCGGCGCGTTGGATCCCGGTCAAAATTTCGAGCGTCACGCGCTTCTCGTCGATCCAGCCATTCCGCGCCGCTGCCTTCACCATTGAATATTCGCCGCTCACATTATAGGCCGCTACGGGCACGTCAAATCGTTCGCGAACACGCTGGATGATATCCAGGTACGGCAGCGCGGGTTTGACCATCACCATGTCCGCGCCCTCTTCCAGGTCCAGCGCAACCTCGCGCAGGGCTTCTCGCGCGTTCGCCGGATCCATTTGATAGCTGCGGCGGTCGCCAAATTTCGGCGCCGATTCGGCCGCTTCGCGAAACGGGCCGTAAAACCCGGAACAATATTTCGCCGAGTAGGCCAGAATGGCGACGTCGCTGAATTGATTCGCGTCCAGCTTGCTGCGAATCGCGGCCACTCGCCCGTCCATCATGTCCGACGGCGCTACGATGTCCGCGCCGGCCCGGGCATGCGAAAGCGCGGCGCCGGAAAGCAGCTCCAGGCTGGGATCATTCAGGACTTCGCCATCTTTTACCACGCCGCAGTGCCCGTGGCTGGTGTATTCGCACAAGCAAACATCGGTGATCACAATCAAATTGAGCTTGGCTTTCTTAATTGCTTCCACCGCCCTCTGCACCGCTCCGCTTGCCGAAGCCGCCTCGGAGCCCGTCTCATCCTTGTGCGCGGGCAGCCCAAAAAGTATTACGCCCGGAATCCCCAGGCCCGCCACTTCGCGGCATTCCTCCACAATCTGATCCACCGACTGCTGGTAAATCCCCGGCATCGAGGAAACTTCTTTGCGCACCTTGCTGCCCGGACAGGCAAACATGGGATAAATGAAGCCGCTCTTGGTCAGGCGCGTTTCGCTGGCCAGATTGCGAATCGCCTGGGTGCGGCGCAATCGCCGCGGGCGCACGAGAGGAAAACTCATCGCGATTTCACCTCGGAATGCTGCTCGAAATATTTTGCGATTGCCGCGGCCAGCGCCGCCGAAGTGGATTCCTCGGCCACAATTTCAACTGGAAATCCCGCTTCGCGGATGGCCGCCGCCGTCGTTGGCCCAATCGCGGCAAAACGCGCGGATTCGCAAAGGCCGCGCAATGATTCGGCATTCGTCGCGTCGGCAAATGCCGAAAACGCCGATGGGCTCGCAAACGCATAAACGTCGGCCGCGCTATCGGCCCCACCGGTCTTTCCCGCATCAGGCCCGGTCGCGGCCACCGTCCGGTAGGCAATCACCTCGGTAACCATCGCCTTCGCCGAGCGAAGCGCTCGCGGCAGATCGGCCCCGGCGCGGTCGCTCCGCGGCAACAATACTTTCTTCCCGTTCACCTGCTTTCGCAAGTCTTTCGCAAGAGCCGCGCCCTGAAACTGGCTGGAAAGCAAATACAAAGGCATCCCCTCTTTCCCGACAGCCTTGCCCGTCGCCGGCCCCACGGCGGCAATTTTCGGTTTCTCGGAATTCGCCGGCCGCGGCTCAATTTCCAGTGCGCGGCACCGCTTCGAAAAGTAAGTTACGGCATTTTGACTGGTGAACAGGATCCAATCGAAACTCGAGAGTTGATGCAGCGCCGCATCCAGCGGCCCGAAATTCTCAGGGTCGGCGTAGCTCACCATCGGCAGCAGAATCACTTCCGCGCCATACTCCTCCAGTTCGCGCACAAATTCCTGCGCCTGTTCCGGCGCGCGCGTCACCACCACGCGCTTCCCTGCCAGCGGCTTGTGATTGTTCGTCGTCATTTGTGTTAGCCGCGAAACTTCGCTTCAGTCTCTTCCCACCAGCCGCAGGATGCGATCGGCGCCGGATTCGAGCAACTTGCGTCCCAGCCCGCGGCCCACCCTTTCCGCTTCGCTGGGCGCTCCTGTCGCGCGATCCCGCAGATACTCCACTCCATCCATTGAAAGAACGCACGCATCAAGAACCAACTCGCCCTTTTCCACGCGCCCCCACGCGCCCAGCGGAACCTGGCACCCTCCTTCGAGTTCGGAGAGCAATGCCCTCTCCGCCGTCACACCTGCGCGCGTCGCCGAATCGTCGAGCGCGGAAAGCCTCGCCAAAAATTCTTGATCGGCCCCATCAGCGCCGCTCGCTTCCGCGGACCGCGATTCAATCCCCAACGCCCCCTGGCCGACGGCGGAAAGCATCACTTCGGGTTCCAGCACCTCCGTAATTTTCGCCGCCGCGCCGAGGCGGTCAAGCCCCGCCTTCGCCAGCACGATCGCGTCATACATTCCTTCTTCCAGCTTGCGCAGCCGCGTATCCACATTGCCGCGCAATTCCCGCAAATCGAGATCGGGCCGGATGTGCCGAATTTGCGCCTGGCGGCGCAGGCTGCCCGTTCCCACCTTCGCGCCGGCCGCGAGCGATGAAAGTGTGGCCCCATTGCGCGAAACCAGGCAATCGCGCGGATCCTCGCGCTTGGTAATCGCGGGAAAAGTAAGGCCCTCCGGAATTTTCGTGGGGACATCTTTCATGCTGTGTACCGCCAGGTCCACACGGCGATCGAGCAGCGCGTCTTCCAGCTCCTTGATGAACACTCCCTTCATTCCCAGTTGGCTCACAGACGATTGCGTGAACTGATCGCCGGATGTCTTGATAATGACGATCTCCGCCTCGACGCTGAATTCTTTCGCCAGGCGCTCGCGAATGTGATTCGCCTGCCACAGCGCCAACGCGCTGCCGCGCGTGCCAATGCGGACGGGCTTCACGATTCATCCTCGGGCGCATCATCCAGGCCGAAAAGTTTTCGCAGGGCTTCGATTTCTTCCAGGCGCTGGCGCAGTTCGCGCGTGCGGCGCATTCGCTTCGCCGGTTCCTCCAGAATGCGCTCGACCAGGTCCTCCGTCATGCGCGCCACGCGCTGGCGGTCTTCCGCCGAAAGTCCCGGCATATCGGAGAGCCGCTCGTTCACGAATGTTTGCCGCTCGGCCTGCAAGCGTTCGCGCAGCCGGTCCATCAGCGCGAAGGCCTGCACGTTCGATTGCCACGCCGCGAATTTGACCACGTGCTCGTTGATAATCGCTTCGGCGCGGGGAATTTCCGCTTCGCGAGCCTTGCGATTCTGCTCCACGATTTCGCCCAGGTCGTCCACGTTGTAGAGGTACAAATTGTAGAGCTTGGCGATTTCCGGCTCCGCGTTGCGCGGCACGCCCAGGTCGACAATAAACATCGCCCGCCCCGCGCGCGCTTTCATCGCGCGCTCGATCATCCGTTTGGTCAGCACCGCCTCCGTGCTGCTCACCGAAACCACGATCACATCGGGAGTTTCGAGCGAGGATTCCAGCGTCGCCCATTCCGCCGCTTCACCGCCCGTGCGCGCCGCCAGGTCCACCGCCCGTTCGTAGGAGCGATTCACCACTCGCAGCCCGCCGATGCCGCGATTGCGCAAATGGTCCACCACCTGTTCGGCCACCGCTCCGGCGCCAATCATAAGCGCCTTATGGCCTTCCAGCCGGCCGAACACGCGCTCGGCCAGTTTCACGCCCGCGAACGCCACCGACATCGGCCGCGCTCCGAGTTCCGTTTCCGAGCGGACACGCTTCCCCACTTCCAACGCGTTCTGGAACAGCCGGTTTAATACCGGGCCGGTCGAACCGTGGTCCAAAGCCCGCCCATAAGCGTCGCGAACCTGTCCCAGAATCTCCGCTTCACCCAGTAACATGGAATCCAGTCCCGCCGAAACGCGGAAGAGATGCTGAACGGCTTCCGCATCGCGATGGTGATAGAAACGGCCGCTCAAATCGGATGCCGGGATTCCGTGAAACGAAGTGAGAAAAGTCTCCATGGCCTGGGTTGCGCTCTCCGGCGCATCGACTGCCGTCGGGGGCGAAACGCCATAGAGTTCGCTGCGATTGCAGGTGGAGACAACCACGGCCTCTTCCAAAATTCCCCGAAGCCGCAGCTGCTCGGCCGCCCGCAAAGCTTGTTCCGGCGTGAACGCGATTCGCTCGCGCAGCTCCACCGGGGCCGTGCGATGATTGCACCCGATCAGGGCAATCTGCATCCGCGAGCCGGTCGCCCGCTCCACCCGTCCTGTGCGTGTTCCGGCAGCCATCAATAAAACCTGTGAAATCGAGTGAGATAAAGATTCACGATGCTATAACTGAAAACAACCAGAACGAAATTCCAGGCGCACAGCAGAGCGGCGCGCGATCCTCTCCACCGGATCGCTCTCGCCAGCCACAGATACGCTCCGTAGACCACGATAATCAGCACGGTAACCAGCACCTTCGGATCGCTGCTCCCGTAGCTGCCTCGCAGCCGGTGTTCCCACACCAATCCAAACGCGGCGCCCACTACCAGCGCGGCCACACCCACGGCCACGCTGCTGCGGCTCATCCGGTCCAGCACATCCAGCGGCGGAAATCGCCAGAACACGCGGCTCGGCTTTCGCGCGCGCAGCATCCGGTTCTGCAGCAAATAGATCAAGCTCAGTACAAACGATAACGCGAACGCCGCGTAGGCCATGATATTCAGCGTCACATGCAGCGCGAAGAGCGGGCCACGCACGGGCGCCGGCGGGGGTGCCGCTGCCGGCGCGTACAGCATGGCCGCCAGGAGCCACACAATTACCACCGGCAGAACAAACGCTCCCACCGACCTC
>JBGPTK010000087.1:0-13991 GCA_041490605.1 Terriglobia bacterium | reverse complement strand
GCGCGCGAATGCGTTCCAGGTAATCGGGCTGGCAAACGTGGCGTTGCCGACGAACCGGTGCCGGATGTCGTCAGCGGAGTTGCCCCGCTCTCCCCGGAAATCCAAGCTGTCCTGAGGAATCAGCACGAAGCTGGGGTTGGGTCCGTCGTCAATCGAATGCGCGAACGTGTAGCTGATCCCGTAGGAGAAACCATGCGACAGCCGTTTCTCCATGCTGAAGAGCAAACCGTCGTACACCGAATCCCAGCGGGAGGTGGCTTCGAAGAAGATGCTGAATTGATTGTTGCGGAACCCCGGAATCAGCGCGTTGGGAGGCGCCGGATACGGTCCGCAGGCCGGTGGCGTAACGGGCGGCGGGAACGCGAAATTGAAGTAAACATTCTTGCAACCCACCGCGCCGCTGGAACTATGGACTTGCACCGTGCCGCTGGGGTCGGGCTGGTTCACGTTATAAAAACTGCCCAGGTGTACGCCTCGCAAATGGATGCCGGAGATGCTCACCGCCAGGTCCTTCATCGGCTCGAATTCGATCCCAATACTCGCCTGGATGCCGTAGGGATTCTGGTGATCCTGCACAAATCGCACGACGGTCGCATTCTGTTCAAACCCGCAACCCGCCAGCGTTCCGCCCGGACAGCCGAGGAAGGCAGCCGGGGTGCCATCTGGAAAGGTGCCGTTGTTCAGCAAGGCGTTGAGCGCGAAATTCGTGATGAACGGCGCGCTGGCGAAGGTGAACAGGCCCGTTTTCCCGTTCAGCCCGTCTTCGAACGGCCGCCCGGGATATTTGGAAAGCCCGCCGCAGGAAGGCGCCTGGCACATCAACAGCGGCGATGGAATGATTCCGTGGAACAGGCCAAAGCCCGCGCGAAGCACGAAATGCTTCGAGGTGCCGATGTTGTAAGCCAGGCCGAGGCGCGGATCGAAATTCTTGAGTTGCGAATTCAGCACATTCGAAGGCCACGTCTCGAATTCCCAGCGCAGCCCTCCGTTCAGGGTGAGCCGGTCAGTCGCCCGCCACTTGTCCTGAATGAACAGCCCATTGTAGGTGTGATCGAGAGTTGACGAAGCTGCATTGCGGATGGATTGAGGAATCGCTCCGCCTTGATAGATTGCCGTGCCGCCCGACACCGATGGCTCGGAGAAGGGCGGGTTTGTGGAGCCGTTAAATCGTTCGAAGAAAATCACGAACGGATCGGGACATGCCGGGCCCGCCGGAGGCGGAGCACACGCCTGGCCGTCCGTGCCGAGGAAGGCCTTAAGAGTCCCGAAGTCGGCCTCGAAGGGGTAGAACAATGGGAAAGACTCATAGGTGCTGACGCGATCGAAATTGCCGCCGAAGCTGATGGTGTGCTTGCCCCTGGTGTAGGTGACGTTGTCCACCAGTTCGAATCGATTCTCGCGGTAGATGTCCGGGTTCCCGCGGTTCACGCCCACCGCAAACGTATTCGACAACTCCAAGTGTGGCTGCGTGGAAACCACCGCAAAATCGAACGAGCGATGGGCATACTGCATGTGCAGTTCGTTCACGAAGCGAGGCGAAAACGTGGTGGCCAGCCCGCCGGCCACCGATTGATCGTTGATGTAATTATTCTTGAACGCCGAGGGCAGATCGAATCCGTTGTTCAGCGGCGATTGATTCGTCAGCCGGTCGTTGTTCACGAAATAGCGGACGTAGAGATAATTCTTCTCGTTTATATTGTCATCGAAGCGGAGGAAACCGTTATCCGTGTTTCCGTCACGCAATACGAAAAGATTTTCAGCGGGCAAGTGGAAGGTGGTGGTCTTCACGGTGTTGATCGCGGCGAGATTGTTGAGCACCGCCGAGTTATAGGTGGGCGATTCGGCGCGGCGCTGTGCTTCATAGTTGGCGAAGAGGAAGGTTTTATTCTTCTTCACCGGCCCGCCGATGGCCGCGCCAAATTGATTCTGCCGCAAAACGTTGAATCCCGGAGCGGCCAGAATGCTGGTGGCATCCATCGCGTCGTTGCGGAAATATTCGTAGAGCGAGCCGTGCCAGTCGTTCGTGCCGCTGCGCGTCAGAATGTTCACGATGCCCGCGGTGGCGCGGCCGAAATCGGTATTGTATTGCGTGTTGATGACGCGGAATTCCTGCACCGATTCCTGCGGCGGCGTTCCCCGCTGGATGCCCGATGCCGTGGAAATGTCGTCGGCGCCGTCCACGGCGATGAAATTGAAGTGGATATTCTGCCCGGCAAAGGAAATTTTGGTCACCGGCTCCACAATCACGTCGGTCGAGCCCGAGGTGGTATCGCCGATTTGCACCGCCGGCGACAACAGAGCGAAGTCGATAAATTCACGGCCGTTCACGGGAAGATTCGCAATCTGATTCTGAGTGATCACCGTGCTCACTTGTGTCTGCGTGGGTTCAGTTACCGGCGCTTCCGCCTGGACAGTGGTTTCCTGCAGAACGGATCCCAACGTCAAGTTCAGGTCAAGCGTCACAACATTGCCGATCTGGAGCGTGACCGTCCTCGCTTCCTTGCGAAAGCCGGTATGGTCAACGTTGATGTCATAAGTGCCCACCGGCAGAGACTGTAAGCTGTACTCTCCATCGCCATTCGTCTGCACAGTGCGCGTGTAACCGGTGGACTTGTTCACCGCGGTGACGTTGGCTTGCGCCACGCTGCTTCCGCTCGGGTCAGTCACGCGGCCATTGATGGTGGCGGTCACGGTCTGCGCGGCCGCCAGACCACCCAGAACTGTGAGACATGCCACTAGAACGATTCCTGAAAAACACACCCCAATCAAAATGCGTTTCATGGTCACCCCTCCCCCGTCAGAACATAAGTGCTATCGAAAGAATAGCATCCGGCCAAATGCGAATATAGCTCCACCCTGAAAGCTGTCAAGCTCTTTCGCAGGCCGCGAACCCGGCGCTAGATCCGCAAGTCTTAATTCATTGTTAAATAGTCTCTCGACCCTCTTCCTTCCCGGTCGCTGATCACGCACCTCGCAACGGAGCGCCGCTCGAATGAAACAACTTCCGTTTACAAAATGACGTAGCAGGGTATGATGCACTGCGTCAAGAAACATAGACGCTCGATGGAAATATTCGTGAGCGGAAAGCCCGGAGCAAATGAATCGTACGATCGCAATTATCGGGGGAACTGGACCGGAAGGCATGGGCCTCGCCTATCGTTGGGCTCGCGCCGGCGAAAATGTCGTGATTGGATCGCGTGATCCGCAGCGCGCCCGGGAAGTAGCGGCGAAACTCGCCTTGCGGGCGGGAGAGAATGCGCGGATTCAAGGGATGGAGAATGCCGAAGCCGTGGCCGCCGCGGAAATTGTCGTGCTCACGGTTCCTTTCTCCGGCCAGGCTTCGCTGCTGAAAAAACTGAAAGCATATTTTCGCCCGGGAACCATCCTGATCGACACCACGGTTCCCCTCGCCGCGAGCATCGGCGGATCACCCGCGAAGACTTTAGGGGTGTGGCAGGGATCAGCGGCCCAGCAGGCCGCCGAGCTGGCTCCCAAGGAAGTGGCTGTTGCCGCCGCGTTTCATAATATTTCGGCCGAACTCCTGGACAGCGAGAAGTCCGTGGACTGCGACACGATCATTTGCACCGACGATGAGCGGGCTCGCAGCGCCGCCTCAGAACTGGCGGAAAAAATTCCCGGGGTGCGTGCGATCAACGGGGGCCGTCTGGAAAATGCGCGGATCGTGGAATCGATCACGGCGCTCTTCATCACCATCAATCAGAAGTACAAAGTGCATACCGTGGGCTTGCGCCTTACCGGCCTGCCGCTTTCCGATCCTCAACGTTAAGCCGTTCGGCTTGTGCCCCACTTGCGCCTGCTGCCGCTCCCAGCGCACTCACCACGCCGTGCGCCTGTAACCAGTCACGAGTCAGCGAAGGCCTCAATTCCCGCGCTCGCAGCACGCTCACATCGACGAGTTCGTCGATGTCTATTTCAATTCCCGGCAGCCGGAGCACCCGGGTCTCCGCGCCGCACCGCGAAGCCTCGATCAGATGTTTGGTGAAGCTGCCGGGACCAAAGTGAGATGGAAAGAGCGTGGGAGGCGTGCGCAGCAGCGCATTCGTCCCGGTCCCATCGAACGAAGGAACGATCACTGCCGCGGGGGCCAGGGGAGCGTCGTTGAAAATAGCTTCGATATCGCTGGACTCGATCAGCGGCAGGTCAACCGGCACACGCAACAACACGTCGACGCCCCGATCCGCGCACCATTGCGATGCGAAATTCACGGAATCGCTCTCCGAAACTTGGTGTGACTCCGGAATGATCTCCCAACCCAGCTCGCGCGCGCGTTCCAGGACGCGCTCCTCGGTGCTGACCACAAAAATCGAATCGATTCCACGGACCGTCGCAGCCACCTTGAAAAAATCCTGCCACAACGCATCCGCCAGCTCGAACCGATCCTCGGGGGAGAAGTGGGCCGCAAGCCGCTGCTTGGCTTTGGAAAGTTCCTTGACCGGAATCAGAAGGGCTTTCATCGATTTCGCTGGTCTAAATTCTTGTATGCTTTGAAGTTACAGACAGTCTTTCCCATGGTTGTCCCTGCGAGCCGGCGTCTCTGCCACCCATTGAATCCTGCGCAAAAGCTGTCCCAGCTAAGTCAGGCTTTTCCTCGAGCCATTCCCTTTCTTTTATCACGATTTGCTCCTTTTTGCATCATGCCCCTCGAATAGACGCCGAGGACCAACCGCGCCAAGCGAGTCTTATCAGCGAGCGTGCGCATCACTGTGGAACCGCTCAGCACACAAATCCCCGAAGCCTCGATATCCGCTGTGTGCGCCTCGTCGACGCGGTCAATGATCATTGTTCCGCAAATATCCTGGTAGAGCCGGGCCACCCCTCGCGCGGATACCTCCATTCCCAACTGCCTCATCATCCGGTCCGACGGGCCCTTCAACGACTTGCCGCCAACGATAGGGCAAACGGCCACAACCGCATCGCGCCGGGCCTGCAACGATTCGCGAATCCCCTTCACCGCAAGAATAGGACCGATGCTGATCACCGGGTTGCTGGGACAAATCACGATACCGTCCGCGCTTCGCAAAGATTCGAGCACCCCCGGCGCCGGCCGCGCCTTTTTGATGCCATCAAACCGGATCGCGCGGACCACTGGTTTTGTACGGAGCTTCACCAGATACTCTTGAAACTGCAGCCAGCCTCGTCGCGTTCTGATCATGGTGCGCACCGGCTGGTCGCTCATCGGCAGAATTCTTGTCTTCACGCCGAGGGCGCGGCGGATCGAATCCGCCACTTGAGAAAGTGTCGAACCATTCCGAAGCTGCTCCGTGCGATAAATGTGCGTCGCCAGGTCCCGGTCGCCCAAATTGAACCAGTTCGGGCATCCATAAACGGCCAGGCGTTCGAGCAAGTTGAAAGTCTCGTTGTGAAATCCCCATCCGGTGGCAGAGTTTACTACGCCGGCCAAGGTGTACGTGACGATGTCCAGGTCCGGAGAAATTTCCAGGCCGTGGAGCGAGAGGTCGTCACCCGTATTGACAATCGCGGTCAGGCCGCGCGGGTTCATCGCCCGCGCCAGGCCCAGCAGTAGCTTCGAAGCCCCTACGCCACCAGCCAGCGCAACGATGCGCATTAATACCCGGTTCCGGCAGCCCTGGCGGCAGCGGCCGGCGGTGCAAGCTTCGGCAGAGGCGCCGGCTTGGATGCCGGAGAATCGGATGTTTCGAAAGTTCGAAGAATTTTATAGGTCGTCGAGCGCTCGGCGGGAATCCGGCCGATGGACCAGATCAGCGATCGAAACTCTTCCGGTGAAACGTATTCACCGAAGGTTGCGCCGGCCGCTTTCGAGATGCTTTCCTCCATCAGCGTCCCGCTAAAATCGTTGGCGCCCGCTTCGAGGCACGCCAGCGAGCCTTCAAACCCAAGTTTTACCCAGGAGACTTGTATATTGCGGATGGAGCCGTTCAGGAGAATCCGCGCCAGCGCGTGCACGATCAGATTCTCGCGCCAGGAGCATCCCGGCCGCGCTTCCCCAATTTGATAGATTCGCGTCTTCGAATGGATGAATCCCAGCGGCACAAACTCCGTGAACCCGCCCGTTTCTTCCTGTATGCCGCGCAACAGCAGGATGTGCCTCACCCAGTGCTCCGGCCGCTCCACGTGCCCGTACATCATCGTGGACGTAGTGGGAATTCCCAACTCGTGAGCAGCGCGAATGATTTCGGTCCACTGCGCGACCTTCAATTTATTCGGACTCAGCAAATCCCGGACAGTGTCGTCCAAAATCTCGGCCGCGGTTCCCGGAATGCTCCCGAGCCCGGCATCCTTTAGCATCAGCAGATATTCACGAAGCGGCATTCCGGTCTTTTCGACTCCGTAGGCAATCTCCATCGGCGAGAAAGCGTGGCAATGCATCTTGGGAAGCGCCGATTTGATATCGCGCAGCAAGTCCCGGTAATAATAACCGTCCAGATCGCGAGGCAGGCCGCCCTGAATGCAGACTTCCGTCGCGCCGTGTTCCTCCGCCTTACGCACCTTGGCGACCAGCTTTTCATTCGAGTGGAAGTAAGCATCCGAAGCGTGCGGCCCCCGGCTGAATCCGCAAAAGGCGCAGCCCACGATGCAGACATTGGTAAAATTCAGATTTCGGTTCACCACGTAAGTAACTACGTCACCCACCGCGCGCCGCCGCAGCTCATCAGCAACTTTTACCAGCGCGAGCAAATCGTCTCCATTCACTTCGGCCAATTGCATTCCGTCTGCAAAATCCAGGCTGTGGCCGTCGAGCGCGCTTTCCAGAGCGCGCGCCACGGCGGGAGTTGCCAGGCTTAGCGCTTGTTCCCATGACAATTCGCGCAGTTGATTTACGGCGTCGCTCAATATTTCAGTTGTTGCAGGCCTTTGCATAACCATCCTTATCCAGCACGCGTTCAAGATGTGGCAGCAGGTTTGGCTCGATAAATCCGGATTGCCGTGTAAATTCCGGATAGATCGCCAGCCGCTCGCGCAACTCGAAGCCCTGAGCTACAGTTTTCCTTTGTAGCAGCGCGATCTCTGGCCACGCGGCCTCCGGATTAATAAAATCGAGCGTCACCGGAGAGATTCCACCCCAATCGTTAATTCCACCCTCCAGCAGCCGCGGAAAATCGGCATAGCTCAAATTCGGCGGCGCTTGCAAATTCATTTCCCCGCCTAAAATCAAGCGTGCTAGCGCCAGCGTGCGCAACATTTCGTCGAGCGACGGCTCTTCCATCGCCGCGAATCGCGTTCCCGGCTTGGCGCGAAAATTCTGCACGATCACTTCCTGGATATGTCCGAATCGCTCATAGAGCGAGCGAATCGCAAATAGCGAGTCCACCCGCTCTTCCCGCGTCTCTCCAATCCCGATCAATATGCCGGTCGTGAATGCGAACCGCAACTTTCCCGCCTGTTCGATGGTTCGCAAGCGCAGCGTCGGAACTTTGTCCGGAGCATTCCAGTGCGCTTCCCCGCGTCGCATCAAGCGCGCGCTGCTGCTCTCCAGCATCAACCCCACGCTCACATTCGATTGTTTCAGCCGCACCAGGTCGTCCGTTGCCATCAGCCCCGGATTCGCGTGTGGCAGGAGCCCCGTGCGATTCAGCGTCAATTCGCACATCGCGGCAAGATAGTCGAGCGTTCGTGCATAGCCCAACTTTCGAAGCTCGTCCGCCGCTTCCGGAAAGAGCCGCTCCGGCTGATCTCCCAGGCTGAACAACGCTTCTTTGCATCCCGCCCGGCTGCCCTTCTCCGCGAGATCGAGCACTTCATCGGGAGTCATGTACCGGCCGCCCGGTTCGCCGGGATCCCGGCGGAAGGTGCAATACCCGCAATAATCGCGGCAAAGACGCGTGAGAGGAATGAATACTTTTTTCGAGTAGCTGATCGTCCGGCCGTGAAATCGATCCCGGCGAGACGCCGCCGCCTGCAACAGCGAAGTAAGATCGGCGCGTTCCATCAGAAGTAGCGCTTCCTCGCGCGATATGCCGCGGCCCTCTTCCGCCCGCGCCAGATTTGCATCCGATTTGGAAACGTCCGTCAGGGCCGCCATGCCTTTATTCCTTACTCCCTGCCTTGATTGCATTCAAGTTGCATATCAGTTGTGCTGGAACCGCCGCGTAACCATTTTCCCCAGCCGATTATAACTGTGTCGCGTTCGACCGGGTATGAAATTCCTGAAACAAGAACAAGGCCATCCGGAGCCGTTGCGATTGGGGTTCCCATGGGAATGTGTACACGTTATTGCTTGCCGGCTCAGCGGCGTTCGAGGCGATCAAAAAATGGCGCGGCCGCGCATCACTCGGTTGGCAGCCGGTGATCCTTGAATAGCTCCCGCAGTTTCAGCTTCAGCATCTTTCCCGTCGCCGTCAATGGAATTTCCTCCACGAACACCACGTCGTCGGGGATCCACCATTTCGCCACTTTCCCTTGGAAAAAACCGAGCAATTCCTCGCGAGTCAATTCCGCGGCGGGCTTTCGCACCACCACCAACAGGGGACGCTCGTCCCACTTCGGATGCCGGCAGGCAATGCATGCAGCCATCAGGACTGCCGGATGAGCTGAAGCAATTTTCTCGATTTCAATCGACGAGATCCATTCGCCGCCCGACTTGATCACATCCTTGCTGCGGTCGGTGATCTGCACGTAGCCATCCGCGTCGATGGTCGCAAAATCCCCGGTCGGAAACCATCCGTCCCGGAGCGCGGAAGCCTCCTCGCGAAAATAACGGTCGATCACCCACGGACCGCGAACCATCAAGTCTCCGCGAGCTTTCCCATCCCACGGCAATTCCTTTCCCTGTTCGTCCACGATCTTTATGTCCACGCCGAACAGCACCCTTCCTTGCCGCTCCAACACCTTGCGCCGCATCTCCTCCGGCAGCCCCAGATGTTTGCTCAGAAGTTTACCGACCGTACCGGCGGGCGACATTTCCGTCATTCCCCAGGAATGATTTACCTCCACGCCCAATTCGTTTAGCGATTGGATCATCGACGGCGGACAAGCCGCCCCGCCCACCACGGCGCGTTTGAACGTCGAAAATTTGCGGCCGCTGCTCTGCAGGTATTGCAACAACCCCAGCCACACGGTCGGCACTCCCGCTGCAAATGTCACTCGCTCTTGTTCCATCAATTCGTAGATGGATTCGCCATCCAGCTTCGCGCCCGGGAACACCAATTTCGCGCCGACCAGCGGAGTCGAATACGGCAGCCCCCACGCGTTGGCATGAAACATGGGAACGATGGGCAGGATCACGTCTTGTCCGGAACATCCGAAAGCATCCGGCACGGAAGTGGCGTAGGAATGCAACAGGGTGGAACGGTGCGAATACAATGCGCCTTTCGGATTTCCCGTGGTTCCCGAGGTATAGCAAAGACTCGACGCCGTGTTTTCGTCGAATTCCGGCCAATCATATTGACCGGTTTGCGGCTCGAGTAAATCTTCGTAACAGAGCATCTCCAGCTTCGGTTCCCGCGGCATGTGCGCACGGCCCATCATCAGCACCCAGCCCTGAACCTTCGGGCATCGCGGAGCGATGCTCTCCACCAGCGCCAAGAATGAAAGATCGAAAAAGACGAATCGATCCTCGGCGTGATTCAAGATGTAAGCAATCTGTTCCTGGAACAACCGCGGATTTACGGTGTGGCATACGGCGCCCATTCCCGAAACGCCGTAATAAATTTCCAGGTGGCGATATCCGTTCCACGCCAGCGTGCCGATGCGATCGCCCATTCCCACGCCCAATGCCGCGAGCGCCTTCGCCAGCTTTTTCGCCCGTTGCTCGCACTCGCGATAATTGTAGCGGTGCAGATCTCCCTCGATCCGCCGGGACACAATTTCGGTGCCGCCATGATAGCGAGCGGCATGTTGGATGATGGAAGAGATGAGCAGCGGCATGCTCATCATTTGTCCTCTTATGGCCGTGGTCATGTTATTTTGATCCGCGCTGCCGAGATCCTTATTAACGGCAGACACTTTCTTGCAGGTTTTTGCTCCGGGTGCAAGAAAAATTGCAAGCGAATGCCGGAGCCTGCCCCATGAATGGTTTTTAGGGGGCCGGAGTTTTCGCGCTTCTTGCGTCCCGGCGCTTTCAGCCGGGAAGCCCCTGAAGACAGACCGAGAAAACTGCCCGGCTATTTATGAGCGGAGTTCCCGCGAAAATGGCCGGGAAACTTCGGCGCGGCAATCGCGAAAGGAAAAACGCGTGAAATTAAGCGCTCCGCTGATCAAAGGCACGGTCGTCGCCGCGCTGGGTGGATTGCTCTTCGGCTTCGACACCGCAGTGATCGCCGGAACCACTCATGCCCTCACTGCCATCTTTCATCTCTCTCCCAGCGCGCTCGGCGTCACCGTCGCAGCGGCGCTTTGGGGCACCATGTTGGCCGCGGCGCTCGCCGGGTTCGCGGGCGATCGTTATGGCCGCCGCGACAGTCTGCGCATCCTGGCGATTTTCTATCTCGTCTCCGCTGTGGGTTGCGCCTTCGCCTGGAATTGGGATGCAGTTGTTCTTTTCAGGTTTATCGGAGGACTCGGCATCGGCGGCTCTTCGGTGCTCGCGCCGATGTATATCGCGGAAATCGCGCCGGCCAAGTGGCGCGGCCGTCTGGTCGGGCTGTTCCAAATCAACATTGTCACCGGCATTTTGCTGGCCTATCTCTCCAACTATGCGATTGGCCGGGCAGGGTTGGGCGCTCTCGAATGGCGCTGGAAATTTGGCATCGCCGCCATCCCGGCGGCATTGTTCTTTGTAATGCTGTTCAGCATTCCTCGCAGTCCGCGCTGGCTGGCCGGCAAAGGCCGAGTGGATGAGGCGAGGCAAGTTCTCAAAGCAATCACGGAAGAAAACTACGAACAAGAACTTCAGGAAATCGTCGCCTCCCTTGGCCTGGAACACGGCCACGGACAAGATTCACTTTTTTCCTGGAAATACCGGTTCCCGATTTTCCTGGCGGTCACCATCGCCATGTTCAATCAACTTTCCGGAATCAACGCGATTTTGTATTACCAGAACGACATTTTCGAGCGGGCGGGATTCAGCAAAGTCTCAGCGGATCTTCAGGCCGTGGCGATCGGGGCGACGAATCTGCTCTTCACACTCGTGGCCATGTCGGTGATCGACAAGATCGGCCGCAAGACTCTTTTGCTCGTTGGCGCCGTGGGAACCGCCGGCTGTCTCGCGGGCGTTTCCGCAATTTTCCTCAGCGGCAAGCACGAGGGCATCCTGATCTGGCTGCTCGTTGGCTACATCGCCTTCTTCGCATTTTCCCAGGGCGCGGTAATCTGGGTCTACCTCAGCGAAGTGTTTCCCAACAGCGTGCGAGGAAAAGGACAGGGCCTGGGAACCTTTACCCATTGGCTCATGAACGGGACGATCTCCCTTTTATTTCCAGTGATGACAGCACGATCCAGCGCCTATCCATTCGTATTTTTTGCGCTGATGATGGTGCTTCAGTTCTTCGTCGTCCTGTTCATCTATCCGGAGACGAAAGGGATTTCTCTCGAAGAAATGCAGCGAAAACTGAGCGCCAGTTGATTTAGAACACCGTGAATTCGTTCATTCACGCGAATCATTTCCGCCGGTGCGCAGTGGCTCTATTGATCTCGCTCCCTGTATTCGGCCGGAACATCGTCCTCCGGAACCTCTTTCGTCGTCACTTCGGACTGGTCTGGATCAAGCGCATTTTCCACGCCGCTGACCGCCGCAGCCTCGTACGATTGCCCTTCATCGGCCAATTCCTCAACGCTTTCCGAATCCACTCCTTCCACTTGCGAGAGCTTTTGATTGTCGCCGGACGCTCCGGCCGCAATTGGATTGATTCTTCTCCGCTGCAGCGCGGCTCCCGCATCCACTTCGGGCAGACCGCGAACCACTCTTCTTCTTCGAACCGGCTTCTTGCGAGGTTTCTTGGTCGGTTTCTTGCGGGCCAGTTTGCTGCGGCGGGTTACTTTCTTGGCCAGGGTTGATTTCTTCGCGCGCTTGGCTTTCTTCTTGCGGCTTGGTTTCTTCTTCTTCATGGGCGGAGTGTATCACCAGTGATTAGCCAGAACAATCCGGAGCAACTGCATGCACCTTCTTTCGCGTAGCATGTGGGGCGTGTAGCGCCGTCCCTTTAGGGCGGCACGCTCTCAGTCGGTGAACGGAGCACGATCCTGCTACGGATTGAAGAGCTTTTGGAAAAGGGAGGCGCAAACAAGGCAAAGCGGAATCAAACAATCAAATTCAAAATCCTCACGTGCAAAACCCCGGCATATTGAGATACCCGGCAGTCAGAAACGGGCGGAGAAGGTCTAGCAGTCTGCGAGGGTGATGTCGATAGACCAGCCGATCGGGCCGATGCGGAAGCCTTAGCCGTGCCCGTTGGTTCACACGACAGCAGGTGGAAAAGACGACATCCTCGGGCACGACGGTGTATATTTTCTCCGGGACGAAAGTGATCGCCGAATACAACCTGGGCGCCGCGGCAGCCTCGCCGAACAAGGAATACATCTACGCCGGGTCATCACTGCTAGCGACCATTTCAGGGAGCACGACCACCTATCATCATCCCGACCATCTCTCCGTGCGGCTCGACACCGACTCGAGCGGCAACGTCCTCGGCCAACAGGGCCATTATCCCTTCGGCGAGCAGGATATCTCCATCTGCGTTACGTCGAACGACACGTCGCACAAATTCACCGGGGACGAACGCGACACGGAAACCAATCTCGACCACACCTGGTTCCGCAAATACACCAGCGCGCAGGGCCGCTGGATGACTCCCGACCCCGCCGGCCTCGCCGCCGTCGATCCCACCAATCCCCAATCCTGGAATCGCTACTCCTACGTGCTGAACGACCCGCTCGATTTTGTCGATCCGCTGGGGCTTGAACCTCCTTGTGGCGATCCCGATCCTCATGTTTTTAATGATGCTCTGCAGACACAGAACTGGGGAGACTATTATTTCTGGTCTGGTGGCATCGCCGGACTCGGCGGACTCGGCGAAGTCGTCACAGGGGGGAATGGAAAGTGTCACGACGCGCAGCGTCACGGCGGCAATGGCGGCAGTGGCGGTGGTACGACCATTGGGCCTCCTCATCCCCCCACAATGAAAGCAGCACCAGTGATCGCGTGCAGTTCGAATGACCTATTTATTAGGTCCCTAGAATTTTCCGTCGACTACGGCTTCTCAGCTAAGATTCCGGCAGTGGCTGATGTAGGAATGAACTTGTTCCGGAATTTGAACACGGGAGAAACTGGACTGTCGTTATCGGCAAAGGCACTGATTGGCCTGGAGTTGAAGGGTACAAACCCTTCCGGTGTCCCCCTTGGCAGCGATGTTAATCCGAGGATTGATGTCTCCATAGCTTACGGGCCAGGTAAATATAACCTTGCTACGAAAAAGAGTGAAGTGGGATATACCCTCGGAGGATCTTTCCTGGTGGGTGGCGACGTTACTTTTAATTATGATAAATTCAAACAGTTGGCATCAGTTTGTACCGTTGTCTACTGAATATGAAGAATCAAATTCTGTGACTGAGAGCAAACAAGTCCGACTTTTCCCGTGGATTCTCTTTTTTGTTTTTACCAATGTTTTTCCGGTGTGGGCCGTCTTCTATTCATCTCTCAGTATGGAGAGCCCCAAGCCATTACTTATCTTCACGATCTGCTTTTTTACGATTCATCCTTTCGGGGCACTCTGGATGATTGTGGATTCTATCCGCCACAGAAGAAGGATTACGTGGATGGTCTTGTTCGCGGCAATACCGTATGCCTTCCTTTGGTACTACATTGAAGTAGTGAAGAAGCGCACGGATGGCACAAGCGCGTTACGAAATTCTCAAGCCTCCAACCATTCCTAAGTTTTAGCCGGGGCTGATTAGATGACCTTGACGGCTCCTCGTTCCGAGGAGACTTGGTAGCTGTAGGACGACCAAGGCTCGGAAGAAAGGAGCCGAGCCCGCCGCTGCGGCTGTCAGGGGGTCGCGGCCTTCAGCCGCGACAAATAAAAATCGGAGCGCAGTGCCTACCTTGCTGCCGCAGG
>JBGPTK010000086.1:0-14044 GCA_041490605.1 Terriglobia bacterium | reverse complement strand
TGCGCGATCTCCTCGACGGCCTTTTCACTCGCGCGGCCTGGAAGCGTGATGATGAAATCGAGATCGCCCACTGTTTCCTTGCCCCGCCGCAACGAGCCCGCGGGAGTGACCGAATCAATCTTCTTGCCAAGCTGAAGGATATAGGCGGCCAACTTCACCGCCGTGGTGTCCGCCACGTCGAGATGAAAACGGCCGCTGTAAGTCTTGAAAGCCTGCGTGGCGCGCAGGATATTTTGTTCGGTCTTCTCGCCGAAGCCGGGAACATCGTGCAATTTGCCGGCTTGCGCGATTTTTTCCACGGCCTCGACCGTGCCGGCCTGGAAGTTGTGCCACAAAAACGCCGCTTTCTTGGGGCCGATGCCTTGCAGCTTCAGAACGTCGAGAATCGTCGCCGGATATTTCTTCAGAAGTTTTTTTCGCAGGCTGTAATCGCCGGTGGAGAGAATTTCGCGGATGTGCTCGGCCATGCCTTCGCCGATTCCGGGCAGGTCCATCAGCTTCTTTTCATCCTTGGCCACTTCTTCGATTCTTTCGGTGAGGCTGGCGATCAGCTCCGCGGCCCGTTCATAGCTTCGGTAGCGCCCGATGATGGCGCCGTCGATTTCGAGGAGCTGCGCGGTTTCCGTCAGGATTTTGGCGACTTCGGTGTTGTCCATGTCGGCTAATTATAGGGCGAAAATCGAGAGATGGACAGTAGCTGGAGAAAAAAGCGAAATGCAAAACTTGCCGGCTCTAAACAGACTGTGAAAGCTTCCAACCCGCGGTCATTCCGATCCCACTCCTGCGGGAGAGGAATCCAGAATGGCCCTAAATAGCCAAGCAGAAGCGATTTTCTACTTCGATGGTTCCCGCGTTGCGACAGAGCCAGTTACTTCTTCAAGACGAAACGAGCATAGTACAAGATGCCAGCGAGCGATTTGGCGTCTTGTAATTTTCCGCTTTGCATCCATTGCTCGAGTTCGCGCAGGGTGAAGGCGCGCGTGGTGATCCGTTCGTCTTCTTCCGGTTGTGCGGCGCCGGGGACGAGCCCTTCAGCGGCGTAGATCACCATGAATTCGCTGAGAAATCCGGGAGTGGGGAAGAGCCGGAGCAGCTTGCGGAAGCGGCGCGCGCTGTATCCCGTTTCTTCCAGGAGTTCGCGCTTCGCTGCCGTCAGCAGGTTTTCGCCTTCTTCCACGCGCCCCGCGACAAGCTCCCACAGAAATTGGCCGATGGCGTGGCGGTATTGGCGGATCAGCAGAATGCGCCCGTCGGGCAGGACCGGAAGCACCACGACGGATCCGAAATGCGTCACCATGTCCCGCGTGGTGCGCACGCCGCCGGGCTCGATCACTTCGTCCTGGCGGACACCGAACACAGGACCGTTGTAGATGATCTTGCTGGAGAGAACTTTGGCGAGGCGGCTCATTTCACCACCGGTAGTTCCGACCAGACGCGGTCGAGTTCGTAATAGTGATCCGGATATTGCGGTGTGTATCTCAGGAAAGTGGGAATGGGATAGCGGATGCCGCCCTTGTGAGTGGCGGCGAGGCCTTCGACTAATTCATCCATCTTTGAACCGGGAAGAGAGAAGGCCATCTCCCAATCTTCGGTTTGTCCGAACACGCGATCGCCATAGCAGGGAAGTATCACCTGATAATCGCCGGTGAGCATGGTGCGAATAATTTCGTCGGAACAATCGATGCGCCCGGTAAATGAGCTGGTGAGCGCTCCGCCCCGTTTCCACAACGCGCCGGTAAGCAGCCGCATCACTTGCGCGGAATTGCCGTAGATCACCAGCGCGTCGGGAATGAAATCGGCGCGCGCCGCGGGTCCGACGAGAAGATATTTATATTGGCCTTCCGGAAGGCGGTGCGTGGCTTCCTCGCTGCGCGCGCCGGCCTCCAGCGTTTCCGTGTACATTCCGCAGGCCAGGTGGCCCTGGGTGTAGTGCTCGGTCAGCGGCGCGAGGCCAAAGGCAGTCTTGGTCAGCACACAGTTCACATCTTCCGCGCCGACGGCCAGCGTCCAGCCGTAGCGTCGGGCCATGGCAATGGCCTGGCAAATGGCAATTTGAATTTTCAGGTCGCGATGGGGACGCTTTGCTTTTTCGGGAACGGCTTCGTCCGGCTTCAGCATTCTGGCGGCGACGGGAAAAGTAGAAGGGCGGACGTAAGTTTCAATTTCCTTGGCGAATGTTTTCGCGTCCATGCGCGTTTCCTCCAATGAATCGAATCGCTATGATAAACCGGATTCGGCGCGGGTGTCTCGCTCAGCGTACTCTGCGCCTCCGCGGTAAAGCTTTTATCCAAAGTGCTGATTTCTTGCTCCTGATTCGCCGGCTCTCGTATACTGGCGCAGGAATGCCAGACCGCGCAGAATCGAGAATGGCTATCAATACCCTGATCATCGACGATGAAAAACCGGCTCGGGATGAGTTGGCGTATCTGCTCAAGTCATTTTCCGAGATCAACCTGGTGGCGCAGGGGAAGAACGGGATCGAGGCCGTGAACCTGATCAAGGAGCACAATCCCGATCTTGTTTTTCTCGACGTGCAGATGCCGGGGCTGAACGGCTTTGGCGTTATCAAGAAGCTGGTGGAGCGCAAGCTGCGAGTGCCGCAGATTGTGTTCGCGACGGCCTACGACAATTACGCGCTGCATGCGTTCGAAGTGAACGCCGTGGATTATGTGCTGAAGCCGTTCGATAAGGGGCGCATCGCCAAGGCCATCCAGCGCGCGAAGAAATTGATCGAGGCGAATTCTTCGCCGGTCGAGCGGCTGGAAAAACTGGTGGGGCAGCTTGGCGCGCCGAAATCGCCGCAGCCGGTGAAGCTGCTGGTGAAATCGCAGGGGCGGCTGTTCCTGATTGACGCGGTGGAAATGGTTTACGCGGCGATCCAGGATGGCGTGATCACGATTTCCACGAAAGAGTACGACGGCCTCTCGAATTTCCGCACCATTGAAGAATTGCAATCGTCGCTCGACAGCGATCAATTCTGGCGCGCGCATCGCTCCTACCTGGTGAACATTAATTTGATCAAGGAAGTGGTGCCGTGGTTTAAATCGAGTTACATGCTGAAGATGAACGACAAAAAACAGAGCGAAGTTCCCGTCAGCCGGGCGCAAACTAAGCGCTTAAGAGAATTGCTCAAACTCTAGCTTTTCGGCCGCACGCGAATCCATGGCCAACCGCACGCAAATCCGCGCGGCGGCCGTCGCGACTTATGTTAATTAGCGGCGATTGGCTTCGGCGGCGTGGAGCACCCAATTGACCACCGCCGCCGACCTTTCCCAGTTCTCCATCTCCCTGGAAAGCTGGCGGCGCCCGGCTCGGGTGAGCGAATAGAACTTCGCCTTCCGGTTTTTCTCCGAAGCGCCCCACTTCGATTGAATCCATTCCCGCTTTTCGAGGCGGATCAGGGCAGGGAACAGGGTGCCCTGGTTCAGGCTCAAAACATTCCGGGAAGACTGCTCGATGCGGCGGGCGATGCCGTAGCCGTGGAGCGGCCCCTGGGCCGCGAGCGTTTTCAGGATCATGCAGTCCAGGGTGCCCTTCAGGATTTCGGATTTGATTCGCGGCATTTGTGCTCCTGTAGGAATTCAACAGGAAGATACAGGGTGTTCCTGTCGGATGTCAACAGAGAAATGAAGCCAAATGCGACTGGTTGTAATTTGCCAGGCTCTGCATCTCGTAACGCATGCGCCGGATTCCTCGCTTCGCTCGGAATGACGGCCGGTACGGGTGGGCTTGTAGTCGATTGGTGATGGGGTGTTGGGACGAGTTGCGCTGTGTGTTAGCATCGCTGCGTCAAAATAAAATGGATTTTGCGCTTACCAGCGATCAGCAACTGATTCGCGACACTGTCCGCCAGTTCATGGAGGCGGAGATGCGGCCGATTCTGCGCGAGTACGAGCGCGCGGATAAATTTCCGCTGGAGCAAATCCGCAAGCTGGGAGAGATGGGCTGCTGCGGAATGCTGGTTCCGGAAGAGTGGGGCGGCGCCGGGACGGACACCATCAGTTACGTGGTGATGATCGAGGAAGTGGCGCGAGTGTGCGCCTCGACGGCCATCACCTTGAGTGTGACGAACTCGGTGGCGTCCGTGCCGCTGCTGCGGCATGGCAGCGAAGCGCAGAAGAAAAAATATCTGCCGCGCCTGGCGCGCGGTGAAATTCTGGGCGCGTTCTGCCTGACCGAGCCGCAGGCGGGTTCGGATGCGGCGGGAATTCAAGCGCGGGCGGTGCGCCAGGGCAACGAATATATTTTGAACGGCACCAAGAGTTGGGTGACCATTGGGAGCGATGCCGGAATTTGCATCGCATTCGTAAAGACCGACCCGAATGCCGGCGCAAAGGGAATTACGGCTTTTCTGGTGGAGCCCACTTTTCCGGGTTTTCGCGTCGCGCGGCAGGAAGACAAGATGGGGATGCGACTTTCGCATTCGGCGGAAATTTCCTTGCAGGATTGCCGTGTGCCGGCGGAGAACCGGCTGGGCGAAGAGGGAAGCGGGCTCAAGATCGCGCTCGAAGCTCTGGATGGCGGCCGGGTGGGAGTGGCGGCGCAGGGAGTGGGCTTGGCGCAGGGGGCGCTGGAAGCCGCAACGAAATATGCCAAACAGCGGCGCGCGTTCGGAAAAACGATCGGCGAATTCCAGGCGATCCAATGGATGCTGGCCGACATGCAAACGGAAATTGAGGCGGCGCGCGGACTGACGTATTACGCGGCGTGGCAGCGCGATCATGATGTGCGGAAGCTGAAGGTCTCCGCCTCGCGCGCCAAACTCTATTCGAGCGAGATGGTGAACCGCGTGGTGGCCAAGGCCGTGCAGATTCACGGCAGCGCGGGCTATTCGCGCGAGAGCGATGTGGAACGATATTACCGGGACGCGCGCGTGCTGACGATTTACGAAGGGACCAGTGAAATGCAACGCATGGTGATCGCCCGCGAATTGCTCGCGCGGGCCGGGAGCGCATCGTGACCGCGCAGGATCAGGAGCCGGCGATCCACGATTCCGCGAATTTGAATCCTGCCGTTCGCAAGGGACGCCGCCAGCGTGTGTTGAGCGGGATGCGTCCGACGGGACCACTCCACATCGGGCATTTCTTCGGTGCGCTTTCCAATTGGCTGAAGCTGCAGGAAGAGTATGAATGTTTTTATTTTGTGGCGGACTGGCACGCGCTGACCACGCATTATGCGGATACTTCGCTGGTGGCGCAGAACACGTTTGCGGTGACGGCCGATTGGCTCTCGGTGGGGCTGGACCCGGAGAAATCCACAATTTTTGTGCAGTCGGATCTGCTCGAACACGCGGAATTGCACCTGCTACTTTCGATGGTCACGCCGCTGGGCTGGCTCGAGCGCGTGCCGACGTATAAAGAACAAATCGAAAATTTGAAGGATAGAGACCTGAGCACATACGGATTTTTGGGATATCCGCTTTTGCAGGCGGCGGACATCGTGATGTATGGCGATCCGAAAGCAGGGCTGCTTGTTCCGGTGGGCGAAGATCAAGTGCCGCACGTGGAGATGACGCGCGAGGTGGTGCGGCGGTTCAATACCGCGTACGCGCCGGTCGATTGGAAGAAGGCGCGGGCTAAGGCCGTGGAAGCGCTGGCTAAGGAATTGAAGGTGAAGATCGAGGACGCGGAGGCACAGCCAGGAGTGGCGGTGCTACCGAAGTCGGAAGGAATGATTTTGAAGTTGGATGAAGCGTTGCGGCCATTGTCACTCGATCATCGCCTGTCGCTGCTCGCCAATGCCGGGGTGCCTGTGGAACACGTATTGCGCGAGCCGCAGGTGATGCTGACGGAGACGCCGCGCGTGCCCGGCACGGACGGCCGCCGGATGGCGAAGAGCTACGGCAACGCGATCTGGCTCAGCGATCCGCCGGATGAGATCCGCAAGAAGGCCAAAGACATGATGACGGACCCGCAGCGGGTGCGGCGCACCGATCCGGGCCGTCCGGAAGTTTGTCCCGTGTTCGCGTACCACAAATTGTTTTCGCCGCCGGAAATAATTTCATGGTCGGAGCAGGGCTGCCGGAGCGCGGGAATTGGATGCGTGGAATGCAAGAAGGCCATGGCGGACCGCCTGATCCAATGGATCGAGCCGATCCAGGCCAAGCGCCGGGAGTTTGATGCGAATCCGCAGCGCGTGTGGGATATATTGGATCAGGGATCGGCGAAAGCGCACCGCGTGGCGAAGAAAACCATGAAGCGGGTGCGCGAAGCGATTTTCGGGTGGGACCAGGTGCGGACACGGCTGGGGCGCGGCTAAAGCCGGCCCCTACATAGGGCACAGGAAATAGGGCAGAGGAAAACGACATGGCGTCGCCTTACAAAATTCAATTGGATATGTACGAAGGGCCGCTGGATTTGCTGCTGGATTTGATCCGCAAGCAGGAAATCGATATTCACAATATCCCCATCGCGAAAATCACGGCGCAATATTTGCAATATTTAAGGCAGCTGGAAGAGCTGGATATCGATCTGAGCTCCGACTTCTTGTACATGGCGGCAACGCTGATTCACATCAAGTCGAAGATGCTGCTGCCGCCCGATCCGCTGGCCGGGCCCGAAGAGCAGCAGGACCCGCGCGACGAACTGGTTCACCGTCTGCTGGAGCACGAAAAATTCAAGAACGCGGCGCAAATGCTGTATCAGAAGCAGCAGGTGGAAGCGCACGTGTGGTCGCATCCGGATTTGTCGCTGTACGATGATGAAGCGACGGAAGGCGAGTTAGTGGTCTCGCTGGTGGACCTGGTGAAGGTGTTTCAGGAGGTGCTGCAACGCCGGCGCGAAATTCCGCGGATCGAGCTGCAGCACGAAACCTATACCGTCGCGCAAATGATGGATCTCTTGCGGAAGCAATTGATGGCCAGCGATGAGCCGGTTTCGTTGATTGGATTTTTCGAGTCCTGCGCCTCCCGGCGCGCTATGATTGTATCCTTCCTGGCGGTGCTGGAGATGGTGCGGCTGCAGGCGGTGGTTCTGGTGCAGCCGGAAGCGTTCGCGGATATACGGCTGCGGAAACACAGGATGTTCGACCTGATATTTTCCGGAGAAGACTTCAAATCCAAGATTGACGAGCAATACGGCTAACCATGACACCACAAGAAATTCAATCGGCGCTGGAAGCGATCATCTACGCGGCGGATGAGCCGGCCACCATCCAGCAATTGACGGCCGCGATCGGCGCGGAAAAGACGGAAGTGCAGGCGGCGCTCGATCTGCTGGCGGCCTCGTATGCCGCCGACGATCGCGGCATTGAAATCCGCAAGGTGGCCGGCGGGTACAAGTATTACACCAAGGCCCAACACCATGAAGTGGTGCGAAAATTCATCAAGTCGCTGCGGCCGCCGCTGCGCTTGACCATGCCGGCGCTCGAGACGCTGGCGGTGATCGCCTACAAGCAGCCGGTGACCATTCCGGAAATTCAGGAAATCCGCGGCGTCAGCGCTTCGGGAGTGATCAAGACGCTGCTGGAACGGCGGCTGATCACGACCGCGGGACGCAAGCCGGTGATCGGGCGGCCGATTTTGTATCGCACGTCGAAGGAATTCATGATGCGCTTCGGGCTGAGCGATCTGGATGAACTGCCGAGCTTGAAGGAATTCGAGCAACTGGCGCAGGCCGCGCTGGGATCGGATTCCGGGATTGCGCCGATGGAGCCGGAACTCACCGGCGAGGCGATTGAAGCTTCCCATTCGGATTCCGGAGAATTTACCGCAGAGACGCAGAGCGCCGCAGAGAATACCAGAGCAGCTGCAGCGGGGGCTGGAGGCGGGCACGAAGCGTTAAATGTAGTGAACGGGGGAGAAGAATCCGAGGAGCAATCCGCCGAGCAAGTAACTCTTTCGAAAGAAGGTCCAGCTTTCCCGCCATCGTCGTAAACCTTTTTGTCAGCCGATTCGTAGGACTCTATAGAGTGAGCAGGAGGAATTCCGGTGCTTGAGCGGCTACAGAAGATCATCGCGCGCGCGGGCGTGGCGTCCCGCAGGCACGCGGAGCAGCTCATCCTGTCGGGACAGGTGACGGTGAACGGGCACACTGTTACGGAACTGGGCACGAAGGCGGATGGCCAGCGCGACCACATCAAGGTGATGGGCAAGCTGGTCCGTGACGAGCCACTCAAGAAAATTTACGTTTTGCTGAACAAGCCGGCGGGAGTGGTGGCCACGATGAGCGACCCCGAAGGGCGGGAATCGCTGCGGGATTTCCTGTACGGTGTCCCGGGAAGGGTTTATCCGGTGGGCCGATTGGAATATCACGCTTCGGGCCTGGTGTTGCTGACGAACGACGGGGACCTGGCGAGCCGGGTGCTGCGGGCGCATGGCCTGCCGCAAACCTACGCAATCAAAGTGAAGGGCCAGCTTAGTCCCGGTGAATTGACGGCGATTGAAGCAGCGGCCGGAATCCGGCTGCGCCCGCTGGGCAAGGCGCCGAACGCCTGGTATCAAGCGACCATGACCAGCGCGCGGCGCGACCGGTTGCGCAAGGTGATCGAGAAGCAAAGGCACCCGATTGAAAAAATGAGGCGCACGGGACTGGGGAATTTGGAGCTCGAGAAAATCGCGCCGGGGCAACACCGGTTGCTGAACCAGGAAGAAGTTGCGGGTCTTGAACGCGCGGTAAAAAAAGCTGCGGAAGGAAGGACGGGGCGGGCGACAATTGTGACTCGACCGGAAAGCACTCCGCACCCACCGAGCGCAGGGGGACATCGAAGGACCGGCGGTCATTCGGGTGGACGTTCCAAGAATTCAGGAAAAAGAAGATCTAGATGACAAGACCCGTCCGCGAACTCGTCCCTGCATTCATTCGCAACATCGAGCCATACGTTCCCGGGAAACCAATCGAAGATGTGGAGCGCGAGCTGGGAATGCGCTGCGTGAAGCTGGCGTCGAATGAAAATCCGCTGGGCCCATCGCCTCGAGGGATTGAAGCGGCGAGAAAGGCGGCAGCGGAAGCCAACCGGTATCCCGACGGCGGCGGCTACTATTTGCGGAAGAAACTTTCGGAGCGGCTTCGCGTTTCGCTGGATCAGATTATTCTGGGCGCCGGCTCAACCGATTTGATCGAATTGGTGGCGAAGACTCTGCTGCACTCGGAAGATTCCGGAATCACTTCGCATGGCTCGTTTCCCATGTATTACATCGCGATTCGGGCGACGGGCGCGCGCCTGATCGAAGTGCCGCAGAAGGCCTACCGGATCGACCTGGACGCAATCGCGCGAGCGATTGAGCCGCGAACCAAGTTGATTTACCTGGCGAACCCGAACAATCCCACCGGAACTTTATTCAGCGCGGATGAATTCGACCAATTTCTGAACAAGATTCGGGAGGATGTCCTGGTGGTCCTCGACGAGGCTTATTTCGATTACGTGGAGCGCCCGGATTATTCGCGTTCCGTGGAACTGGTGCGCGAGGGAAGAAACCTGCTGGTTCTGCGCACCTTTTCGAAAGTGTACGGGCTGGCGGGGCTGCGGATTGGTTATGGCGCCGGCCCCAGCGAGCTGCTGGAAGAGCTTAATAAACTTCGCCTGCCGTTCAACACTTCGATTGGGGCGCAGGCAGCGGCGCTAGCGGCGCTGGACGATTTTGAGCATGTGAAGCGCTCGGTGGATTCGAATCGCACGGGCCTGGCCCAGCTTGCGAAGGGCCTGGCGGAGCTGAACCTGGCGTTCGTGCCTTCGGCCGGAAATTTCGTGCTGGTGGAAACGGGCGGTGACGCCGAGGCAGTGGCTCAGGAATTAATGAAGCTGGGAGTGATCGTGCGGCCGATGCGCTGGATGGGCTTTCCGAGCGCCATCCGCGTGACCGTGGGAACGGCGGAAGAAAACCGGATTTTTCTCTCCGCGCTCGAAAAAGTCCGCAGCGTCGCCAGCGCGCCGCAGGCCGGCGGCTCACAGGCAGTGCGATGAGCGAGCGCCCGGCAGATCCGAATGACGAAAATTCCCGGGAGAAAAGGCCCAGAACGGCGCGCGACTCCATCTCGGGGATACTCAAGACCAGCCACAACATTGCCGTGGTGGGCCTCTCCGCGAAGAAATTCCGGCCGAGTTATGGCGTATCGGAATATCTGCAGAGCGTGGGATACCGGATTTTCCCGGTAAATCCAGGCGAAAAGGAAATTCTCGGAGAGCGCTGTTACGCGCGGCTGGAGGATGTTCCCGAGAAAATTGATATCGTGGATGTGTTCCGGCGATCGGAATTTGTTCCCGGAATCGTGGACAGCGCGATTAAGATCGGCGCGCGGGGATTGTGGCTGCAGGAAGGCGTGATCCATCAAGAGGCCGCCGATCGCGCGCGAAGAGCGGGGCTGCTGGTGGTGATGGATTCGTGCATTTTGAAAGAGCATGTAAAGCGGTTTCGTTTGGCGAAATAAACGTTTCCTTCGAAATAAAATCCAGACAATCTAAACGCTCCTTCCACGCGGCTGGGTGACCTGGGAGCGCCATTCTCCTGAATGGCGTTTCGCCGGGCGCCAATCGGGAGATCGGCGTTCCCGGGAATACGGGCGCGTTTGGGATAACGGTGGATGTAGGAATCACAATGCCGTCAGTGAATCGAGTAGACGATCAGGTTGCGGGTGCCGGGCTGTTCGACGCCGAGGTAGCGGCCGTCGGGGGAGATGGCGAAATCGCGAAAGGTAAGGGAATGCAGGACGGTGTCAAGGTTTCCATCCGGGATGCTGACCCAGATGAGATCTCCTGATTTGTGTTCGGGACCTTTCTTCAGAAGCAGGCGGCGTTCGTCCCCGGACCATTCGAAGCGGCCGGCTCCGACGCGGATGTCGATTGATTTCTGCGGCGCGGAAAGGTCGCGGATTTCGATGGTATCGCCATCGACGTAATAGCCGGCCTTTGTGCCGGAGGGCGAGAGGGAGAGGCCTCCGTTAAAGCCGAAGAGTGTGGCGAGCTCGCGGCGAGTCTGCTTGAGCAAATCGAGGGCGACCAGCTGGATGGGCCCGCTCTGCAAACGGTCGCGCTCGATGGCGATGGCGGAGTTGTGCTTGGCGTCCCATTCGACGGCGGAAAAAAAATGGCCTTCGAAAAGCATCTTGGTGGCGCCGGTGGAGGGCTGAACGGAACTGATGGCGTACAACATTCGCGGCTTCACGGCTTCGATCAAGTACACAATCGTTGAGCCATCGGAAAGCCATTGCGCGTGTATGGAATCAGGAATGCCGGTAGTCTTCGAGCCTTCCACGTTGATTTCCTGGCCGCCGTCGGTCATCAACTCGGTGGTTTGGCCCTGCTTGGTGTCTCCCTGATCGTTGGTCGCCTCGTCGGTGAGCATTTCAATGGCAAGTTTGTGGCCGTCGGGCGACCAGCTAATGGCCTGCACGGCGTAGCTGAAGGGTTGGAGAGTCTTGACGATTTTTTCGCTGGTGATGATGCGCGATTTTTTACCTTCGGGGCTGGCGATCCAGATGTCCGCGCGCTCGAGGAAATATTTTTTTACTTTGATGGGGTGGCGAACGGAGAAAGCGATGCGTCCATCCGGCGCGAAGGCGAAGGAGGTGCATTCATCTTCGATTGTGAACCTGGGTTTGTCCTGGGCGGCGAGCGCGGCGGCGAAAAGCATCGCGACGCAAGATAAGATTACGAAAAGCGAAATCAGGCGAGACGCGATGGGAAAAACGTGGCGCGGAGCGCGGGAGAGATTGGAGATCATTCCGATTTGCTTCCTTTTGTTTTGATGCGTCGAATCTCCTCGATGCGCTTTCGCAGGCGCTCTTCGAATCCTTGATCGGTGGGCTGGTAATAGCTGCGGCCGAGCAGGCTGGGCGGCAGGCAGGTCATGTCCGTCACTTTTTCCTCGACATCGTGGGCGTATTGATAGCCTTTTCCATATCCGATATTTTTCATCAAGGCGGTGACGGCGTTGCGCAAATGCAGCGGAACCGGCTCGGCCTGCGTGGTCTCCAAATCCCGCAGGACGGAATTGTAACCTGAATAGAGCGCATTTGACTTCGGCGCGAGCGACAAATAGACCGCCGCCTGCGCGAGGGCCAGATTGCCTTCGGGCGGGCCAAGGAATTCGAAGGCTTGCATCGCCGCCAGCGTGACGGCCAGCGCGCCCGGCTCGGCCAGGCCAATATCTTCGCTGGCCATGCGCACCATGCGCCGCGCCAGGTAGAGCGGATCTTCCCCCGATTCCAGCATGCGCGCCAGCCAATAAAGAGCGGCATCGGGATCGGAATTGCGCACGGATTTGTGCAGCGCGGAAATCAGGTTGAAATGTTCTTCGCCGGCTTTGTCGTAGGGCAGCAGCTTGCGCTGCAAAACATTTTCGAGCAATGCGGACGTGACGGAGCGCGTGCCTTGCGCGTTGGGGGAGGTGCCGAGCGCGACGGCTTCGAGAGTGTTGTAGGCGGCGCGGACGTCGCCATTCGACATCATGGCGATGCGCTCGAGCAATTCGCCGCTGATTTCGAGTTTTTCTTTGCCCAGGCCGCGCTCGGGATCGTTGATCGCGAGGCGCAAGAGATCGGTGATTTGCTCCGCGGAAAGAGCGTGCAGAACATAAACCTTCATGCGCGAAAGCAGCGCGGCGATTATTTCGAACGACGGATTTTCGGTGGTGGCGCCGATCAGGGTGATGCTGCCGGATTCGACGTAAGGCAGAAACGCGTCCTGCTGGGCTTTGTTGAAGCGATGGACTTCGTCGACGAACACGATGGTTCGGCGGCCGAATTGCCGCGACTTTTCGGCCACCTCCATTACGTGCTTGATTTCCTTGATTCCGGAGAGCACGGCGGAGAAGGGAACGAATTCGGAGCGCGTGCGCCGGGCGATGATTCGCGCCAGAGTGGTCTTGCCGCAGCCGGGAGGGCCCCACAGCAGCATCGAGCTGATTTCGTCGCGCTCGATTTGGGTGCGCAGCGGCTTTCCTGGCGAGAGCAATTCTTCCTGGCCCACAAATTCGTCGAGGGTCTGCGGACGCATGCGATCGGCCAGCGGGCGCGGGCCCGCGTCTTCTTTTGGTTGGACGGCTTCGAAGAGTCCCATGGTTATGCGCGCTTGCCGCGCTGGCGGGCCGCTTCATACAGCAGAACGGAGGCGGCCACAGCGGCGTTCAAAGATTCTACAGCCAGGGCGATTGGAATTTGCAGCCGGGCATCGGCGGCGCGATCGATTTCCGCGGGGAGCCCCGAGCCTTCATTCCCGATGAGGATTGCGGAGGGCCCTCGAAGGTCTGATGCCGCAGGCGAAGCGGAAGATGCCGCAACGGGCTCAACCGACGCCGCAAAAAGTTTCAGGCCCATCACGCGCAGCTGGGCCAGCGCCACGGGCGCCGCAATTCCGCTGATCACCGGAAGCCGCAGCGCCGAGCCGGCCGACGCCCGCAACGCCTTGGGAGACCACGGATGCGCGGTGCCGCGCGTGGCCAGAACTCCCGTGGCTCCAAATGCTTCCGCGGAACGGACCACGGTGCCGACGTTTCCGGGGTCCTGAACGCCTACGAGGACGACCACCAGAGGCACATCGCCGGTGAGAAGGTCGTCGAATGTGCGATGGGGCGCGCGGACGAGCGCGGCGATTCCTTGCGGCGTCTCCGTTCCGGCGACGCCAGCAAATAATTTGTCGGAGGTGCGCAGAATGCGGACGTTCTTGAGGAAGGTGGCACGCGATGAGGCCCGCGTGAGTTGTTCGAGAAAATGTTCGCCGGACGCGCTCAACAAAATCGCGCCGCATTCCAAGCCTGAAGCAAACGCCTCCTGCACCAGATGCGGCCCTTCAAGCCCGAGCCAGCCATCCTGTTCCGGTGCAGAGGCGCGCAGCGCAGCGCGGAAGCGCTTGAGCCACTGGTTTTCGGCGCTGGAAATCGTTTCGGAGCGGCCAGTCACGCGGGGCGACACGATTCGCGATTCGCCTGTGAATTTTGGGCGGGAAGGCACGGAAGGAGACTAACAAAGCCCACAAGGGGCGTAAAGCCGCGAAGCAATTCAAACCCTCAGGTGCTCCATCCTCCCCGGCCTCATCGGCAAGGGTGGGGTTCTTGACCTGGACTGATTCTTCTTTACCTTCCCTCCGCCGGCAGGCCGCAGTACCATTAAGG
>JBGPTK010000085.1:0-14117 GCA_041490605.1 Terriglobia bacterium | reverse complement strand
GAAGAACTGGGCACGCTGGAGACGCTCGACAACGGCAAGCCGATTTTCGAATCGCGCCAGGTGGATATGCCGATGGTGGCGGAAGTTTTCCGCTACTATGCCGGCTGGGCCACAAAAATTCATGGCGAGACGGTTCCGGTGCGCGGGCCGTTCCTGCACTACACGCTGCGCGAGCCGATTGGGGTGGTGGCCGCGATTACCCCGTGGAATTTTCCGCTGCTGCTCGCTTCCTGGAAAATCGCGCCGGCCCTGGCCACGGGAAATACAGTGGTCCTGAAGCCCGCCAGTTGGACGCCGTTGACGGCGCTGCGCCTGGCCGAAATTTGCCAGGAAGCAGGCTTGCCCGACGGAGTTCTGAACGTGATTACCGGCCCCGGCTCGACCATGGGCAAGGCGCTGGTGCGGCATCCAGGAGTAGACAAGATTGCGATTACCGGCGAGACCAGCACCGGCCAGCAAATTCTTCGCGATTCCGCGGACACGCTGAAGCGAGTCACGCTCGAGCTCGGCGGCAAGTCTCCCAACATTGTTTTCGCGGACGCCGATCTGGAAAGCGCCGTGCGCGGCGCGACCATCGGAATTTTTTATGGCAAGGGCGAAGTATGCGCCGCCGGCTCGCGCCTGTTCGTCGAGAAGAAAATCAAAGACGAGTTCATGCAGAAGCTGATCGATCGCGTGAAGAAACTTCAGCCCGCCGATCCGCTGGACCCGAAAACCCGCTTCGGCGCGCTGGTCAGCGAGCGCCAGATGAACACCGTGCTGGGCTACATCGAAAAGGGCAAAGCGGAAGGCGCCAAGCTGGTCGCGGGCGGCGAACGCGTCAGCGTGGGCAACGGAAAGGGATTCTTCGTGCAGCCCACGGTGTTCGACAACGTGAAAAATGACATGACCATCGCCCGCGAAGAAATTTTCGGCCCCGTGCTGGCCACCATCGAATTCGGCGATGTGGAAGAAGCCGTGCGGGAAGCGAACAAGACACCCTTCGGCCTGGCCTCCGCCTTGTGGACGCGGGACATCGCCAAAGCCCATCGAGTGGCGCGCCTGCTGCAGGCCGGCACAGTGTGGATCAATACCTATAATAATTACGACCCCGCCGCCGCGTTCGGCGGATACAAGATGAGCGGCTACGGGCGCGAATTGAGCATGCACGCGCTGGATAGCTACACGCAGGTGAAAAGCGTTTGGGTGAACCTAAAGGACTAAGCCTTGCGCACACTTCCCGACTATCTCCGCAAAGGAATGAAGCTGGTGCTCGTCGGATTTAACCCCGGCGAGCGCGCCGTGCGCGTGGGCCATTATTATGCCGGGCGCAATAATCAGTTCTGGCCGCTGCTGTACGATTCGGGCGTAATTCCGGAGCCGCTCGGCTATCAGGACGATCGCCGGTTAATCGAATTCGGCATCGGGCTCACCGACCTGGTGAAGCGCCCCACGCGCTCTCCCGAAGAGATCGAGCGCCGCGAATACCTGGAGGGCCGCGTGCTGCTGGCGCAAAAACTTGAGGAGCTCAGGCCGCACGTCGTCGCCTTTCACGGAAAGATGGTCTACGATAAATTTGCCGGCGGCGCCTGCAAGCTGGGCTTGCAAAAGGACCGGCTCTACGGCGCCCAGGTGTTCGTGCTGCCCTCCGCCAATACGGAGAATGCCAAAGGAAGCGGCGTAAAGATGCGCTACTTCAAAAAATTGGCCGCGGTTTTGCAGCGCCTGAAAGACTAGCCATGTTCTGAAGTAGTTTCGAGAGTCATCCCGGGGAGGGCGCGCGGTCCGCGCTCTGGATGGAAGATCAGTAGTCAGCAGGGGATAACGCCAATGACCGAAGCAACGCATTCGGCGACCAACAACTCGCTCGTGCTGGAGGAGCGCGCCGGCGCGGTCGCCACACTGCGCATGAACCGCCCCGAGCGATTGAACGCACTGAATGTTGAACTGGGCCGCGCGCTGGTGGATGCGCTCGCTCGCGTAGCGAACGATTCCTCGATTCGCGCGGTGGTGCTGACCGGCGCCGGCCGCGGCTTTTGTGCCGGCGGCGATTTGGCCCTGCTGCACGACGTGCGCAAACGCAACGCGGGCCCGGAACTTGAAAAATTGTTGCTGGCCGGCAAGGAAATTTGCCTTACGATCTGCGACATGCCCAAGCCCGTGGTCGCCTCGGTGAACGGCCCGGCTGCCGGTGGAGGAATGAATCTGGCGCTGGCCTGCGACATTCGCATCGCTTCCGATCAGGCTTCTTTCTGCGAAGCTTTTGCGCGCTTGGGGCTTTACCCCGATTTCGGCGGCACCTATTACTTGCCGCGACTCGTCGGCATAGCGCGCGCCGCCGAGCTTTTTTACACGGCAGAAAGCCTCTCCGCCGCGGACGCTCTGCGATTGGGCATCGTCAGCCGCGTAGTGCCGCACGATCGACTGGAAGCGGAAACGCGCGCGCTGGCTGAGCGGTTGGCCGCCGCGCCCCCCGTCGCCGTCCGCTCCGTGAAAAAGTCAGTGGTGGCAGGCGAGCGCGGCGCACTCGAACGCGCTCTGAACGACGAGATCACCAACCAATTGAAATGTTTCCATTCGGAAGATTGCCTGGAAGGCCTCGAAGCCTTCCTGGCAAAACGCCAGCCGTCCTTTCAGGGCCGTTAGCGAGCAGAGCAGAGTTACGTTAAGGTCCATTTGAAATAATGGAGCAAACCGTGGCAACAGAAACGCAAACAGAAACCACTCACGACTACTCTCTGAGCGAACTGATGGTCGCCGCCGCGGCCCGCGAAATTGCCGACAAGGAACTGGTGTTCGTCGGCATGCGCCTGCCGATGCTGGCATTCCTGGTGGCCAAGCGGACCCACGCGCCCGATGCGATCGGCCTTTACGAGAACGGGGTGATCCGTGAAACTCCCGCTCCCGAATTGCTCTACACCATGGCTGACCCGCCCAATCTGCGCGGCGCAACGCTGTGCGGCCAAATGCTGGACATCATGGCCCTGTTGCAGCAGGGCCGCGTTCACGTCGGCTTTTTGGGCGCAGCCGAAGTGGACCGCTTCGGCAATTTGAATTCCACCTGGGGTCATCGCGAGGGACAGCTCTTCCGTCTCCCCGGTTCCGGCGGCGCGTGCGACATCGCCTGTCTCGCGCGGCGGACGGTCGTCTTGATGGCTCACGAAAAGAATCGATTGCGCGAACGCGCCGGCCATATCACTTCGCCGGGCCACGGCCGCGGAAACGGTTGGCGAGTGGCGCAAGGCCTCCCCGCGAATTCCGGGCCCTCGGCGGTGATCACCACTCTCGGCGTGCTGCGTTTCGGCAGCGATGGCGAAGCGTTCCTGGCTTCCGTGCACCCGGGCGTGCGCGTGGAAGAGGTCCTCACCAATACCGGCTGGACGCTTTCCGTTGCCGACGAGTTGCTCGAAACGGCCGCACCATCCACCGGCGAGCTCGCCGCCATGCGCGCGCTCGATCCCAACCACTTCTGGACGCGCTGACGATGACCAAAACATCAAAAGTTCTTTCCATGCAGGAAGCCATCTCGCGGCACGTGCCTTCGGGCGCCATGGTGCTGATGGGCGCGCAGATGGAACAGATGATTCCGTTCTCCGCCGGGCACGAGATGATCCGCCAGGGCCGCCGGGACCTGACGCTGGTTGGCCCCATCTCCGATATTCTTTTCGACCAGATGATCGGCGCAGGCTGCGTCTCCCGCGTGATGGCCGCGTGGGTCGGCAACGTCTCCGCCGGAGTTGCCTACTGCCTGCGGCGGGCCGTCGAGCAAAATGTTCCGCGGCGCGTCGATCTGGTGGATTATTCCAATTTCACGGTCGCGCTGGCCTTGCACGCGGGCGCGCTGGGCGTCCCGTTCATGCCCACCTACGCGACGCTCGGCAGCGACATTCTCGCGAAGAATGGAAATCTGCGGGAGTTCTCTTCGCCCGTGAGCGAAGAAAAACTCGTGGCCGTGCGCGCGCTGCGCCCCGATGTCACTATCCTGCACGTCCAGCGCGCCGACGAATTCGGCAATGCGCACATCTGGGGAAACCTGGGTGTGGCGGTGGATGGCGCGCGGGCTGCGCGCAAAGTGATCATCATTGCCGAGGAAATTGTTGCGCCGGATGTAATTGCCTCTGACCCAAATCGCACCCTGGTGCCGGGATTTCTGGTTGCCGCCGTCGTGCAGGATCCCTGGGGCGCGCACCCCTCGCCGGTGCAGGGCTATTACGGCCGGGATCATGCTTTCTTCACGCAATATCATGAGCAGAGCCGCAAACTGGAGGATTTCGAACATTGGCTGGAACGCTGGGTCGTCCGCATCCCGGATCGCCCCGAGTATATGAATCAACTTGGCGCTTGCCGCTCGGAGGCATTGGGCGTGCGCGAGCATGCCTATTCCGCTCCGGCGGATTTTGGCTACTGAGCGGATTGGCCGCGGAGATTGAGCCGGCGATGATTGCGGAAATGGAAACTTATGGATGACATGCAAATCGAAGCACGCGACGTGAAACAACGCCTCGACCGGGGCGAAAAATTCCTGTTCGTGGACGTGCGCGAACCCTGGGAGCACCAGACCGCCAAGATCGAGGGCGCAAAGCTGATCCCATTGGGACAGATTCCCGGCAACCTGGCGGAATTGGAGAAGGCGGGGGAAGTGATCCTCTTCTGCCACCACGGAATGCGCAGCCTGGATGCTGCCGCCTGGTTGCGCGCGCAAGGCGTTGCGGGCGCCCGCTCGATGAACGGCGGCATCGAACGCTGGGCCGTCGATATCGATCCCACAGTGCCCCGGTATTGACCGTGATTGCAATTACGGAAATGCTGAGCGGAGGAATCATTTCAATATGTCCAAAGAAAAAATAAAATTCCTCCAAAAACCCACTTGAACCTCTTGCCGCAAAGCAAGAGGTCTCTTGCAAGAAAAAGGCGCGGAACTGGAATTGCGCGATCTGGCGACGGAACGCCTGAGCGCCGTTGAGCTGGATAAACTGATTGGCGAGCGGGATTACAAATCCTTTCTCAACACCCGCAATGAACTCTATCGCCAACGGAACATGAGCGAGCATCCCCCTTCGCGTTCCGCAGCTCTAAAGCTGATGGCCGAAAATCCGAACCTGATTCGCCGGCCCATTGTGATTCGCGGCAAAAAGATCGTCCTGGGATTCGACGAAGAAGCCCTCACCAATTTGCTTTGACGCTTTCGCGCATCCGTTCATGAGAGTGCAGCGGAAATGGCGAAAATCCCCAAATCCCGTATAATTCTTATCCGGCCCATGGCCTGAAAACTGGAGATTGCCAAACCCGTGCCCCCTATCATTGACATTCACATTCACATTCAGCCGCTGGAGATGTTTAAGCCGCACGCGCACGAACTGATCAAGCGCGGCCGCCGCGATTACGACGAGGTCGTAAAATATTCCGCGAGCTCCGCTGATTTCCTGAAATATCTGGACGCGGCCGAGATCGAACGCGCCGGCCTGATCAATTACGTCAGCCCCGACGTGATCGGGTTTCCGCCGGAAGTGAATGACTGGATCGCGCATTATTGCTCGGCCAATCCCAAGCGGCTGCTGGCGTTTGGGTCCGTGCATCCGAAATATGTTGCCGACGCGGGCACGGAAGTGGATCGCCTGGCGAAGATCGGGATTCGCGGATTAAAAGTTCATCCGTCGCATCAGTTGTTCGCACCCAATGCGTATCGCGATGGCCTGGGGCCGCTCGCGGCGATGTACGAGCGGGCGCAGGCAATCCAGATGCCAGTGATGATTCACACCGGCACTTCCATTTTCCCCGGCGCGCGGAATTTGTACGCTCAGCCCATGCTGGCCGACGATGTGTCAGTGGATTACCCGGACCTGGTGGTGATTCTGGCGCATGGCGGGCGCCCGCTGTGGATGGAAGAAGCTTTTTTTCTGGTCCGCCGGCACAAGAATATGTACATGGATGTTTCGGGAATTCCTCCGCAGAAGTTGATGGAGTATTTTCCCCGGCTCGAAGAAATCGCTGGTAAGGTTTTGTTCGGGACGGATTGGCCGGGTCCCGGAGTTCCCGGCGTCCGCGGCAATATCGAGAAATTCCGGGCCTTGCCGATTTCCGAGCCGGCCAAACAGAAGATTTTGTACGATAACGCCGCGCGCTTGTTTCCAGTGTAGCGGAATCTGCCTGAAGGATCGAGGCATTTGATGAATTCGAGGACAGGGGAATGATCGAAACAATCGCGGTGATTGGGGCGGGGACGATGGGGCGGGGCATCGCCTACGCTTCGGCGCTGGGCGGCTACCGCACCATTCTGGAAGATGTCTCCGAGCAAATGCTGGAAAAAGGAGCGGCCTATATTCGCGCTGCATTCGACGAAGGCGTCACGCGGGGAAAAGTGACGCCGGAAGCGAGAGACCAGGCGCTCGCGCAAATTTCCACCGCCACGCGGGTGGAAGACGCATGCCGCACCGCCGATCTGGTGATCGAAGCCATCCCCGAGGAAATGGAATCGAAACTCGAAATCTTCACGATTCTGGACAAGTTCGCGAAGCCTGGCGCCATTTTCGCGAGCAACACTTCGTCACTTTCCATTTCCGATATGGCGGAGATCACTTTCCGCCAGGAAAATTGCATCGGGATGCATTTCTTCAATCCCGTGCCCAAGATGAAGCTGCTCGAAATTGTGCGCACACCGCAAACTTCGGAGGCCACGCTCGAAGCGTGCCGCGAGGTGGGCGTGCGGATGGGGAAGGAAGTTGTGGTGGTTCGCGAATCGCCCGGATTCGTCACCACGCGCGTCAACGCGCTGATCGGCAACGAAGCGTTCTACATGCTGGAGGCCGGAATCGCCAGCGCCGAGGACATCGACAAAGCCCTGAAACTTGGCCTGAATCATCCCATGGGGCCGTTTGAGCTGGTCGATCTGGTGGGGCTGGATGTGCGGCTCAGCATTCTGGAATACCTGCATCAGACGCTCGGGGAAAAATATAAGCCATGCCCTCTGCTGGTGCAATTCGTCAAGGAAGGCCGGCTGGGCCGAAAATCGGGCCGGGGCGTTTACGAATACGGCCAGGCCGCGGAGAAGAAATAATCGCAGCGGACGAAAACGGGAGAGGCCGCCGATGACCAGCACGGGAGCGAGTGGAGCGATGAGCGCCTCAAGCAAGATTAGTTTTCTGCAGGGCGACCTGACCGAGATGGACGTCGAAGCCATCGTCAATGCCGCAAACAACGATTTGCAGTTGGGCGGCGGAGTGGCGGGAGCGATTCGCCGGAAAGGTGGCGACGAAATCCAGCGCGAGTGCAATGAAATTGGACCGGTGCCGGTGGGGGGAGCCGCGATCACCGGGGGCGGAAAGCTGAAGGCACGGTTTGTGATTCACGCTGCCAGCATGGAACTGGGAGGAAGGACGTCGGCCGGCTCACTGCGCGGTTCCATCGCGCATTCCTTGCGCATCGCCGCACAGCGGAACATTAAGACGATGGCTTTTCCCGCGGTGGGGACGGGCATCGCCGGCTTCGCGATGCGCGAATGCGCCGAAATCATGCTGCGGGAAGTGGTGGAGCATCTGAAGCGGCCAACCTCGATTGAAAGAGTTCACTTCGTCTTGTTCGATGACGCCGCGCTTCATGTTTTTGAACAGGTTTGGAGCGAGATGCAATTACAGGGCGGGGCGGGATCATGACCATGCTACGGAGTCGTCTATTTTCGACTGCAATGAATCGCAAGTTGGCTTTCCTGCATTTTGCCGCAAAGGCGCGAACGCTTGCGGGGCTCCATGCGGCGTTATGAGCGATCTGGTGGAAATCGTGCGCGAGCAACTTGTGCAGTACGAACATCCGCTGTTTGTTTTTGACGCGCGCACGGCTGGGGAAGGCGTGGAAGTGCGAATCCAATTCACGCCGCCCCGGGAAGAGATACACACCTATTTCTTTCAGCTTCAGCGGCGCGAAATCGAAAACAAGCAATTTCCCTGGACGTTTCAGAAACATCTCTACGATTGCCTGCACGATTACATCATCGAAATGTTCACGCGCAATCCGCAGCGGGAAAATTGATGGCGCCTCCGGCGGTGCGCACTCCTCTTGCCGCCCTGTTGGCCGGGCGCATTCGCGCGAGCGGCCCGATCACTTTTGCGGAATTCATGGAAGCCTGCCTCTATCATCCGGAGCACGGCTATTACAGCCGGGCGGAATCGCGCCGCCACGCCGATTACTACACCAGCGTGGACGTTCATCCGATTTTTGGCCGGTTGCTGGCGCGGCAGTTTCATCAAATGTGGATGGCGCTGGGCAGGCCGGAACCATTCTGGCTCGTCGAATGCGGAGCCGGCAGCGGCCGGCTCGCCGGACACATTCTCGATTTCATCGAAAAACAATTCGGCGAGTTTTATTCCACGCTGCGCTACGTCGCGGTGGAAAGTTCGGAGGGGCGCCGCTCAGCGCACGCGGCTGCCTTGGCGCGGCATTCCAACGCAAATCGCTTCATCTCGGCGCCGGAAATTCCGCAAGAGGTTCCGGTGGGATGCATTTTCTCGAACGAGCTTCTCGATGCCTTGCCGGTTCATCGGGTAATCCGTGAGCGAGGGGCGTTGCGAGAGATATTCGCCGGGCTCAAAGGCGAAGAATTGATCGAAACAAGCGGGGCACTCTCCACTCCCGAAATTACGGAATATTTCTCCAGACAGAGGATTGAACTCGCGGAAGGCCAACAGGCGGAAGCCGGCCTCGCGGCCTGCCAATGGATCGAAAGCGCGGGAGCGCGCCTGGGCCGCGGATTTATTCTCACCATCGATTACGGGCACGAGGCGGCTGAGCTCTACAACGAGCGCCACATGCGCGGAACCTTGCTGGCGTATGAACAGCATCGCACGAGCGAGGATTACGATCGAGCCCCTGGCGAACAGGATTTGACGGCGCACGTTAATTTCACGGCTCTCGATTTGTGGGGCCGCTCGGCTGGACTGGAGCGCGCGGGCCTGGTCTCTCAGAGCCATTTCCTGCTTGCGCTCGGCAGGCAAAATGAATTTGCCGACCTTTACGAAGACGGTGACGGCGAGACCGAATGCGTTCGCGCGCGGCTGTTGTTGAAAAACCTGATTCATCCGGAGGGAATGGGAGAGACATTTCAAGTGTTCGTCCAATACAAAGGAATCGAACGCCCGCGGCTGACCGGGCTTGAGCCGGTCTAAATGTTGATTTCTGAGCGGAACTTTGGCCGGCGAAATTTATTGGGTCGCTTTGGGGGCCGGCGCGCTTTCCAGCTGGAACGGTTTTTGCAGATAACGGCCGGCCTCTTCCTGGGCGCCGCCGGTATTGTCTTTTATCTCCTGCGCCTTGCTATATTCGTTGACGGCGCGTTCGCGCTGCCCGGTCAGGTCAAAAATCTTTCCGAGATAGATGTGGCTCCAAACCTCGACCCATTTGTAGCTGGGATCAAGATCGCCATCGATCGCTCTGCGAAATTCATTGGCGGCGGCCTGGTAATTCTTCTGATAGAACATGGCCTCGGCCATGCGGAAATGAGCCAGTGAATTATTCCCCTGAACATCGAGCGCCTTCTGATACTCCTGAATGGCTTCAAAATATTTGCCCTGCTCGGCGAGCCCCTCGCCGCGCGCCACAGCCGCGCGGACGCGCAAGCGCGGGCTCGATTTCAACAGATTGTTATTCGGATCGAGAGTGATTCCATTGGGTTTGGGCCGGCCGAACGTATCGACTTCAAAGGACGAAGAAAGCCCCACTACGTTAATCGATTTGAATTCCGGATTCCCTTCGGTTTCCACTCTTATTTCGACCGGCATGTGAAACGTTTCGAGATCCTGCGTCACTTTGCCGACCACTTTGAATCCCGCCTTGACGCGATAGACGATAAATTCGATTTTGAATTCCGGAATGCCGGTGGAGTTGAGCCATTGGGAAAAGAACGCCGTCAGATTTACCGGAGGATCGTCACCGGCGGGCTTGGCCAGTTTGGATTCGGCGATTTTCTCAAAGTCGTCGATGCTTGCGGATTTTCCGGCATACTTCGAATAGAAGTCGCGCAAAGTGGCCTGGAAAGGCTGATTTCCCATGGTGGTGCGAAGCATGTGGAACACCATGGCGCCCTTGTTGGCCACAATCGAGCGATATTCCTCCGAATAATCACCCAGCCGCTGCGCTTGGGCGATTGGCGCGGCAGTATCGTACATCAAAGCGCCGACAGCAAAATCTTCCAACGAGCGATGCAAGCTGGCGACGCCGCCGGTGTGCTCGGCATACAGCGCTTCCGAATAGCGCGCCAGCCCATCCGAGAGCCAACTATCGGAGAATGCCGCGGGCAGGACCTGATTTCCCCACCACTCGCCCGCCACCAATTGCGCGAGCAGGCGGAGATTCGGCTTCGGATTCCATTGATGCGCGCTGATCAAAATAATTCCGGGAGCGGAATAGCTGGACAGAGAGCCATCCGGCAGTTGCGCCAGAATCAAATTCGGATCGGGCAGAGGGCCGAACTCGCTCGAATAAAATGTTTCGATCTGAGCGATATCCTGCGCATAGTTTGTTGCCGAGGCGCCCTGGCCCGGCGGCGTGTATACGGAAATTTCCATCCCTTCCGCGCGCACCGGCGCAAGCTGAATATTTCCGGCGACAAAAGTTCCAGCCGGCTCCGGGCGTTCCGTCAGGAAGGTGTACGCCACCTGTCCCGCGCCACCGGCCGCGCCGGGAGCCACCATGGAGGGAGTGGAGGATTTTCCGGTGCCGACCACGGCGAATGATTCCGGCACGATGATTTTGAAAGTGGCCGTGTAACGATTCGATGGAAAATCGGTGAGAGGGAACCATCGAGCGGGAAGCAATAGATAGGCGGCCTTCGGCTCGATCGAGGCAAAACGAATTCCGGGTGTGGGGCTGTCATCTTCGTTATTCAGAGGGCCGGAATAATCAAAGGTGAGCGTCACTTCATGGGTTGGCGCAATTGTCTCGGGGAGGCTGACCGTCAGATTGAGCGGATTCTTGTTGTCGCGATCGAAAGGCAACTGCTTGCCGTTGGCCCCGGTGATCGCGGCAACTTTCAGGTCCTGATGCAGTTCCACCAAAACTTCATGGGAAGCAGCCGTGGCCACAAACGTCACCTTGGCTTTGGCGGTGAGGGTCTGGTCTGCCGGCCGCAGCGTGGCTTCAATTTCGTAATGAGTGGCGCGAAATGATTCCACCCTCGGCGCCTGCGCCTGCGCACCCGCGCCGGCGAGTAACGATAGAGCCACCGCGCTTATCATTCTGAGCATGTCGTGAATAAGGGGCCGAGTACCGGCATTGAGCATAATGTTCTCGCCTTTCTAAGATGCAGACTAAGCTCCAAAGTTGCCCGCGCCCGAAGTTTTTCTCACGTTCACAGCATTCCAGCAATCACTTCCGCTGCGCGATCGATGGCGCCGCCGGGCCCCATTTTGTTCCGCAATTCACCAAGATCACGCTTCATCTCCTCCCGCGCGGCGGGAGAAGCAAGCAAGTGTTTCGTTTCCGCCGCCAGGGCTTGCGAAGTAAAGTCATCCTGAATCAACTCCGGCACCACGCCCTTCCCGAGTATTAGATTCACCATGCCGAAAAAAGGAGTGCTGACGAGACGGCGGGCAACAAAGGCCGTTAAGCGCGAAAGCCGGTAAATCACGACCATGGGCACGCCGAGCAGCCCTGCTTCAACAGTTGCAGTGCCGCTGGAAACGATCGCACAATCAGCGGCGGCAAGCACATTGTAGGTTTGACCTTCGATGACCCTTACGTCCGGAACACCGTGCAGGTAGGGATTGAAATCCTGGGCGGTGAGGCTCGATGCCGCTGCGAGAACAAATTGAGGCGAAGCAGGCCGCAATTCACTGCGCAATTGCTTGCAGGTCTCCAGGATTACCGGCAGATGATTGCTGATTTCTCCGGGGCGGCTGCCGGGGAGAACAGCGACCAGTGGCCGCTTGGGGTCGAGCCCATTTTGAGTGAAGAACTCGTCGCGCGTCATACTGGCGCGAACTTGATCCACGAGCGGGTGGCCGACATAGGTTGCCGCGACTCCATGTTTTCGGTAGAACTCTTCTTCAAAAGGAAAAATTACCAGCATGCGTTCGACTCGTCTTTTGATCCAGCGCACGCGCCCCGGCCGCCAGGCCCATACCTGCGGACCGATGAAGTAGACGACGCGCACACCCTGATTTCGCAATTGGCGCGCCAGTCCCAGGTTGAAACCTGGAGAATCGATCAAAATGGCGAGCGCCGGACGGCGCGCAGCGGCTTCCTTCATCAGCCGCCTGCGGATGCGGAACACCACGGGGAGTTTCTTCAGCACTTCGAAAATTCCCACGACGGCGATTTCCCGAGCGTCGGCTACGAGTTCCACACCCGATTCGCTCATGCGATGACCGCCCATTCCGAAAAGATGCGCGCCGGTGCGTTGTTGCAGGGCGGTGGCCAATCGCGCCGCATACATCTCGCTGGAAGCTTCGCCGGCGGAAATCAGAATCTGCGGGGGAGTCAAGGTGTGACTCCACGATTTGAAATGGGAGGCAAACAGAGACGCCGCGAGATCACCGGGAATACCATTCGGTTAAACACATCGAGATTAACATCTGTTCGATGAGATTGGACAAGCGCGTGCGTCTTACTCATCGAGCCGCAAGGGCGTCCGCGTTGAATCGGGAGAAGGAATCGGCATACGCAGTTCCTGGTCCTTGTACTGGAGCTGATAGAGCCGGTAGTAGATGCCGCGGAGCGCGAGCAATTCCTGGTGCGAGCCCTGCTCGCGCAAACGGCCTTTGTGAAAAACGAGAATTCGGTCCGCGTGCTGGATGGTGCTCAAGCGGTGGGCAATCACAATCGCGGTGCGCCCTTCGAGCAGGCGGTCAAGCGCTTCGCGGATGAGCAACTCGGTTTTGGTATCAACGCTCGAAGTGGCCTCATCGAGAATCAGGAACTTCGGATTGTGCGCAAGGGCCCGGGCGAAGCTGACAAGCTGGCGTTGGCCCACTGAAAATGTGGAGCCGCGCTCGCTGACGGGCGCATCCACACCCCCGGGCAGCGCGGCGAGGAAATCACCGAGGCCGACTTCGCGAAGGGCGCGTTCCACCGTGGCGCGGTCGATGCCTTCCGTGCCGAGCCGGACGTTTGATTCGAGCGTTCCCGTAAATAAGAACGGATCCTGCAAAACGATGCCGAACACGCGCCGCAGCCCCTGCACGCTCAGTTCGCGGACATCCACGCCATCGAGCAGGATTTGGCCGCGCTGGATTTCGTAATAACGCAAGAGGAGCTGGATCAGCGTGGTCTTGCCCGCGCCAGTGTGTCCGACGATGGCGACGGTCTGGCCGGGCTCGACGCGGAAAGAGACATCGCGCAAAACCCAGTCGGCATCGCCGGGAATCGCGCCCCCGGTGTAGGCAAACCAGACGTTGCGGAATTCGATTTCGCCGCGAGGATTTTCGAGCACGCGCTTGCGGTCCTGTTTGCCCAGTGGAACGGGAGCCGTGACAGCAGCACTGGCAGCAGGCGCCGCAGCGGCAGAGGTAGCGATGAACGCGGTTGCTTCCGCGCCGGTCCCCAGCGGCTCATCGAGCAGCCGGAAAATGCGTTCCGATGCCGCCATCGCCGTCTGGAGAATATTGAATTTTTCGCTCAAGTCCATAATCGGGCGGAAGAAACGATAGGCGAGCTGCATAAACATGAAGAGCACACCGATATCAATGATGCCGGAAATGACGCGCAGGCCGCCGACCCAGTAGAGCAACGCGATGGCGGCCATGCTGAGAAACTCGACCGAGGGGTAGAAGAGCGCAAACGCGTTGATGGCATCCTTGTAGGCGTCCATGTGGATGCGATTTAATTTTTCAAATTCCTGCGCGGCCTTGTTCTCGCGATTGAAGAGCTGGACCACGGTCATGCCGCTGATGTGCTCCTGCAAGAAAGAATTGATGCGGGCAATCGCGGTGCGGATCCGGCGGTTGGCGTCGCGCACCCTGGTGCGGAAGACCATGGTGAAAATAATCATGAACGGCAAAGCGCTGAGGGTAGCGAGCGCCAGCCTCCAATTGATGTACAAGAGGGCCACGACGAAGAAAACGAGCAGAAACGCGTCGTTGATCATGGCCACGACGCCGGCGGCGAAGAGGTCGTTGAGGGCGTCCACGTCGGTGGTCACGCGCGTCACCAGG
>JBGPTK010000084.1:0-14196 GCA_041490605.1 Terriglobia bacterium | reverse complement strand
GTACGTGGTGCCCTACATTCTGGGACCGGCGGCATCGCCCTACAGCAAGGTTGGCGTGGAAATTACCGACAGCCCCTACGTGGTGGCCAGCATGCGCATCATGTCGCGCATGGGCAAGGTGGCGCTGGAGCGGCTGGGCAGCTCATCGGACTTTGTGCCGGGGCTGCATTCGCTGGGCGATTTAAATCCCGAACGGCGATTCATTTTGCACTTCCCCGAAGAGCGATTGATCTGGAGCATCGGCTCGGGCTACGGCGGCAACGCGCTGCTGGGGAAAAAGTGTTTCGCGCTGCGCATCGCCAGTTGGATGGCGCGCGAGCAAAACTGGATGGCCGAGCACATGCTCATCCTGGGCCTGGAAGATCCCGGGGGCAAAGTGACGTACATGTGCGCCGCGTTTCCCAGCGCGTGCGGCAAGACGAATCTGGCGCTGATGTCCTCGGCCCTCGAAGACCAGGGCTACCGGGTCTGGACGATCGGCGACGATATTTCCTGGCTGCACGTTGGCCCGGATGGCTACTTGCGCGCTATCAATCCCGAAGCGGGATTTTTCGGCGTAGCGCCCGGCACGAATGACCAGACGAACTCGCACGTGATGCAGGCGCTGCACGGCAATACCATTTTCACCAATGTGGCCATGACGGCGCAGCAGGAACCGTGGTGGGAAGGAATGACCAGCCCGCCACCCGATGGCCTGGTGGATTGGAAAGGACAAGCGTGGCGTCCGGGAAAAGATCCGGCGGCGCATCCCAATTCGCGCTACACCGTGCCGGCCCGGCAGGCGCCCAGCCTCTCGAATCACTGGGAAGATCCCGCCGGCGTTCCGATTTCCGCATTCATCTTCGGCGGGCGCCGCGCGCGCGTGGCTCCGCTGGTCTACGAATCGCGCGATTGGCAGCACGGCGTGTTCGTCGGCTCGATCATGGCTTCGGAAACGACGGCCGCGGCCACTGGCGCGGTGGGCGTCACCCGGCGCGACCCGATGGCCATGCTGCCCTTCTGCGGGTACAACATGGCGGATTATTTCCGCCACTGGATCGAGATGGGCCGGCGCGTGGCGCACCCGCCCCGCGTTTTCCATGTGAACTGGTTCCGCAAAGGCGCGGATGGAAAATTCCTGTGGCCCGGCTACGGCGAAAATGTGCGCGTGCTGAAGTGGATGCTGGAGCGCATCGAAGGCAAAGCCAGGGCCGCCGAGACGCCCATCGGGTTCGTGCCTACGCCGGATGGGTTGACGCTGGACGGGCTGAATATTTCGCGCGCGGCAATGGAAGAATTGCTGCTGGTTGATCTCGCGAATTGGGCGGAAGAAGTGGAATCGATCGGCCAGTTCTACGATAAATTCGGCGCGCGGCTGCCCGAGGAAATTCGTTTCGAGAAGGAAAAACTCACGCAGCGGTTGCAGCACGTGGCCGTCCCGCAGAAATAATCATCCGGGCCGGTCAAGTCCGCGATTCTTTGCCCGGACGGAATCAGGGAAATTATTTCGCGGCCGGCAAGACTTTCAGGACCACGACGGTGACGTCATCCTGTTGACGTCCGCCGGAATGATCCTTGGCGGCGGCTAAGACGCGGTCGAGCAGCACTTCCGCTGAGTCGTGGCTGCTGGCTCCACACAATTCAACCAGCCGCTCGAATCCGAATTCGTTGAAATCGGAATCCGCCGATTCGTGCACACCGTCCGTGGCAAACAGCACGGCATCGCCTGGCGCCAATTGCAGGGAGTATTGTTCGTATTGGATGGCGTCGAAAATGCCGGAAGGAATTCCTCCGACCTCCAGCGCATGGGAGCGGCCCTCCGAAATATGGATGGGATAGGGCAGGCCGGCGTTGCAGCAGTCCATCTGCAGAGTGGCCGGGTTGAGGACGGCATACTGGATGGCGCAAAACCGGCGCGGCACCGGACGAACCATCAGGCGGCGATTGAATAATTCGAGCACGTCTCCTGGCGGCTGGCCGGACTTGTGGATGGCGCGGATCGTTCCCATCGCCAGCGTGGCATACATGGCCGCGGACAATCCCTTGCCCACCACATCCGCCAGATAAAAACCCAGGCGCCCATCGGCCAGGTAAAAATAGTCCAGGAAATCGCCGCCGACTTCGGCGATGGCTTGATTGCGAAAAGCGATCTCAAATGTGGGAGCAATCAGCGGCCCGGCCGGCAAGAGGGCCTGCTGAACTGCGCGCGCCTCTTCATTCTCGAAGCTCTGCTGATCGAATTCCGGGGGGGCTTTGACGGCGGATGCAACTTCCAACTTTACGACCTCCGAGCTGGCCATTCGAGGCTCCAACGAGCGTACAAGGCTGCTACTTCCGTTGCACGAGAATCTTTGGAATGGGCATTCACGATCTGGACAACCAATGCCTGGCGCAGGGGGAAAAGCACGAGCTGCCCGCCTGCTATTCAGCTATCGACATGATTCCAGATTCTCTTGATTCTTCAATTTCGGCGCGTCTGAGTGGAAGAGATGCAATTCGAAGACCAAAGGGAATTCTGCCCGAAACACTTTGAATTTGCTTGATGTTCGCGTTGATTGGCGGATCGCGAGGGAGAGGAGCATTCCCGCATTGAGAATTTATCCCATGCGCGCGCAACTGTTCAAGAATGAAACGCCGCGCTGTGAGCCGGCGCGCCGATCAATTCCCACTTCTAGATGCCACTGCGCGAAAGACTACAGAATTGTCTTCACTTCGGCGTCGATGGAAACGTGAGTGTAGGGAAAGCCGTTGATGCCGTAGGGTTCTCCGCCTTCGCTCGAGGACGAGAAATGGAAGAAACGGCTGATGTGGTAGTCCTCGTCGAAGAGGCTGAAGATGCTCTCCGCGTCCTTACGAGGCAATTTGAAGTTACGGAGCGCGATCGGCGTGCCGAATTCGCCCGCGACCGCCAGATATTTCTCCACCAGTTCGCGTAGTGGCATGGATGGTCCAAGCCTTGCTGAGCTCGCCATAAAGCCCCCAGAGCGGCGAGCGTTTCGATGCCCGCGCTAGAATTGGCCGACGATCCCGAATTTTGCCATTATTGACGGAGATTTGCTCTTACTGTTTTTCCGGCCGGGCGCAATGTTCGTATTCACCGCAAACGGCTCTTCCCCCCGATTCACCGGCCGCTGCCGGCGGCATGGGAATTACAACCAACGGCGCACCCGGTTAAATCCAAACGTAGGCTCCTGAATCTCCGTAGGGCAAATTCATGTAGAACACATTGGCCTCGGGGATGTTCACCAGCGCGCGGCAGAATTTTTCAGCGCCGTGGACGGAGCAGAGTTGGTCACCGGGCGCGGCGGCGATTGCGACCACGTCGTCCAAAGTTGCCACCTGATCGCGCGAGAACCACAGCCACCTGGCCGGCCTCGAACATTCCTCGCACGAGCCTCGTTCCTGCCCCAGCCGCTGTTCGATCGCGCCGCACACTTGCTTTTGAAGCCCGGCCGTTTCGAAATCGCCCGTGCCCACAAAAAAGTACTGGCTGAACAAATCCGGATCGGGCTCGAAGGCCACCACGCGCCCCGGATACGACGCGAGTTCGCTCTCCACCACCCCGAGCAGGCACGGCCGGCAAAGCGAAATTTCCGGACGTTTCGGCTGCCGCCGTGTCGCGGCCTTGCCGCGCACGTACAGCACATCCGGCACCAGCGTCGCCATCCAATCCTGCTCGCGATCCAGGTGGATGCATTCGGCCGGCGTGCCTTTCAGCCACGCCCACCAATTGCGGCTGTTCGATCGAATTTCGATTCCCAGATAGGCTTGCTCGTGCGTTACGCGTCCCAATGTTCTTACTCCAGTTATCATCGAGATGATTATTCCGCCCACAGCATGGTAGCAGATTGCCTGCAATGGGGAGAATCAACGGCCCGGTCGCGCTGCCGGACGATGCCTGCCCCGCGAACCGAATGGCCGGAAACGGCGGCGGAATTGTCTGCGGCTGCGGGTTCGGCTATGATGATGCCCTCACGACGCGGATACGCAGTCCTATTTCACTCTCTGCGCAAACGAATTCCTAGGAGGAACCATGGCAATTGCGGTTGGAGCAGCGGCTCCCGAATTTACCTTGAAAGACCAGAGCCAGAAGGAAGTGAAGTTAAGCGACTACAAAGGGAAGAAAAACGTCGTGCTTGTTTTCTACCCGCTGGACTGGAGTCCGGTTTGCACCAACGAGCACAAATGTTTCGTGGATGACATGAAGAAATTCGAGCAGCTCGATGCCCAGGTGCTGGGCCTGAGCGTCGATAGCGCTTGGTCGCACAAAGCCTACGCGGAGAAAATGGGCATTCAGTATCCGCTGCTCGCGGATTTCCAGCCGCGCGGCGCCGTGGCCGACAAATTCGGAATGTTCCTGGCCGACAAGGGAATTACCGGCCGCGCCATCGCCATCATCAATAAGGGCGGGAAGATTGCCTGGTTCAAGCAATACGACATCCCCACCGTCCCGGATTTGAATGAAGTGTCGCAGGCGCTCGCGCAGGTAAAATAAGCCCGCGAACATTTCACCGGCGTTTCCAACAGAAATTAATTCTATGTAGGGGCAGGCCCGCACGCGGACCTGCCCCTACTTTTTGGGAGCGGGTTTTGCGGCAAACGTGCGCAAATAATTCACCAACTGCCAGCGCTGCTCTTCGGTCAGGCGGCTTTTGAAGCTGGGCATGGGGCGGCGGCCTTCCGAAATTTTCCAGAAAATTTCGCCGTCGCTCATATCGCTCATCATATCCGCATCCGTGAAATCAGAGGGAGCGGGCGCGTACATGTCGGCATCGGGTCCCTTGCCGTCCCCTTTCTCGCCGTGGCAATCCGAGCATTTCTCGGCGAAAGTGGCTTTCCCCGCCGCCAGCGTCGAATCATTCACCGGCACGGGATTTTTCCTTTCTTTCGCTTCGCCGGGAACGGGCCAGTCGTCGTGGTGGTGTGCAACCACCGCGCCTGCAATCGCCAATGCCGCGAAAAGAACCACGCCGGCGCATTGCAGCATGGCGGCGCGCTTCTCAGGGAAAATCCGCAAAGTTTCACTCCTCACTGCCCTGAATAAATGATGCGAAGCTTTTCGCCCCTTTACCGCGGGACCACAACCCTTCAGAATTTTACACCGAAGATGTCGGCAAGCAAAAAGGCGTTGAGCGAGAGGATTACCGCGGTGGAGATATACGCCAGCACATTGGTGAGCCGGCGGTTGGCGTGCACGCCCATCACGTCGCGGCGGCGGGTGAGCACCAGCAGCGGAATCAAGGCGAAGGGGAGACAGAAACTGAGAATCGCCTGGCTCAAGATAAGAACGCGCAGCGGGTCGAGCCCCATGGCAATCACCACGATTGCCGGAATCATGGTCACCAACCGGCGCAGGAAGATGCTGATCTTGATGTCCAGAAATCCCTGCAGGATCACCTGGCCCGCCATCGTTCCGACCGTGGAAGAAGAGAGTCCCGAACAGAGCAGCGCCACGGCAAACGCGAAGCCGGCGAATCGTCCGAGCAGCGGCACCAGCGTGTGGTGAGCGCTTTCAATCGAACTGACGCTTAGCCCGTGGCCGAAAAAAACGGCTGCCGCCATGATCACCATCGCGGAATTGATCAGCCACGCGCCGTTCATCGCCACCAGCACGTCGGCCAATTCCATCTTGCGATGGCGATGCTCATCGCGATCCGTTGCTTCGCGGCGCGAGAGCACCAGCGCGGAGTGCAGATAAATCACGTGCGGCATCACCGTGGCGCCCAGCATCGCCACCGCCACATAGATCGAAGAACTATTTATGGTTGGCACCACCACGTGCCGGGCGATCGGTCCCCAACTGGGGTGGCTGAGAAAGACTTCCACGGCGTAGGCGACGCCGATGATGCCGACGAAAAACATGATCACGCGCTCGAGCCACTGGAATCCCGCCTGCTCCACCCGCAGGATCAGCATTACCACTGCGCCGGTGAGGATTGCGGCGGGCAGCATCGGCAAACCGAGCAAAAGATAAAATCCCAGCGCCGCGCCCAGGAATTCCGCCAGGTCGGTGGCCATCGCTCCCACTTCCGCCGCGAACCACAGAAACAGGTTCATCGAACGCGAAAAGTGCGCGCGGCAATTTTCCGGAAGCGTCTTGCCGGTGGCGATGCCGAGCTTGGCGGCCAGATACTGCACCAGGATGGCCATTCCGTTCGACCACAGCAGCACCCAAAGCAATTGGTAGCCAAAACGCGTGCCCGCTTCGATGTTGGTGGCGAAATTGCCCGGGTCCATATAAGCGACGGAGGCGACGAAAGCGGGGCCGAAATAAAACCATAACTCGCGAGGCGCTTTGCGGGGTTTGCCGGCCGCGAGCGCGCCGGCAACGCTGGCTTCCGCGTGGGCTGCCGCAACGAAATTGGGCGTGTCTGAGGCCGGCATAGTTAACCGAGATGAACTCCTAAAGTAAACTACACTTAACTCCGCCAAAAATCAAATTGTTTATTGTTCGCGTGCGCCCAGAAGCGCAACGCCTCCGCGCAAATTCAATTTCAGCAGGCAAGATTTCCACGACGCGCCCGGAGGAACCGGTTCGTCTTCGAATAATTTGTTGCGCGCCCAATTCTCCGCTGTTCCGCCAACAGTCTGCGGCGAAATCCGCTTCGGGGTCATTCCGAGCGGAGCGAGGAATCCGGAGCAAATCCCAAATACCTGAGCAACAGATAGTTTCTTCGTCGCTCATCTGTCCGTTGTTCCGCTAAGGGACAGTTCACCGCCATCTCGAACCTGAACCCAATTCACCATCACCGGCGGAGAATGCTGCCGCCGGGCACCGGCCTTTGCTATAGTGGACGTTCAATTTCCGGGGAGGGCGCAATGGCCGAAGCGGTAAAACAAGAACAGGTTCAGATCAAAGCCGACGAAAAAGAATTGCTTGGCCAGTATTCGAATCTGGTGATGATTCACCACAACGCCGAGGAATTCACCCTGAATTTTATCTACCTCTTCCCCAGCGTGCCCCAGGGAAAGCTCGTTGGCAGCCTGATCGTCAGTCCCAGCCATGCCAAGCGGCTGCTGCGCGCGCTGGGCGAAAATATCGTCCGCTATGAAGCGCAGTTTGGTACGATACCCGAAGGATCAGGCCCGGTCCCGGAGCCGAATGTCGGTTTTGTGCAATAGCTTTTGGGCTCACATCGCTTTCCCGGGCTACGCCCCAGGCAACCTTACGGCGCCGCCTGCACCTAATTACCAGGGCCCCGGAGGGTGCATTCCTTGATGCGAATGACGCGGCGGATCTCTAAAACGAGACCGATTCTGCTGGCCTTTGCGCTCGCCGCGCTTTCCCTGCCTTTGCTTGCTCAGCAACCGCAGGTCATCAACCCTCGAATTCCTCCGCCTCCGCCGCCTGATGCGCCTTCCGCGCCGCCGCCAAATACAAATGCACCATCCAAAGCGCCCGATGCAACCGCGGTTCCGCTTCCGCAGCCCGCGAAGTCACCTGTGGCGCCGGCTCCAACTCCCGCTCCGCCCGTTCGACTGAACGTGCCGGAGACCGTGGTGGTCCCGGCCGGAACGCGCATGGCCGTCACACTCGACACGCCTCTCAGCACGCGCATTTCGAAGGTCGGGCAAGTTGTGAATTTCCGGACCAACGAAGCGTTGCCCGTCGGCGAAATGGTGATTCCCCCCGACACGCTCTTTACCGGCAAAGTGGTGGAAGCCAAGAAACCGGGCGCCTTCGGACGCTCCGGCACATTGCGCGTGGAGGTCAACCGCATCGAACTGACGAACGGGACCGGATCCGAAGTGGCCGCAAAGATCGATTCGAGCGATATGAACGGCCACGGCCGGATGCGGCCGGACAAAAGCCGCGCGGCAGCCTTGCTCAACCTGGCCATGTACGGCGTGCAAGGAACCATCATCGGATCTCAGATTGGGGGAGCCAAGGGCGCGGCGATTGGCGGTGGCACGGGAGCGGCAGTCGCCCTGATCATGATGGCGGCGCGAAAAGGCGCCGATGTATATCTGGAGCCGGGGATGCCGTTTGAAGTGTCGATCGAGCAGCCGGTTTCGCTTCCCGGCAAAGCGGTAGCCGCCGTGCAACCGGTGAACACGACCGGCAGCGAGTCCGGCGGCCCTTCCAATTCCCACTTGGACCCCGCAAACGACCCCGATTATCCCAAGCTGAAGCACCGTCCGAAGCCCCAGCCGCAGCCCTGAACAACAAATTGCTATTCGAATGAAAACAAAAACGCCGGCAAGTGTTTCTTGCCGGCGTCCCTGCGAACGACAGATTGCGCGCCAATTTCTTGGCTATCCGCGTTCCTCTATTGTAGTGGTGCTTCCCTTCGACCCGTGGAGTTGGTGATGACCCATGCCCCAGCCGGTTTAAGGAACTCGATTCCAATTACAAATCCGCCGCTCTCCGGCTCGCAGTAAGAAACGCGAGCCAGCGCATGAAAAGCGCCACTCAGCGTAGTGATCTCCAGGGAATCACCCGGCTGCCAGCGGCGGGTGCTCAGCACGCGCGCGCCGTTCGAGCTGACGTTTTCCGTAAATGTAGTTTCCACGCCCGGCATTTTTTCATAGCCGGCAATGTGGACGCCAACCGCCATGGGCAGGCGGGCTTCCCGCCGCGGCACGGAAAACAATTCGGTATTTTCTTCGCGCTTGGCCATTTCAATAATTCCCCGGAATCTTCAGCATCTCAGAGGCACGCGGCAACTTTCGAAAACGACAGCTTCTTGTGGCCGCGAGCCTTCATCGCGTAGAGGGCGCGGTCCGCTGCTCCCAGCAATTTCTCGATCGTGACGCCGTCGCGGGGATACAGCGCAACGCCCACGCTCACCGTGATCGCGGGGCCCTGCTGGTCTTGCGCCAGCCGCTCGCAAATACGAGCAGCCACGCTTGAAGCGGCTTCTTCACTCGCTTCCGGCAGGACAAGAGCGAATTCGTCGCCCCCGTACCGCGCCGCGGTGTCTGTGGACCGGCAATGGACGCGCAGCACCTGGCCCAGCCGCTTGATCGCCTTGCTGCCGATCAGGTGTCCGTGGCGATCGTTGATCTGCTTCAGGCCGTCCAGGTCCAGCAAGACCACCGCGAACGGCCGTTGCGAGCGCCGCGCGCGATCCAGTTCATTGTCCATCACCTCGAGCAGGCGCCGGTAATTTGCCAGGCCGGTGAGCGGATCGCTCTTGGCCATTTCGCTCACTTGATCGAACAAGCGCCCGTTATCCAGCAGCGCGCCGCCTAATACGACTGCGTAGCTGGCTACCTTCAGGAAATGGCCGTAGATAAACGGAGCATCATACAAATGCTGCGACTGGCTGATCATCAAGTGGCAGGCGACGTTCATCACCGCGGCCGCGCACAATGCTCGATCCAGCGCGGAATCGACGTTTGCCAGCCGATACCAATAGCCGATGGCCGCCACGGCGAAAATCGCCGCGGGCACGAAGTCCAGAGGACGCGGAATCCAGGCGCCCACATGCACCGCCGCTTCCACGGGTACGGCGAAATAGGCGGCGCTCGTCAAATACGCGACCACCCCGACCACCAGCGATGCCGCAATGATTTCGCGCGTGGGGTCTCGCGAAACCGGAACGTGGCGCTCGACCACCAACGCGGCAACCAGCAGCAGCGCTAGAAGAGTCCGGCCCACCATCCAGGAAAGCGGGACCGTCAGCGGAGTGCCCGGAGGCGCGAAAAGAAAATTCGATTGAGTGAGGCTTGAACCCGCTTCGATCAAACCGGAAAGAACGAAGCCGAAGGCCAGGATCAGCGAGATGCGGTCATGCGCTCCGCGAAAGCGCACCAGCGCATTGGCCGCGAAGGTGAAGGCCACCAGGCTGCCGGCCATCTCCAAATAGCGGTCGAGCAGCGGGTCGGCAACAAAGTTGAGAAGACGAAGTTTGAAAACCAGAAATCCGAATCCGCAGGCAACCACGGTCCAGAAGACAGGCCAACTCCATCCCCCTTGTTTTGATTTTTCTATCGTATCCACAGCACTCCCCTACCCTGGGCAAAATGCCCAGTCCCCTACCCGGCGAATATCAGAGCAAATGAGATGCCGTTCTAGTACCAGCGCGAGATACACTTAAGCTGTTTATTTACGATAGTTTGGCAATAACTAGGGCTTCCTGGCGCTGATTGGCTGTGGAAAACCTGCGCTGCCTTCGTGTAGAAAGGGTACGGGCACGGTCCCTATCTGCCCAGGGCAAACAGCGGACAAACACTCTCGAATGAATAGGATTTGCGCGGTTGCCAGAGTGGGTTCCCAATTCGAATCGCGAAAACGGAGAAGGGACGGCTCTTCAAAATTAGATCAGGATCAGATTTTGGGCTTGGGTGGGGGTAACTCTCGCGCTTTTATATCGCTTTGAAACCCGGAAGTCTTGTGGGAGCCGTCACAGAACGGCTTATTCTGCGAGTGGCCGCAGCGGCACAGTGAAATAACCGTGCGGCCGGCCAGACCGAATGCCTTTCCCTCGGGATCGAGAATTTCGAAATCTCCCTCGATGCGAAGTGGGCCGTTATTCAAGGCCAAGATTTTTGTGCCAGCCATTCATGCCTCCGCGCGGAATCGAGTTCCTACCGCGCTGCACATGGTAACAGGATTACCGGGCGATTGCCGAAGATCGCCCGCTTAATACTTCGGAACGCTCGAATCCACTTCGTCGGACCATGCGAGAATTCCGCCCTTCAAATTCCAAATTTTGCGGAAACCGGCTTTGCGCAGAAATTCGGCCGCTTCGGCGGAACGCTTTCCGCTACGGCAATGCGCCACGATCTCGCGCGAGCTATCCAGCTCGTGTACGCGCTTGAGTATCTCGCCGAGCGGAATTAAATGCCCGCCGATGTTGCAGATTTGATATTCGTGCGGCTCGCGGACGTCGAGAATGTAAAGGTCGTCGCCGCGATCGAGTCGCGCTTTCAATTCGCGCGGCGTGATTTCCGGAACGGTGGCCGCCGGAGCGGGAGCTTCTTCGCCGCGAATGCCGCAAAATTCCGCGTAATCGATCAGCTTGTGAATGGTGCGATGCTCGCCGCAAATCGGGCACGCCGGGTCCTTGCGCAGTTTGAATTCGCGGAAGCGCATGGCCAGGGCGTCGAATTGCAGCAGGCGTCCCACCAGCGTTTCGCCCTTGCCTAAAATCAGCTTGATCGTCTCCATGGCCTGAATGGAGCCCACAATTCCCGGAAGCACGCCGAGCACGCCGCCCTCGGCGCAGGAGGGCACCAGTCCCGGCGGCGGCGGCTCCGAATACAGGCAGCGGTAGCACGGCCCGCCCGGGTAGCCGAAAATCGTGGCTTGCCCTTCGAAGCGGAAAATCGAGCCATAGACGTTCGGCTTGCCCAGTAGCACGCAGGCATCATTGATCAGGTATCGCGTGGGAAAATTGTCGGTCCCATCCACGATGATGTCGTAAGGCCGCAAAATATCCAGCGCATTCTCGCTGGTCAGTTGCGTTTCGTAGGTATCGATTTGAATCGTGGGATTCATGTTGCGAAGCCGGGAGGCGGCGGCTTCGATCTTCGGTTTTCCCACGTCGCTGGTTCCGAAGATCACCTGGCGCTGCAGATTGGTGAAGTCCACCACGTCGAAATCGATCAAGCCCAGCCGGCCCACTCCCGCGGCGGCCAGGTAAAGGCCCAGCGGCGCGCCCAGCCCACCCGTGCCCACGCACAGCACCTTGGCCTGCTTCAGCTTGAGCTGCCCCTCCATTCCCACTTCCGGCATGATCAGGTGGCGGCTGTAGCGCAAAATTTCTTCGTTCGACAGCGCAACGTGCGCGCCTGCCTCGAGTTTCGTTGTTGCCATTGAAAATTCTCCTGAATCTTTAGCGACTCCCGCCGGCGATCGAAGGCACGATGCTGATCGTGTCCCCCTCATTCACTTGTGTTTTCTCTCGTTCGAGGAAACGGATGTCTTCGTCGTTGAGGTAGACGTTCACAAAGCTGCGCAGGCGGCCATCGTCGGCGTAGAGATGTTTTTTCAGCTCGGCATATTTGCCGACCAGCGAGTTCAATGCTTCTCCCACGCTGGCAGCCTGCAGTTCCACACTTTCCTGTTTGCCTGCGTATTGCCGCAGCGGCGTGGGAATGATTACTTTCACGGCCATCCGAATTCTCCTTTACAGTTCGCGGGATCGTCCCGCGAAAAAATCAATTTTGGCGTTGAGCCGCCGCGGGCGCGCCGGCCTCGAGCGGTTCATTCGCGTAGGAAGCGCGATCATCGGCCAACCGCCAGGACTTCATTTCCTTCGTTCCCTGCGCTTCCGACCGGACGATGATGTAGCTGTACCACGGCCAGGCATGCTCGCGATCGAATTCACTGGGTTCGGCCGGATGGTCGGGATGCGAATGATACCATCCGATCAAATCGATTCCTTGCTCGCGCGCTGTTTGCTCCGCCAGCCGCACATCTTCCGGCGTGATTGAAAAACGGTTGCGAGGCGAATCGTCGCGCCGGTTTGCAAGCGGCGTCAGCGCCAGCACTTCGCGGCCGTCGTTTCCCTCGCGGCCCAGCAGAGCTCCGCAGCATTCATGCGGATACGTTTCCGCCGCATGAGCGCGGATTCGAGCCGACAAATCGTCGCTGATTCTTAATGCTCCCGGCACTTCAGTTTCCTCTACACGCTTTCTATGGCTCGTTCCAAAATCGTTCGCTCAGATATTTGTCGCCGGAATCCGGGAACACGGTGACGATCACGGCATTCTGCTCGCGCGGGATTCGCCGCGCCACTTCAATCGAGGCCCACAGCGCCGCTCCGGAACTAACTCCCACCAGCAAACCTTCTTCCCGCGCGAGGCGCCGGACCAATTGGTAAGCGTCTTCCGTCTTCACGAACAAATTTTCATCCGCCAAACCGGCATCGTAAATTCCTGGAACGATTGCGCTGGCCATGTGCTTCAAGCCTTCCAATCCATGGAAGGAGGAATCCGGCTGCACGCTGATGGCGCGAATTTCCGGGTTGAATTCCCGCAGACGTCGCGTGGCGCCCACAAATGTTCCGCTGGTTCCCAGGCCGGCCACAAAATGAGTGACGCGCTGCCGCGTCTGCGCCCAGATTTCCGGCGCCGTCGAATCATAATGCGCGCGCCAATTCGCCGGATTGTTGTACTGATCCGGGTAAAAATATCGTTCCGAATCTGCCGCGTAGATCTGGCGAACGCGGCGGATCGCGCCGTCGGAGCCTTCGCCGCCCGGCGTGAACACCAGCTCGACGCCATAGGCTTTCAAAATCATTTTGCGCTCTTCCGTCGCGCTCTCCGGCAAGCAGAGCTTGACGCGGTATCCCTTGGCGGCGCCGATCAGGGCGTAGGCGATTCCCGTATTTCCGCTGGTTGCGTCGAGGATGGTCTTGCTGTGCTCGAGCGCGCCCGACTGCTCCCCATCGCAAATCATCCGCAGGGCCGCCCGGTCTTTTACAGACCCCCCGGGATTGAACCATTCGGCCTTGGCATAGAATTCGACATTGGGGAAGTCCGGAACCACACGTTTTATCGGCAATAAGGGAGTGTTGCCGATGCGGCTGAGGAACTCTTCATCCCCACGAGGGCACAATTGGCGGGGAGAATCCTCGACTGTCGCTGATTGAATGGCGTTCATTGCTTCGATAGACCCCTGACAACCACTTTAGCTTCTCTCCATCCCACATAGGTCAATGGCCCCCACGCGTTGGGAACTTAGATGCGCCGCAAGCCTCCATGTATTCAATAACATCACGGATTTTGGAAAAACACCCAGCACCATGTAGGGAATGGCCCTATGTCTAGGTTGATTGGCTAGATTACGACGCTGAACTGAGATTAGCATATACGACCTATTCGGTCCCATATCTTTTGATGCGCCACATCCTTCCCCGGCGCGACTAATTTCGTTGTTCCTTCCATTACCTCGCCAGCCATGAAATTTCACCTTTACAGCCAGTGCCCGGAGTCCTTACCCTAGAGATCCATGTGGTACATCAAACAGAAATTTAGTTCCGCGCAACTCGAGGCACTCCCAAGCGCCGGCTTCACCGTGCGAAATACCGGCGGAGTGGTGCGCATCGAGAAATATGGTTGCGCCGCGGAAATGAGGAAGGCGCCCGAGGGCGATTTCAACTTGACGGAACTGCCCGCTCTTTTGAAGCAGGGCCTCTTCGCGCGGCTGTGGGATGCCGGCTACCAAAAATTCCTGCTGACCACCGACGGGCGCAAGCGGCCGGCGCTGCTCCAGGATCTGGTCAATTTGCGCCGTTTCAATGAAGAGCTGCGGACCACGCTGGG
>JBGPTK010000083.1:0-14300 GCA_041490605.1 Terriglobia bacterium | reverse complement strand
CCGATTTCCGCCAGTATCCGCAGTTCCACGCCACTTTCGCGGATAACGCCGAAACGATTTATCACCAGCTCGAGCATCCACAATGAGGCACGGCTGCTGAGCGGTGGCAGTACTTCGCTGTTTGCAATTCATCCAGGGGAGGACGTCATGACGAGTGGCCGAGGTTGCCGCGTGTATCTGGTTTGTCTGTCTGGAATATTGGGATTGTTTCTTTTGGCATCTGGCGTTTTTGCGCAATCACTGCCAACGAACCTCTACGATGGCATGAGGTGGAGGTTGGTTGGACCGTTCCGCGGCGGCCGGGCGGAAGCCGTGGCTGGAGTGCCCGGCGATCCGAACACTTATTATTTTGGGGCTGTGGCAGGAGGCGTGTGGAAGACGACGGACGGCGGCGCCAACTGGACACCGATCTTCGATAAAGAACCTGTGGCTTCGATCGGCGCCATCGCGGTGGCGCCATCGAATCCGGGCATTTTATATGTTGGCACGGGCGAACAGTGCCTGCGCAATGAGATTTCCTACGGCGACGGAATGTACAAGTCGATCGATGGAGGCAGGACATGGACCAACATCGGATTGCGCGATAGCCAACACATCGCCGCGATCATCATCGATCCGCGCAATCCGGACAATGTCCTGGTGGCCGCGGTGGGCCATGCCTTTGGCCCGAATGAAGAGCGCGGAGTATTTCGCACCACCGATGGCGGCAAGACCTGGCAAAAAATTCTGTACGTGGACGACAAGACCGGAGCGACGGATCTGGCCGCCGATCCGAACAATCCGAATATTCTATTCGCGGCGATGTATCAAGTCCGCCGCGCGGCCTGGACGATGATCAGCGGCGGTCCGGGGAGCGGGCTTTACCGGTCAAGCGACGGCGGCGCCACCTGGAAACACCTGGAAGGCCACGGGCTTCCCGGCGGCATTCTTGGACGAATCGGCGTGGCGGTTTCGGCGGCCAATTCGAATCGCGTGTACGCGATTATTGAAGCCAAGGAAAATGCTCTCTATCACTCGGACGATGGCGGGGACACCTGGCAGATGGTAAATAATGACCCGATCTGGGTGCGGCCCTGGTATCAGAATCACGTTTATGCCGACCCGCAAAATGTCGACACGGTGTACTTGCTCGACCTGGGTGTATTCCGCTCGACCGATGGCGGGAGAATTTTCGATTCGCTCCCGGTCCCGCACGGCGACAATCACCAGATGTGGATCGATCCCAGCAATCCCAAGCGCATCATCGAGGCGGACGACGGCGGCGTCACAATTACAGTTGACGGGGGCATTACCTGGACTCCACAGAATAACCAGCCCACCGCGCAGTTCTATCACGTCTCGACCAACAACGATTTCAATTACCGGATCTACGGCTCGCAGCAGGACAACACCACCGTCGGAATTCTTCGCCGCAGCGATAGCGGCGCAATCGACGAGCGCGACTGGCACGCGGTCGGCGGCGGGGAATCCGGATTTATCTGGCCGGACCCGCGCGATTCGGAAATTGTTTATGGCGGCGATCACAATGGACACTTCACCCGTTACGACGGCCACACGGGACAAGTTCAGAACATCTCTCCCTGGTTCGGGGCACGCGCGCACCCGGCGGCCGAGCTGAAGCACCGCTTCCAATGGACTGCTCCGATGCAGATTTCGCCTCACGATCCGAATGTTTTGTATCTTGGCGGCGAAGTTCTATTCAAGACGGCGGATGGCGGCATGAGCTGGACCATCATCAGCCCCGATCTGACGCGCAACGATAAAACGAAACAGCAATCGACTCCCGAGCCTTTGACTCCGGATAATTCGAGCGCGGAATATTTCGATACGATTTACGCGGTGGCCGAATCCCCCGTGCAGAGGGATCTGATCTGGGCGGGAACGGACGATGGCCTGGTGCACATTACCAAGGATGGCGGAAAGAATTGGTCGAACGTCACACCCAAATCGATGCCGGAGTGGACGCGCGTCAATCTGATCGAACCCTCGCCCTATGATGCCGGCACTGCGTACCTGGCGGCGGATTTGCACTTCTCGGATGATTTCCGGCCGATGATTTTCAGGACCACGGATTTTGGCAAGACCTGGACCACAATTACGAACGGGATTTCCCCCAAGGACTATGTGCACTCCGTTCACACTGATCCCAAGCGCAAAGGCTTGCTGTATGCCGGCACGGAGACCGGCATTTACATTTCGTTCGATGATGGGGCCAACTGGCAGTCCTTGCAGTTGAATCTGCCGCACGCGCCTGTCTACGATACGACAGTGCGTGGCGACGACCTGGTGGCCGCAACACACGGCCGGGCCTTCTGGGTTTTGGACAACATCACCCCGCTTCGGGAGGCCAACGCATCGGTCGCCTCGGGAGCGGCGCATCTTTACACTCCCGCGGTGGCGTACCGCGAGCGCGGCGCGGGCGGCTTCGGCGGCGGCGGGGCACGCAAGAACGTTGGACAGAATCCCCCGGCAGGAGCCGTGATCGACTATTACCTGGGCTCCGCGCCTTCCGAGCCGATTTCGCTCGACATCACGGATAGCCACGGGCAGGTGGTGCACCACGCCGTAAGCGAGAGGCGCGCAGAGGCAGGCGCGGGCGGCTCGGCTAGAAACGCACGAAACGCCGGTCGCCCCGGGGGCGCTAATCTACCAGCGCGCGCGGGAATGAACCGTTTCGTCTGGAACTTCCGCGAGGCGGGACCGGCGATGGTGCCGGGCATGGCTATCAATGAACTGCAGAATGGCGGCGGGCCTTTGGTCGAGCCCGGCACCTATCAGGTGAAGCTGACCGTGGTCGGGAAGGACTATACGGCTCCCCTCGAAGTGAAAGTTGATCCGCGCGTGAAAGCGAGCCAGGCCGACCTGGAGAAGCAGCACGAATTTGCGGTGAAAATCCGCGATCGCGTCACGGAGGTGCACAACACGGTGAATCAGATTCGCGAGGCGCGTTCCGTGCTTGAAATCATCCGTAAGCGCGCGAATCCCGCCACGGTGCAGGCCATCGATGCCGTCGAAGTGAAGATGGGCGAAATCGAAGGGCAGCTCATCCAAGTGGCATCGGTGAACCGCTGGGCCGCGCTCGTCTATCCCATCATGCTCGACGCTCAATATGCGGAATTGGGCAACGTGGTTGAGGGGGCCGATTCCGCGCCTCCGGCTCAGACGTATGAAGTGTTCCAGCTCTATGAACAGCGGAAAGATGAGCAGATGGAGCGTTGGAAAGTACTTCAACCGGAGATCACGCGGCTCAAAACTCAATAGTTGCCGTTGCATTGGAACCACGAGCAATTCGCGCGAGACTTGGATTGAGCTAGCCAGAAGCCGGCCGCGGCACGAAGAGTGCCGGGCCGGCTTTCTGCATTTGCGGAAAGAAACCAAAATTCGAGGAAAGGCCGTAACGAACTGGTTGGATCCTAGACTACATGGCATGCGAGCAGCGGCCAAGAGGGGGAAGATTCACTCAATCGAGTTTAGGCGGGGGCCCGGCGATTTGCCCGAGACGGATGAGCATGGGATACTTTTGGGGTTCGCCGGCAATGAAAACGGATTTTGTTTCCATTGGACTGCCTGCGCATCTGTCTGTTGGCAGGTTAATTGCGCCCGTTAACGGGCTCGGATAGGAAGGAGCGGAGAATGCTCATCAAGAAATCGGCGGATCTGACTTATGCGGACGTCACTCCCCGGCGCCTCTATATGGATCGGCGAAACTTTCTGCTTGGCCTCGCGGTTTCCGCTGGCGCAGTGAAAGCGTATGAAAATTTCTCGCAATTGCTCTCCGTTTCGGCTGACGCTGCCACCAAGCTCAACGGCGTTACCAAGTGGGCCGGTAGCACCACTGAGAAGCCCACACCCTACGATGACGTGACTCACTACAACAACTATTACGAATTTGGGACGAGCAAGACCGATCCCGCACAATACGCTCAAAACTTCCGAACATCGCCGTGGACTGTCTCCGTGGAAGGCGAAGTAAAGAAGCCTCGGAAACTGAGCATGGACGACATCGTGAAAATCGCTCCGCTCGAGGAGCGCATCTACCGCCATCGCTGCGTGGAAACCTGGTCCATCGTGGTGCCCTGGATCGGATATTCGTTCAGCGCGCTGGCCAATCTGGTGGAGCCGACGCCAAAAGCAAAATACGTGGCCTTCGAAACCTATTACGACTTGAAGCAGATGCCGAAAGGCCCGATGGCCGGAATCCAACTCCCGTACGTGGAAGGTTTGCGCCTCGATGAAGCCATGAATCCGCTGGCGCTGCTGTGCGTGGGGATGTACGGCCAGACGCTGCCGAATCAGGATGGCGCGCCGGTGCGCATGGTGATCCCCTGGAAATACGGTTACAAATCCATCAAATCGCTGGTGAAAATTCGATTTGTAAAGGACCAGCCGCTTACCACCTGGAACCTCTCCAGTTCGAATGAGTACGGTTTCTATTCCAACGTAAATCCCAATGTCGACCATCCTCGATGGAGCCAGGCGACGGAACGCCGCCTGGGAGAATTTCGCAAGCGGCCCACGCTGATGTTCAATGGATATGGCGACCAGGTTGCGAGCATGTACAACGGCATGGACTTGAAGAAGAATTACTAGACGAGAGCACGGCACGATTCTCAGTTGGCAGTTGCCTCAGTTTATGGCGTAATCGTCACCGCTCCGCTCGCATCCCACGCCTTTCCGGGAATTAACAGGCCACCGGCAAGTCGTATCGACCGTTTCGAATGGGAGGTTCAGCATTAGACAACCTCGACTGCCCAGTACCATTTCGCTGTGCGCTTGATCTGATTAGGATTATTTGATCGGGGTCATGGCGACTATTCAATGAAAAGTAGCTGGCATCGGTATGTCTGGGCGGCCCTCTCTGCGTGCGTTTTTCTGCTGCTAGCGGGGCAGGGCGTTAAGGCAGGCCCTGAGACCCACATTCCTCTACCGGATAAACCTCACTATGCCATTCAGCATTTTGGAGACCGCTTCGGACTTTCCGCCATCACGGTCCTCTCTCTAGCTCAGGATCCCCAAGGCTTCCTCTGGATCGGCAGCCAGAAGGGCATCTACCGATACGACGGCCTAAACGTCGTGCCGTACGGATTGGCTGAAGGCTTGCCCAGCGTCCATGCGATCCAATTGCTCGTGGCTCCGGATGGCAAACTCTGGGCGCACATGCGGAAGGGACTGGCGCGCCTCGAGGGACAGCGCTTCATTCCCATCACAATCCCGGCCGAGGCAGGAGAACTTACTTCAAACGCTCAATCATTCGTGGTGGACTCCGCGGGACGGCTGATTGTTTCGGTAGACCATGGACTCCTGGTTGTGGACGCCAGGAAAGGCACGACAGCAGTCCTTGGAATAGCGCAGGGACTTCCAGGCAGTCACGTTGATGCGATCGTGCGCGGTTCCGACGATACCATTTGGCTTGCTGCGGGGGGCAGGCTGGCGCGTATTTCCCCAGGTTCTTTGCATCCGGAGGTGCTCTCAGCGCTGGAACTGCCGGCCGGGCGCATCATGGCAATCGTGCCGGATGGCCATGGTCATCTGTGGGTTCGAACAGAAAATCACTTGGCCGCCCTGGATACGCGCAAGGATTCACCCCTTGAACTTGTATTCCACGACGAGGGCCTGCCCGTAGCAAATCAGGAAGGAACACCGGTTCTTGACCGGCATGGGAATCTGATGTTGCCGACCGGCTCGGGCCTCTATCGCTGGTCCGATCGGGACGGATGGCAGGTTGTGGATCGAACCAACGGGCTTACTTCCAGCGCTGTGTTTTCCGCCCTGGAGGATCGCGAAGGGACAATTTGGGTGGGGCTCGCGGGGGCGGGACTTGATCGCTGGCCCGGTTCCCATCAGTGGTCGGGTTGGGTCGACGAAGGCGGACTTCCGGACCCCCTGGTCCTGAGCATTGTGCGCGATTCTCGCGAGCGCCTCTGGGTGGGAACCAATACTGCTCTGTCGATGTGGGATATCGACCGCCATCGCTGGCAAGCGTGGAATAAAGCGAATGGACTTGCCGGTAGCGGCACGCGATCCTTGTTTCTCGCCAAAGAGGGTGGTCTTTGGGCGCTCTTGCCTGGGCAGGGGATCACCTGGTTTGACGCCTCACTCCCGCATCCTGTTCCGGTTCCTGTATTGAGAGGCAAGGATGCGGCGTCAATTGGCAGCATCGCGATGGGGCCGGATGGCGCCGTGTGGTGGAACGGTGTGGATTCTCTGCACATCGTCCGGCGACAGAGCGGCCGCTTCAATTTTATAGAAGTGCCGGTTCCCAAGGCGGTCCAGGGCACAACCAGCTTCGTCTCCCTGTCACCGCAAGGCGTTCTATGGGCGGGTGGGCCCGACGGCCTTTCTCGTTTTGACGGCACAAACTGGCTTCACTTCGGGGTTTCCGGGGGGCTGCTGGACAAGGACATTCGTTCCATATCCGCCGTCAGCAATGATGAAATCTGGTTCGGCTACGGCGACGAAGACAGCGCCACGCACGCTCGATTGCTTCCGGATGGAAAACTCCAGTTACAACATGTAGCGAAAGCGGTCTGCCTTCTCGGGACGGATCGCAGCCGCAACTCCTGGCTCGAGATGGACAATAGTCTGGGTAGATTGTCTCCGGACGGAACGATGCGTAACTTCACCCGGAACGACGGATTGCTTTGGAATGACACAAATTGCGGCGCTTTCTGGCAGGAGTCTGACCAGTCAATACTGATCGGCACCAGCCACGGCCTCGCTCGCTTCGATCCTCGCCAGGAGGAATTGCCGCGAACCACTCCTGTCGTTGTTCTGACCCGCGCGGAATTCGCGGGCAGCGAGCACCTGGGGCTGGCAAATCCGCAGGTGCCCTACAAGCAAAATTCGTTTTCGGCGCAGTTCGCGGCTTTGACCCTGCGCAGTCCGGACCAGATTCTGTGCCGCTACCGGTTGGACGGACTGGAAACCGCGTTTACGGAGACTTCGATGCGTGAGGCGCGCTACTCGGCGCTGCCGCCCGGCCGTTATACCTTCGAAGTTTCCTGCGGCTCCGCGGATCTGGGATGGAGCTCCAACACCGCCAAATACTCGTTCACGGTCCTGGCTCCCTGGTGGCGCACAATGTGGGCCGGGATTCTTGCTGGCCTGCTGGCGGCGCTGGTGATTGTGATCTTCACGCGCCTGCGGACCCGGCGCGACCAGGCGGAACGCAAGCGGCTGGAAGCTGCGGTGGCCGAGCGAAGCACGGAACTCGCTCGCGCCAACCAGGAGTTGCAGGAAGCTTCCCTGACCGATCCTTTAACCGGCGTTCGCAACCGGAGGTTTTTCTACTCGACGATCGCCGCCGACGCGAATCAAGCCACGCGCGCCTACTTCGCGGAAGAGGAGAAATACAGCCGCGACCACCGCGATGTCCTCTTCTATCTGATCGATCTCGATCATTTCAAAGTGATCAACGACACATTTGGCCATGATGCCGGCGACGAAGTGCTTGTCGAGGTTGCCCGGCGGCTCTCTCGAATCGTGCGCCATTCCGATTTCCTGATCCGTTGGGGCGGGGAAGAGTTCCTGGTGGTCTGCCGCGCGGCGGAGCGAAAGAACGCGCAAATCCTGGCGGAAAAAATTCTCGCGGCTCTCGCTGAAAAGCCCTTCTCCATTTCGGGAGGGAACCAGGTGATCCGAACCTGTTCGGTGGGATGGGCTCCTTATCCCTGGGAACCCGGAGCGGTTTCGCTCACGGTGGATGAAGTGTTGAAACTGGCAGACCGCGGCCTGTACCGGGCAAAGGAGCTTGGCAGAAATCACGGGGTGGGAATGTTGCCCCGGGAACCCGCCGAAGTCACGGCCGGCTCGAGCGGGACTGATAACAATTTGGAAGTATCCTCAGCGGCCACACGCGAGGTTGTTTCCCCTGGTCCACGCTGGGCATAGTTCACGCGAATCTCGCTACTTCTTATTCAAGGCCAGCTCCTGTCACAGCTTGTTGCGAATCTCCTTCCAGCTTGGAATCGCCATGTTTTCCATGCACGTAGGATTGCAGATTTCGTTATAAACTTTGGGGGAGCCAGCAGGAACAAGCCGCATGGCAACTCTTGAAGAGAAGCGTCATTGGGGACAAATGTGATGACGAGCGCGCACGCCAGTTCGATTCCAGCCGATGCCCTGGAGCAAGCCATTGCCGAATTACAGCCGCTGCTCGGCGCACGGTCGACCACCGCGGCAGCCGTCCGTGATCACCACAGCCACGGCGAGTCCTATCATCCCTCCGCGCAACCGGACGTAGTTTGCTTTCCGCACAGCACCGCGGAGGTGAGCGAGATTCTGAGAATCAGCGCGAAACATCGTTTGCCGGTGATCCCGTTTGGAGCCGGCACTTCACTGGAAGGGCACGTCAACGCGATCCACGGGGGGATCACGATTGATCTGCGCGAGATGAATAAAGTACTTCGCATCAGCACCGCCGATCTCGACGCAACGGTGGAAGCCGGCGTCACCCGGCTTCAACTGAATAAGGCGCTCGAAAATACCGGCCTTACGTTTTTTATCGACCCGGGGGCGGATGCCACTCTCGGCGGCATGGCGGCCACGCGCGCTTCGGGAACCACCGCAGTGCGATACGGAACCATGCGCGACAATGTGCTCGGGCTTACTGTTGTCCTGGCCGACGGCCGCGTCATCAAAACGGGCACGCGAGCCCGCAAGTCTTCGGCCGGATACGATCTCACGCGCTTGTTCGTCGGCTCCGAGGGCACGCTCGGCGTGTTGACCGAGGTTACCTTGCGCCTGCATCCGCTGCCGGAGGCCGTATCCGCCGCGATTTGCACGTTTGCGGATATTCGGGGCGCGGTCGAGACGGTGATTGAGACGATCCAGCTCGGAGTCTCGGTCGCGCGCATCGAACTGCTGGATGAGACTCAAATGGATGCAGTGAATCGCTATTCGAAAACCAGCTATCCGGTTGCCCCAACATTGTTTTTTGAATTTCACGGCGATAGCGAACGCCACGTTTCCGATCAGGCGGTCACCGTGCAATCGCTGGCCAAAGAGCACGGCGGCCGCGAATTCCAGTGGGCCACGCGCCTGGAAGACCGCGAAAAACTCTGGGAGGCGCGCCATGCCGCCTACTATGCATCGTTGGCGCTCCGGCCGGGAAGCAAGGGACTCGTCACCGATGTATGCGTGCCCATTTCCAGCCTGGCCGAGTGCATCCTCGAGACCAAGAAGGACAATCTGAGCGCGCCATTTCCGGCGCCGCTGGTAGGGCACGTCGGGGATGGCAACTTTCACTTGACCTATGTGCTGGACCCGACGAGCGAATCGGAGTTGGCCGAGGCACATCGGCTCGCCGATCGATTGGTCAAGCGCGCGCTCGCCCTGGGCGGCACATGCACCGGAGAGCACGGCGTGGGTCAGGGCAAGATGAAATACCTCGAAGCTGAACACGGACCCGCGTTAGAGGTCATGCGCGCAATCAAGGCCGCACTCGACCCGGACAACCGAATGAATCCCGGCAAAATCATTGAACCATTGGTCCCGTAGATGAGGGCGCTTCAAGCCCTACAAGAAACGCAGGCTGAAACGCTAACCAAATTGTGCTGAGCGACGCGATGGTTCACGTCTTCTGAAATTCCGATGTAGAAGCGGCAGCCGTTCTCGCTCCAGAGAATGTAAACGATGTAGGGCTTTCCGGATACGCGAGACATTGTGGAAGAAGAGAGGGCTCGTCCCGCCGTTAGCGGAACGAGCCCATGGTTGCGGGGGTTGGATCCCGCAGTGCGGGACCAACGATCCCGCGCTGCGGGATTATGAGTCCGGCTGCGGTGGATGCTTGTGGAATTTCTGGCGGTCAAGCCCCGTAAGCCGAAAGAATCCATCGCCGCACTTTTGCCGCTTCAACTGGTTCTCGCGGAGTCTTGCCGACCGGTAGTTGGGCTGAGCCTCCTGATAGACCAGCATCCATGGTTTGTGTCGCGCTGTCCAGCGGCTTAGACCCTGGTTGTGTTGGGTGACGCGATGGTTCACGTTTTCGGAAATTCCGATGTAGAAGCGGCAAGCGCTTTCGCTCCAGAGAATGTAAACGAAGTAGGATTTTCCGGATACGCGAGACATTGTGGAAGAAGAGAGGGCTCGTCCCGCCGTTAGCGGAACGAGCCCATGGTTGCGGGGGTTGGATTTGAACCAACGACCTCCGGGTTATGAGCCCGACGAGCTACCAGGCTGCTCCACCCCGCGTAAGCATGATAGCGGAAGCATCCCCGGCTGTCAAAAGAAGCCGGGACTAGAACTTGATGGAACAAGGAGCCGCCGCAGGAATTAGAAGATAGATTAGAATTGAACTGCGCACCGCTGGGGAGTGCTTCACCAGGAACTGTAAGCGGTGTTTTCAAAAGGTGAAACTGCATCCGAGGTTGAGTGCACGTCGGTAATTCCTGTCGCGGTCTGATCCGGGGTGGATAGAACCTCTTCGGAAGTGGTGTTCCATTCCTTGCGGCGTGTGAGCGGGTCCATGGGTATTTCGCGCATATAGCCGGCCGAAACCAGATCGTCGAGTGACTGCGGCGCCTGCTCTTTATCCAAGGTGTACTGGTCGATGGCCTGGCGCATCACGAAGAGGTCGTGCTTCAAAGCCGCTTCTTTCGCGCGCAAGAGCGATTTTTGGTATTGGCCCGCGCCAATCGTGGCAAGAATCAAGATGATGGCCATCACCACCATCAATTCCAGCATCGTGAATCCGCGCTCGTTTTCGCCGCGAAGCGGCTTCTCACGATTTTTGAATGAAGTGGAGCCGCGGCGAAGGCCGGGGCATCTCTTCGCGGTTGGCGAGTTTGGATTGTTAATACTCATGCAGTTCGACTACCAGTCCGAATAACGGGAGCTGTCCAGCGCGCTCGAAGTCGATCGCGAATAAACATCGAAAACGTCCTGGCCGCCCCAGGACATTGTGTCTGGATCATCCTGCACCGAGCGCATGCCCCAATCCGCCCGGCCGGTCATGGGGTCAATCGGAATCCTGCGCAGAAACCGCACGCGGCGATCCGGCGCGCCCGCCAGTTGGACGCCATCCACCAGCGTTTGCAGATCGGGTGGATATCCTTCCGTGCCGGCCTTCACCTGCAATTGATTCTTGTCCGCGGCATCCTTGAAGCGATCGATGGCCGTGCGAATTTCGCGCAAGGATTCTCTCAGTCGCGTCTCTCTTTGGCGCTGGATGGACATGCGCGCCATGGGCGCGGCAGCGGTCGAGAGAATCATCAGAATGCCGCAAGCCACGATGAGTTCGAGCAGCGTCATACCGGCTTGAGAGCCGGCTTTTAAGGGAATTCTTGTAGGCATTTCTTTCACCACTTATTGGACGGTAACGGTGGCCTGCCCGGTTGCCAGCGGCATGGGCTTCTGCTGCGAATCCCGGGCATTCACCTGGAGCACCTGAATGGTTGACGTTCCCGGCGCGATGGCACGAACCACGATTCCCAACAAAGTTCCATTTCCATTCACGCCGGGCGTGTTGGGTTGCCGCGTAGCGGAAACAATCGCCTGGCCTCGTTGCTGATTTACTTGCTGAACGACGGCAATTTGCTGCCCGCCGCTTTCCAGGAACCCGCCTTGCCGCACTTCTTCAATTTGGATCACGGCGGGATTGTATTGCAGAAGCAGCGGGATGGAATAGAGGTCCTGAGCATTCTTGATGGCGACGCCAATGGTAGTTGTATCGCCTTGCTTCAAGCTCACGCTTGCGGGTTCGAACACCAACTGAGCGCCGGAAGAAGGCGCCTGTGCTGCGGGGGGCTGAGCTGCTGGCGGTTGCGCCGCCGGAGGCGTTGTTGTTACGGGAGCCGGCGCGATCGGTTTTGACTGATCGCGATAGACACGGACCGAGCTGTTCGTTCCCGAAGCCAGGGTGCGCAGGTTCTCGGCAGAGATGCTCGGATAGCGGACGATTCGCGGCGTCAGGACGATCAGGACTTCTTGATCGTGCAATTCCGTGTGTTCGTTCGCGAAGAAATAGCGCAGGAACGGTATCTTCTGCAGTCCAGGCCAGCCGGCCAAATTCTTCGTTTGATCGCGCTCGATCAATCCACCCAGAATATTCACTTCGCCGTTTTTCAGGCGAATATCATGCTCGATCACCCGCTGGGCGATCTCGGGCTGATTGATGCCGCCGATGCTCACCGAGCCGGCCACGGATGAGACTTCAACCTTCAATTTCATGCTCACTTCGTCGTCAGGGTGCACGCGCGGCGTTACGTCGATGTTCACGCCCACATCGATGTATTGAAATTGCGTATTCACCAGCGGGTTGACCACGCCCGCGCCGCCCGTCACGCCCACGCCCACTCCCGCCTGAAAGCTTCCCGTGGCGATCGGCACGCGATTGCCGATGCGCAGCTTGGCCGTCTGGCCATCGCTCACGCGAATTTGAGGATCCTGAATGATCTTCGTGCCGCTGTCGGTGAGCAGGGCATTGGCCGTGGCCCCCGGCAAAGTGAGGCTGTAATCGGCCGAGCTGAGGTGCTTCAGATTATTCAGCGTCACTTGCGCAGCCGTGGTGGCCGCGCCGGTGGTTGAACCCGAGCTCGTGCTGGTATTCGATGAAAGCGAAGAGCGCGGGGTGAAGGCCAAAAGCGCGCTTCCGCCCGGCTGGATCCCCAGATCACGAATCCGGTCCACGGTCGTCTGCAACACTTGAATCTGGATCACAACTTCCGGCTTTGCCTTGTCAATATCCTGAATAATTTTCTGCGCGAGGAGCAGCTTGTCGGGCGTATCCCGAATCACGATGGCGTTCTGCGCGTTCACCTGCTGAATGCGTTTCAAGTCGAGCAACTGGCGCAAACCGGTGACGATCTCGGTCAGGTCCTGGGGAACCAGCGTGTTCGCCAGGTAGAAGGTTTTCACCACTTCGTCCTCGAGTTCGTTCCGTTTGTTCTGCTGGTCCGGCGCCACCAAAATGATGTTGCTGGTCTCGGGCTTCCAGAACGCCTTGCTTTCGAGCGCCACTGCGTCGAGCGCCTGTTCCAGGGTGACATTCGGCAGCTCGATCGAGATGCGCCGCGAGGTGAAGTCCGGATCGAAGATGACGGAAAGGCCGGCGAGTTTTGCAATCGTTTCAAACACGATTCGCGCCTCGTTCGTCATTTTCAGGTTGATCGGCTCTCGGGACAGCGGCTTCAGCTCGGGCGGACCACTCATTAAGTTGGAAAGTTCGTCCGGCTTGGACGGGGGAGGAGTTGGACCCGGATTTGCGGCGGCTGCCAACTCCAGGGATTTCTGCAGTCCCTGGGCCGCGGCGTCATTCGCGGGATCGATCGCAACTCCCTTTTGAAATTCAGCAATCGCTTGCTGAACATTTCCGGCGTTCAGCGCTTTTTGGCCTTGCTGCACGTGAAATTGGGCAGCCTCAAAGCGCGCATGAGTCATGCGAAGCTTGAACAGGGCATTCAGCGGGTCGGTGCGGAGGGCGTGCTCATAGTGAATTAAAGCAGTGTCGTAATCCTGTAGATTCTCGGCCTTTCTACCCTGATCAAATTCGCTGCTACCTTTGGGGCAACCGGCAAACAAAAGGGAAAGAAGAACTAAGAACGATAAACACAGAGAGCGGCGATGCATGTTCCTCCGCGAAATGGGAAAGTACCCACAGAGTCTAGCATCTGGGCGAAGAGCCAGCAAGGGTCAGCAACCTATTGACTTGCTTCTAGTTAACAGCGGCAGCTATCATAGCCTCTGATGTCGACAAAGCACGATAAGATGTCCAGGGAAGGCGTTAAGGTTGTCGCCCAAAACCGAGTCGCTTCCTACAACTACACACTTCTGGAGCGATACGAGGCAGGCATGGTCCTTTTGGGGACGGAAGTAAAGTCTCTCCGGGAAGGGAAAGCCACCTTGCGCGACGCGTACGCGGAAGTGCGGGGCGGGGAATTATGGTTGATTAACAGCCATATCCCGCAATATCTGGCAGGCGGCCCATGGAATCACGAACCGCTGCGGCCCCGCAAACTCCTGTTAAACCGGCGGGAAATCCATAAACTCGCTTCGCAGATTCAGCAGAAGGGCTTGACGCTGATTCCCATGAAGCTTTATTTTCGCGACGGCCTGGCGAAATGCGAGCTATCCGTCGCCAAGGGCAGAAAAGTTTGGGACCGCCGCGCCGCGGAACGGGAAAAGGAAGACCGCCACGAAGCCAAGGAAGCGATGTACCGCCATCGCCGGCGGTAAGTTAGCGCATTCGCATCAAGGCCCACGGCCAGGTTCTTGAGCACTCCACAAAATTCAAGGGAAAGAAAGGAAATCATGCAAATCTCGCTGGAAACGAAACCGTTCACCGAAATCTCTACCGGCGCGCT
>JBGPTK010000082.1:0-14313 GCA_041490605.1 Terriglobia bacterium | reverse complement strand
CGGCTTCGATCAGCGCCTGGCGCGGAGTCATAGCGGGAACAAGGTCGGCAAAATTACTTTCGTATTTGTCGGGGTGTAACTTCGGAGCAGTCTCGTGCAGGGCCATTGCGCCTCCTGCTTCGGATGGCCTCACGTTGCGGGCGCGAAATCCCGGCCGCTGGGGGAAAAGAGCGGCGGCATACGCCCTGAAACGCGCAACCCGGTGGATAGTGGTTCCACCGGGAAAGAACAGGCCTTTGACGCGGGCGATATTAGCACTGGCTCCGCGCCACGGCATCAATCGATTTGTTGCGGAGTTTCGCAGATGGTGAATCCAGTGTGCGGAACGGCTTGCCGCGGGTTTGCCGAGTGGCCTAAGATGCCGTGCAGTCATTTCGCCGGGAGGAACGGATGCGCTTGGACACAGTCATCAAAAATGGAACGGTGGTCACTGCAACGGACACTTGTGTTGCGGACGTCGGCATCTTGGGGGACAGCATCGTCGCCATCGCCAGGGATCTGCCCATCGAAGACGCGAGCAAGGTTCTGGATGCGCGTGGCGCCTATGTGATGCCCGGCGGCATTGACGCCCATACGCATCTCGACATGCCCTTCGGCAACACGGTGAGCGCCGACGATTTTGAGACCGGCACGATCGCAGCGGCCTACGGCGGCACGACGACCCTTGTCGATTTCGCGATCCAGTACAAGGGCCAAAGCCTGCGGCAAGCCTTCGATCTTTGGCGCGCCAAAGCCGATGGGAAGGCCGTGATCGACTACGCTTTTCACTGCATCATCACCGACCTCGGCGACGCGCAGCTCGAAGAAATGGGCGCGCTGGTGCGGGAGGGCGTTTCGAGTTTCAAACTTTTCATGGCCTATCCCGGCGTGTTCATGCTCGATGACGCGAGTATTTTGAAAGCCATGATGGCGGCGGCGAAGCACGGCGCCATGATCTGCATGCATGCGGAAAACGGCGGCGCCATCGACGTGCTGGTGCAACGGGCGCTGGCGGAGGGCAAACGGGCGCCGAAATATCACGCCTTGACGCGGCCCACGATCGCCGAAAGCGAAGCCACCGGGCGCGCCATCGCGCTTGCGGAAATGGCGGGCGCGCCTGTTTATATCGTCCATCTTTCCTGCAACGAGGCGCTGGAAAAGGTGCGTGAGGCGCGCGACCGCGGCTTGCCTGTTTATGCCGAAACGTGCCCACAGTATCTTTTTCTCTCGCTGGAGAATATCGACGTGCCGGGTTTCGAAGGCGCGAAGTATGTATTTACGCCGCCTCTGCGCGAAAAATGGCATCAGGAAAAATTGTGGCAAGGCTTGGCCAAAGACAACCTGCAGGCCGTTTCCACGGACCACTGCCCCTTCTGCTTCAAGGATCAGAAGCAGCTTGGCAAGGATGACTTTACCAAAATCCCCAACGGCGGGCCGGGGATCGAGCACCGCCTCAGCTTGATCTATACCGGCGGCGTGCATGGCAAACGCTTCTCGCCCAATCGCTTTGTGCAATTGGTTTCAACGGCGCCGGCCAAATTGTTCGGCCTCTATCCCCGCAAGGGGACCATCGCCGTGGGTTCCGATGCGGACCTGATCCTCTTCGATCCGAACCAGGAACAGGTCATCAGCGCGAAGACGCACCACATGCGCGTCGATTATTCCATGTTCGAAGGAATCGCCGTGAAGGGCGTGCCGAAAACCGTCCTCTCGCGAGGCCGCGTGGTGATCGAGAATGGAAAGTTTACCGGGAAACCGGGAGCCGGGCAGTTCTTGCGGCGGCAAACTTATTCGGGAATTTAGAAGAGAAAAGCCTGGAGTCGTGGAATTCTGCCGGCGAGATCTCCAGGTTTCCCGGAATCAGCGGCGGTAAACTCCGTAGACCCAGGGGATTCCGGCTAGCCCACCTTCGACCTTCACCACAATCGAATCGCCCTGATGGAAGCGAATAAAATCGTCGCGGTCCACGGACACGCGCTCGAACCGGCGGCCTTCGCGCCAGGAGGAAACGATCAGCCGCCGATTGGGCAGCGGCATGGAGAGTGCTAATTTGCCGATCACCCGCGCATCCCATTCCACCGGCTTGGAGCGGTCCAGGTTGCCATTCGCAAAGAGCAGAACAGCCAGCAGCCACGGCACCGGCACGAGCCCGAAGAAAATGCGCTTGGAGGCTTCCACTTCCAATCGCCGGGCGGCCTTGCGCTCCACCCAAATCGCCAGCCAGATTGTGGAGAAAAAAAGGACCCCAACGAAAATCAGTATTGCGTCCAGCTCAAGGGGCGGATACCAGCCAACGGAAACCAGGAAACCCAGTGAACCGAGAACGAAAATCGCGATGCGGTTCCACAATTTTCGCCGGAGCATCAGTTCCGCGGCGGCGGAGGCCAGGCCGCAGGCCTCGCATTGGTCAGCCGTGCGGTCAGCGCCACAATTGAGGCAACGCGTCATTCTCCGGAAAGCTCTCCCAGCCATTCCTCGAGCGATCGGCGAGCCATATCGGAGAGTGATTGAAATTCCACCGCCATCCCATGGCCCGGTTCGATGCGGCGCACGATGCAATCGATGGGCAGGACATCCGGGAGAAAAATCCGGGCGGAGAATTCGGCGCGCATCCAAAGCGGATTCGGCGTCTCGACAAACATCCCGGAAGTGCTGACGTCCTGAACCGACGCTTTCAGCACTTCGGAACCCCAGTCGATTTCGAGTTTCGCGGAGCAGGGATAACGCTCATGCCGGCGACGTTCTCGAGTTGTCACGCGACGCTCACCATTGGTGAATTCCGGAAGCTCAAGGCTCCTGATTGATGCTAAGCGGGGCACGCCATGCTGTCAACGGTAAGGACGCCCAGGGAGCGCGAAACACATATCCTCGGGCGGGCCGCGAAAGCATTGCTCCATACGGCAAGCAGCTACTAACCGGGGGTATACTCGCTGCATGAACCTCCAGGAATTCTTCCTCAGGCAGAAGGAATCGATCCACAGCCGCAGCAAGCAAGTCTATGAGCTGATCAAGCCGGAGCACTTTAATTGGAAGCCCGAAAAGGGCGCGCTGAGCGTGGGCGAGATGCTGCGGCACATTTGGGTTTCCGAAGAAGGCGTGCGCCGGGTGGCGCTCGAAGGAAATTTTGCCTATTACGAAACGCGAATTCCGCAGGGACTTCCGGCCGTGCTCGGCACTCCAACCACGGTTCGAGAGGAGCTCCAAAACATCGAGCGCGTTTATGGCGAGACGCTCGCGGCCGTGGGGGCATTTCCGTTGGAACGGTTTGAAGAGGAGCGAGTGCACACGGTGCTGGGATTCCGGCGCAAAGTTGCTGTGATTCTGTTCGGCATCAACGAACACGAAGTACATCATCGCGCGCAGTTGATGACTTATCTGCGGATGCTGGGCACGCCTGCTCCCGAGCCATTTTCCCGCCGGTAACCTCACAAACAGCCGTGAGTGACTCTCCCGCGGGCAGACCTCGGGCTCCGGCCGAATAGGAGTCTGGCGGGTTCAGCGAATCTATTCCACGGGAAGGGGTTGTTCTCGAAGCCGCGTCAATTGCCGGTCAGTTGCTCGACAGAGGTGGGCGAGGTCGCTTCGCAAGCAATGACCTCGTCACGACCGTTTGAGATGCCCGAGCAGATGACTCCCTGAGCAGCGCGGATTGCCTGGTCAGGGGATTGCCCCGAAGCAGTCGTGCAACGGCTTGACCCATGGAAGCTGACGCACACCTTGTACTTATATTTTCCTTCCTGGGCTGTGGAATAGAACAACACTGCTACCAGAATCACGGCACCGACAAATATCATCAGTTTGATTGTCCTGGACATACTGCGATTCTAGCACCCCTTCCAGGTCCCTCGCATATTCCTACATTAAGTAGTAACTACACTGTTGTCAGCGTTTGGCGGCGCGGCGAGCGATTTCGGCCGCGCCGCGAGCAGCCGAGATGCTAAGGCGTTCGATTCTGGCTTTCGGCGCAATGCGAGCCAACTGCGCGTCCACCGCTGAATCTAAAATCGAACTCTTTCCGAACACGCCCCCTACCTTTGCCAGGATGAAGGGCTCATTCACAAGACCAAGTTCTTCCACCACTGCCACAGTGAGTTGAGCAAGCGCTCCGGCGGCATCCTTCAGAATTTCGCTTGCCGATGGGTCGCCCGTCCCGGCAGCTTCCGCTACCAGTGGAAATAATTTGGGGAACACATCGTCCGGATTTTCCGTAATTCGCTGCGCAATCGCGTCCGGATCTCTGCTTCCCAGCGTCTCGTAAATTCGTTCCGCCAGCCTGTCGTGCGGGGCCAGGCCACCTTGCCCGCTCACGATCAGCTTCCACGCGCGGCGGCCAATATCGAAAGCGCTGCCCAGATCGCCCTTTTTTGGCCCCTCTCCGCCGGCCCGGGCCGTCTTCCCGGCCGCGTTTCGTCCATAGGCAGCCGAGCCTGTTCCCGCGATCAAAACAATCCCCGCGTCCGAGCCGGCTGCGGTTTCGAGCCCAATTTCCAGGTCGGTGGTGACTCGCACAACAGCGGCGGGAAAAGCATGGCGAAGGAATTCCTCGACTCGCTCCACCACGTCCGCCCGGCCGGCGCCGGCGATCCCGGCGCAGATGCCGGTCACGAGGTTTTCTGGGATCTGCCGCGCAGCCAGGGCATCCCTGGCAGCCTCGCTCAGGGCGGCAAAAGTCTTTTCAAAGCCGGTTCGAAGAGGATTCGATGGGCCTGCTCGGGACTGGGCAAGGATCTGCCCGTCCGCGTCCATCAGGGCGCATTCGGTCTTCGTCCCGCCACCATCGAATCCCAGAAAATATTCCATAAATTGCCGTCGGGCGCTGCGATTCTGCTCGCAGCGCGAATCTGTGGCCTCAACTTCCTTGACAGCGCGCGAAACGGACAGTTAGCATCGCCCCACCTGCGCGGGCGCGGGCTATGCACATCCATCCTATCGATTTCGCAATCCTTGTCCTCTATCTAATCGGCGTCACGCTATTTGGTGCGCACTTCCGCAAGGGACAGCAGAACCTGCGCGACTACTTCCTCGGCGGCCGCACCGCGCCGTGGTGGGCGATCGCCTGCTCGATTGTGGCCACGGAAACTTCCGCATTGACCATCATCAGCACCCCCGGCATCGCCTTTGCCTCCAACCTTGGCTTCCTGCAACTGGTCATCGGCTACCTGATCGCCCGCGTAATTCTTTGCCTCGTCTTTATCCCGCAGTATTTTCGAGGAGAATTCTACACAGCTTATCAATTGATTGAAAAAAGATTCGGCACACGGATGAAATCATTGGCGGCCACGGTTTTTTTGGTCACGCGCGCGCTGGCGGAAGGGGTGCGCATCTCCGCCATCGGAAAAGTCGTCAGCGTCGCGTTCGGCACCGGCAATCGCATTTCCGTGGGGATCATCACCCTGCTCACGGTCTTCTACACGTTCGAAGGCGGCATGAAGGCCGTGATCTGGACCGATGTGATGCAGCTCGCGCTCTACATTACCGGCTCGATCGCGGCGTTCTTTCTCCTGCTGCACAAAATTCCTTCCGGCTGGACAGGCGTGACGCAGGCGGCGGCCGCGGCGGGAGGCAAGCTAAGCATCTTTAATTTCTCCTTCAGCCTGACGCAGAGCTACACCTTCTGGGCCGGCATCATTGGCGGGACCTTCTTAACCATGGCCAGCCATGGCACAGACCAAACGATGGTACAGCGATTATTAGCCGCGAGAAATGAGCGCGACAGCAAAAAGGCGCTGCTCGCCAGCGGCGTCATCATTTTCGTCCAGTTCACTTTGTTCCTGGTGATTGGCGTGATGCTTTTCGTCTACCGGCAACATTTCGTGCTGCCTTTGCCGTCTGGCGATCCCGACCGCATCTTTCCAGAATTTATCGTGCACGACATGCCGGTGGGGCTTTCGGGGTTGGTGCTGGCGGCGATATTTGCAGTGGCTATGTCCAATGCCAGCGGCTCGCTGAATTCGCTGGCTTCGTCGAGCGTCCTGGATTTCGCGCAGCTTCGCGGCGTGCAGTGGGATCAGGCGCGCCTGCTGCGCCTTTCCCGGCGAATCACTTTATTCTGGGGCGCTGTGCTGGGAATGTTCGGTATGATCCACTGGGGACCGGTTCTTGAGGCGGGCCTGACGATTGCTTCCATCACCTACGGCAGCCTGCTCGGACTTTTTTTGCTTGGCATCTACAATCGCAGAGCCACGGCCACTGGCGCCACCGTGGGAATGATCGCGGGGCTCGCCACTCTGGTGACGATCAAGTTTCACACGCACCTGGCGTGGACCTGGTACGTTTTGGTGGGAACTGTAGTGACGTTTGCCATCGGATCCTTAGTGAGCGAACTTTTCTCTTACAGCAAATTGGAACCTTCTGGGCAGCCGGACAAACTTTGAGCGAAGCCGGGAACAATCGTGAGCAGTAAGCCTCTCGAACTCGTGCGCGGGCTGGGCGGCTGGGCGGCCGCCGCGATCGTCGTGGGCACGATGATCGGCACCGGAATTTTTATCGTTCCGGCGGACATGGCGCGCAGCGTGGGAACCATCGGCCTGGTTTTCGCGGTTTGGATTGTCGGTGGAGCTCTCTCGCTGTTTGGCGCGCTCAGTTACGCGGAACTGGGCGCCGCGCTGCCCGAAGCCGGCGGCGAGTACGCCTACATGAGCCGGGCATACGGCCCCGCGTGGGGATACCTGTTCGGATGGATGCATTCGATTGTGGGCAGGCCCACCTCGATCGCTACCATCGCCGCGGGGCTGCTGCGCTTCTGGGGCTTTTTGGTGCCGGGAGTGGCGGCGCCGATTTTCATCTGGCATGTCGCGCTTCCCTTCGGCAGCCAGCCATACAAATTTGTATTCACGTGGGCGCAGCCACTGGCGGTGCTGGCCATCGCCGCGATTACATCTTTAAATTGCCTCGGCGTGCGTTTAGGAGGGCAAGTTCAGGTGGCGCTGACGCTGATCAAAATTGCGGCGGTTGTGGCCGTGGTCGCATTGGGATTCACGCTGGGGCACGGCAGCGCCGCAAGCTTTCACCCGCTTTTCACTGCCGGTTCAGCTACCTTGGCGGGCTTTCTGTCGGCGCTGGTTGGCGCGCTGTGGGCCTATGATGGCTGGAGCAACGTCAACCTGGTGGGCTCGGAGGTCATCAATCCGCAGAAAAATATTCCGCGCGCATTGATTGGAGGAGTGGCCACGGTTTGTGGTCTTTATCTGCTGATGACGGCGGCCTGTTTCTACGTCATGTCCTTCTCGTCGGTCGCCTCTTCGGCACACATTGCATCCGACGTCATCGAAAAGGTCACCGGCCATGGCTCGGCATCCTGGCTCACCGCGGCGATGATTGTTTGCGCCCTAGGCACCCTGAATTCCTCGATCTTGAGCGGCGCGCGCGTGGATTACGCGATGGCTCGTGACAGGTTGTTTTTTCGGCAACTCGCAACCGTTCATCCCAAGTATCGAGTTCCGACGAACGCATTGATCTTTCAAGGATGCATCGCGGCCGTGCTGGCCTTGACGGGGACTTTCGAGGAGCTGTATTCCCTTTTCATTTTTGCGGGCTGGATTTTCTACGGCCTGGCCACGGCCTCCGTCATCTGGCTGCGATTTAAGGAACCAAATCTTCCACGGCCTTACCGCACCTGGGGCTATCCCATTGTTCCCGCGCTGTTCGTCATCGGAGCGCTGGCTTTGACGGTGAGCATCTGGCTTGACCGGCCGTGGCGCTGCACCCTCGGGCTCGCGCTGATATTGCTTGGCCTGGTTTTCTACCGCCGATGGGGAACGGCTGCGGTCACGCGATGAACAGTTTCAGAGCCGGAGCATGGCGCCGGGCGGAACGAATGGCACAGCGCAGGCGGGATGCAGGATTTTTGCGAGCAGCGCGACGCCGGCAGCGAGTCGAGGGCCGGGACGGGAAAAGTAACTGTTCGCATCCACCACAAACACGCGATCTCGCTGTACGGCCGGCAACCTGGCCCATTCCTTTGGAAACTTCATTTTCTGCATTTCATCAATAGTCCGTTCAATGTTGTAGCCGCAGGGCATCACAATAATCACGTCCGGGCAAGCAGCAGCTACAGTCCTCCACTCAACGCGAAATGACGGCTTGCCGGCGCAGCCGAGAACATCCACGCCTTTAGCGCGTGCAACCATTTCCGGGACCCAGTGGCCTGCCACGTAGGGGGGGTCAAGCCACTCCAGGCACAATACGCGCGGACGTTCCTGCGATCCGCTTACAGCGCCTTCCACGTCCGCAAGCCGCTGCTCCAGTGAGCGAATAAATGTCTCTGCCTCGCTGGTCCGTCCGGTTGCCTCTCCCACCTTGCGAATATCCTCCCAGACGTCAGCCAGTGTGTGCGGCGTGAGCGAGAGCACCCGCGGAGCGGGAGTGATGCCCGCCAGCGCGGCTGCCAGGTCATCGGGTGAGGCGGCACAAACGTGGCAGAGGTCCTGGGTGAGCACGAGGTCGGGCTCAATTGCTCGCAGCAGCGCTACGTCCACGCCGTAAAGACTCTGCCCGCGCGCCACAAATTCGCTGACGATTCGATCGACTTCGGCGGGACTGGAATCGGCGTCCACGCGCGGACGAACCAGCACGGGGCGCTTGGCTGCTTCGGGTGGGAAATCGCATTCATGTGTGACGCCGGCGACGGAATCACCGAGACCGAGTGCAAAAAGAATCTCGGTCGCCGAGGGTAGGAAGGAGCAAATGCGCATGGGGTTCAGCCTGGTTTCTTGGCTTCTCCATCGGCAACTTCATCTGTTTCTGGACAGCGCCGCCGGTCTGGTCTGTCCAAAACTACTTCTGGCCTCGCTTCACATTCAGCAGCGAATCCAAACTGGACAGCAGAAATGACTTTCCCACTCTATGCCTTGTTTGCCGCAAGGCAATCTATTTACTCTGTGCCAGTGAAGCCACTGGCAAGAGGTCGGCAAAGACAAAGCCCTCGCGCTCGACAATTTCACCACGCTCAACTTTGATCGGCTGGCGGAACATTGGTCCTGCGCTGGCAAACGTATGGAATTCGCCATTTTCGCCGCAGGGGTCGACGTGCGGAGGCAGATCAGCGAGGAATTGGATATCGAAATTCCGGCCGGCGAAGCCACGATCGAGCTGCTTCGGGTCTATACATGTGACGTAGGCGCTGAGTCCGCCCGCAATCATGTCGCGCGCGAGCTGATCTGTTTTAAGGCCCCACAGAGGAAAAATCGGAATCATCCCGCATTTGGCGAGTTGTTCTTCCCGATACTTGCGGATGTCTGGAAGGAAAAGATCACCAAATACCATGTGTGTGACGCCTTCGGCGCGAGCACGGTTCATCGCCGCGCTCATCGCCTCTTCATACTCGGCATTCAGGCAGGGCGACGGAATCGGCACTCTTATTAAGGGGAGATTCGCCGCTTCCGCCTGCGCTTCCAATAATGTTTCCCGCACGGCATGCATGGCTACTCGCGCGTGTGTGCGGTTCACGGTGGTGAGCAGGGCCACTATTTCAATTTCGTTCTGCTGGCGCACCCGGTGCAATGACCAGGCGCTGTCTTTTCCGGTGCTCCAGGCTAGCCAAGCCTTTGGTTTATTCATCCCCTCTCAGCCTGCGATCAGCATTTGTAATGCGAGACCGGAGAGCTTCTTGAAAGTGCCGCAATGTTCACTCCGAATAAATCAAATATTTCGCGCGCATCTTTCGAAATGCTTCCAACTCGTCCGCCCAGTCGTTGACGATCCGCGTGGGCGCGTCGCCCTTCTTCATTCGTTCCACCGTGGAGGCTGAACCCACCAGTTCAATGATATTCCCCAAAACGAATTGTTTCGGATACAGCTTGTTCAAAGCCGCGGCGATTTCGAGTCCCATCAACATCGAATTCAGCGACGAGCGATCCGTAATCACCAGCGCGATGCCTTCGCACAATATGTTGTAATAAAGGCCCGCCGCCGGAGTGAAGCGCGTGGGCACGAAGCGCACGCCCGGGATGAATCTTCCATTCAGTTCCCGCGCGAGTTCCGAAGCGTGAATCCAGGGGGCGCCGAATTGTTCGAAGGGCGTATCCGTTCCGCGGCCCACGGAAATCCCCGCCGCCTGCAGGATTTCGATTCCGGGATACAAAATGGAAGCGTCGAGCGATCGCAAATTGGGCGATGGCGGAATCCAGTAAAGCCCGGTCGCTCCAAACAGGTCGCGTCGATGCCAATCCTTCATGGCGATCACGTGCAAATCCACTTCGATCTTGTTTTCGCCCTTAAACATTTGCGCCAGTTCCCCCAGGGTCATGCCATAGCGCACCGGCATCGGGAAATATCCGACGAAGGACGACCGGTTGCGATCAAGCATCGGTCCTTCGATCATCTCGCCGCCCAGCGGGTTTGGCCGGTCCAGAATGTAGAAGGGGATGTTGTGTGCCGCCGCTTCCTCCATTGCGTAGCCCATCGTCGACGTGTAGGTGTAGAAGCGCACGCCGGCGTCTTGGATATCGAACACCAGCGCGTCGATTCCGCGCAGCATAAGGTCGGTGGGACGCCGGGTGTCGCCGTATAGACTGTGGATGGGCAGGCCCGTTGCCAAATCCGTGCTCGACGCAACATTTTCGTCCATTGTTCCTGCCATGCCGTGCTCTGGACTGAAAATGGCGGCCAATTTCAAGCCGCCGGCATGGGCGAGCACGTCAATCGTGCGGCGGCCCGCGGAATCCAGGCCGGTTTGATTCGTGATCAGGCCGATATTCTTTCCTCGCAGCGGAGCGAAATTTTCTTCCTCCAAAACGTCAATTCCAGTTTTGGTCTGGTCCGTGCGCAAATCCACGCCGGCAGCATCGTAATCCCGATGGATCGCGCCTGCGCTTCGCTCCAGCGGCGATGTAAAGCCATTGCGTTTGCCGGCGTTCAGCGAGGCGGCGACGGCGGTGGCCACGCGCGAGCGCAGGCTCGAGATCGCCGGCCGGCCGTAAGGATGTACAGCGTTGGCGAGAAGGATGATGTACGTCTGGCTTGCCGGATCGATCCAGATCGAAGTGCCTGTAAATCCGGTGTGGCCGTAGGAGCCAACCGGAAATAAATCACCTCGCGGAGAAGAAAATGACGTGTCAATGTCCCACCCCAGCCCGCGCAAGGACGGACTCCACGGCGGCGATTGTGGCGAGGTCATCTCCAGCACCGTCGCGGCAGCAAAGAGCCGCTGGCCTGCTTTCGCGCCGGAGGCAGCCGGAATGCGGCCTTCTTCCAGCATCATCTGGCAGAAGACAGCCAAATCATCGGCGGTTGAAAAAAGCCCGGCGTGGCCGGCCACGCCTCCCATGGCTCGAGAGCGCGGATCGTGAACCACGCCCCGCAAGACGCGCCCGCGGCCGGAGCCTGCCTTCGCTCCTTCGGGCAGATTGATCTCTTCCGTGGGCGCGATCTCTGGCAGCCAGGCCGCTGGCGGCAGAAAGCGAGTATGGTTCATGCCCAGCGGGACGAAAATACTTCGAGCCGCAAATTCGTTGAGCGGCAAACTGCTGACCCGGCGCACCAGTTCGCCCAGGACAATGAAGCCCGTGTCGCTGTAAATGAAGCGCATTCCCGGTGGAGAGATCAGCGTGTCGTCATAGATCAGTTTGAGCATCGCTTCCGTTCCAATGGGCGCGTCGCCGGCGGGCGGGTCGGGACGAAGGCCGGAAGTGTGGGTAAGGATTTGGCGCAATGTGATTTGATCTTTGCCCTTCGCGCCGAATTCCGGGATGTAACGGGCCACTGGATCATTCAGGCGCAACTTGCCCTGTTCGATCAGTTTCATCACCGATGGCGTGGTGGCGACGAGCTTGGTGAGCGAGGCAAGGTCGAAGATTGTGTCGATGGTCATCGGCTCGCGGTTTGGCAGCAAGGCGCGCGAGCCGTACGCTTTGCGATAAATCACTCGTCCACCATGGCCAACCAGGAAAACCGCGCCCGGAATTTCGTCTTTTGCCACGGCATCATTTAGAATTGCGTCTACCGTGGAAGAAAGCGAGGCTGGCGCGGCCGGAGCTTGAGCCGCCCATGCGAAAATCGGCATCCGGATCCAAAAAGAGGCAGCCATCACAAATACAGCCAGCAAGGAAAGCAAACTGACTTCTCGAATTGTGCGACGGTTCAATTTCATCCGCGTTCGCCAGAGTTCATCTGTGGATACACTTTCGGTTCGTGCGATTGTGTCACATAGAGCCGTGTGCTATATACAGCCGCGACATGCGGGCGTCAACAATTGAAGCCGAGCCACTCTTCGATGCGTGAATATGGGCTTCTCCTGCTGCCAATTCTTCTGCTCATGACATCTTCCGGCCGCACGCAAAAATCTGCCGCGCCTTCGCGCAAAGTTCCCCGCGAATCGAAGTGGGTTGAAAAGACCCTGAAGAACATGTCGCTCCAGGAAAAGCTGGGGCAACTCCTGGTGATCTATTACTTCGGCGAATTCACTTCGACGGAAAGCCCGGAATACAAGGAACTGATGCGCCTGGTGGAACAGGAGCACGTCGGCGGATTCATCGTCGGCACCACGCGCTGGCCGCTCGGAATTATTCGCAGCCAGGCATATCCCACGGCCGTGCTCGCCAACCAGATGCAGCAGCACGCTAAAATTCCTTTGCTGGTCGGCGCCGATTTCGAAACCGGCACGGCGATGAGGCTCGACGAGGGAACCTCGTTTCCTTCGGCGATGGCCGTCGCGGCGGCCGGAAATCCGCAGGATGCCTACACCATCGGCAAAATTACGGCACTCGAGGCGCGCGCCGCAGGCATCCAGTGGGTTTACGCGCCCGTTTCTGACGTGAACATTAATCCCGATAACCCGATTATCAATATCCGGTCGTTTGGCGAAGACCCAAAGCAGGTCGGCGCATTTGTGGCCGCATTTGTGCGCGGCGCGCAAGAGAACGGCGTCCTGGCCACGGCCAAACATTTCCCCGGCCACGGCGATGTCAACGTGGATTCACATCTCGCACTCTCGGTAGTTCCCGGCAATCGAGAGCGATTGGAAAAAGTGGAGCTTGTGCCATTCCGCGCCGCGATTGGCGCAGGCGTGGCCTCCATCATGTCAGGTCACCTGGCTGTTCCCGCGCTCGAACCCGATACTTCCCTTCCCGCAACTCTATCGCCCAAGATCCTTACCGGCCTGCTGCGCAATGAACTGGGCTATCAGGGTCTGGTGGCCACCGATGCCATGGATATGGGCGGCGTGACTACTCTATTTCCACCGGGCGAAGCCGCCGTCCGTTCGATTTTGGCGGGCGCGGATACCTTGTTGATGCCGCCGGTGCCGGATGCCGCTCTTGCCGCTCTCGAAGATGCTGTCAAATCCGGACGGCTGCCGATCGCTCGCGTGGATGAATCCGTCCGGCGCATCCTGAGCGCCAAGGAGCAGATCGGCCTGGTTAAGAACCGCTTTGTGGATATTGACAAACTGAATCAGAACTTTGGCCGGCCGGAATTCGCCGCGCAAGCGCAAGATATCGCCGATCGCGGCGTGACTCTGCTTCGCGATGAAAAACATCTGCTTCCGCTCGATTCCGCCAAGCCGCTGCGAGTTCTGTATGTGGCGATCTCGGGCGATCCGGATGTTTATCCTGGCTACATTTTGGAAAATGAAATTCGCTGGCGCGTGGATTCGCTCGATGTAATCCGCGTGGACACTCGGTTCGCGCGCGCGGACAACGTGAAGCTGCCGCCCCCGGGCAGCTACGATGTAGCCATCGTCGGCCTTTTTGTGCGTGTGGCCGATCGCAAGGGCACGGTCGGCTTGCCGGACGATGAAGCCGCGCTGGTGAATCAATTGCTCAGCTCTGGGAAGCCCACGATTGTCGCGTGCCTCGGCAGCCCTTATTTGATCGAACGGTTCCCGAATGTCCCTACCTGGCTTGCCGAATTCAGCACCAATGAAGTATCGCAACGCGCCGTGGGCCGGACTCTGTTCGGACAAGCAGCCATCGGCGGAATCGTGCCCGTCACGTTGCCGGGCATCGCAAAACTCGGCGACGGTTTGAAAGTCGCGGCGAATCCGATGGCACTCGAAGCGGCGCCTGCTTCCCTTTCCGCTAAATTAAAACCTGCGTTTGAAATTCTCGATCGGGCTGTGAACGATCACGCCTTCCCGGGCGGCGTGCTGGCTGTCGGCTACCAAAACCAATTGATCGTGCACCCCTTTGGCAGGCTGACTTACGACGCCAGTTCGCCGGCAGTCAGCGCAAATACGATCTACGACCTCGCTTCACTGACCAAGCCTATAGCTACCACCACGGCGATTATGATGTTGACGGCTTCCGGCCGCGTTCAACTCGATCTGCCTCTCGATCGCTACCTTCCCGAATGGGACAGCGGGCCGAACCCCGTGGTTCGAAAGAAAGTGACGGTGCG
>JBGPTK010000081.1:0-14478 GCA_041490605.1 Terriglobia bacterium | reverse complement strand
GATTGCGACGTGATTCAGGCCGATGGCGGAACCCGTACCGCCTCGATCACCGGAGCTTTCGTGGCGCTCGCGCTCGCGCTCGAGCGCATGGTCTCGGCGGGGATTCTCCGTTCGATCCCCTTGCGGGATTCCGTTGCCGCCACCAGCGTGGGTGTGGTGAAAGATCGAGTGCTGCTCGATCTGGCCTACGAAGAGGACTCCCAAGCGCAGGTGGATATGAATGTGGTGATGACCGGCGGCGGGCAGTTCGTGGAAATACAGGCTTCCGCGGAAGGCCGCCCTTTCGCGGGGAAAGAGATGCAGGAAATGATCGAGGTGGCAGAAGTGGGCGTCCGGCAATTGCTGGAAGCGCAACAGGCGCTGCTGCACATGAACTTCGTCACGCGCATGCGTTGATTCACCGGCGAGTTGGTCACTCCATTGCCTTTTCAAACCCCTTTGAAATTATTCGTGGCTTCCTCGAATCCCGGAAAACTGCGCGAGTACCGGATTCTCGCGTCCGGCCAACCGATCGATCTTGATTTGCTTCCCGGCTTCGCTCAAATTCCGCAGTTTGACGAGTCCGCGCCCACCTTCGCGGAGAATGCGGCGGGCAAGGCGCTGCACTATAGTCAATTCACGGAACTGCCGGTGATTGCCGATGATTCCGGGCTGGTGGCGCCCGCGCTCGGCGGAGCTCCGGGGGTGCATTCGGCGCGCTATGCGGGGCCGGGAGCGAGCGACGCCGATCGCGTCCAGAAATTACTGGGGGAGCTGCGCAACAGGCAAGGCGAGGAACGGCGGGCAAGATTTGTCTGCGTGCTGGCGATGGCGTTGCGCGGGCGGGCGATGGCGGTATTTTCCGACTTTGCGGAAGGAATGTTGACCGAGGAACCGCGAGGGACCGGCGGCTTCGGCTACGATCCTATTTTTTATTTTGAATTGCTGGGCAGAACCTACGCGGAAACGACGCGAGAGGAAAAAAATCGCTACAGCCACCGGGGCAAAGCCTTCCGTAAATTGATGGAGTTTCTCGCCGCGCCCAGCTCGTATGTCGTCGGTTGATTTTCGACGACGCGCGAACCAGGCGCGGCGAGTCCCCTAAAATCTACTGGTACTTTTCGATGATCTTCAGCGACGGCTTGGGCATCTGCCACAGGACGCCAGCTTCCGCGGCATTGTACGGATAGTAGCGCAGCGATTCCTTGTTGCTGGGAATCAGTACGAAGTCTACGCGACGGTTGTATGCCAATTCAGTCGCCAGCTTATTGCCCGCCATCTTTTTGGAGGCTTTGTTCGGGTTCTGCCCTTCCAGTTGCTTCACGGTGCCGGGATTAAGAGGCTTCTCTTTTCCGTAGGCAGTCGTGGTGATGTGGTCCGCCGAGACACCCTGGGAAATCAGGAATTGCTCGATGCGGCCATTGCGCCGCTCGGCGAGCGCCATGTTGTATGGCACGGATCCACGCTTATCGGCATATCCCAGAACCGAAATCTTCGCGCTCGGGTCGTACTCCAGATACTTCTTGAAGCCGGCCGCCATGGCGGAGATTTCATCCTGCTGGCTCTTCAGCAAGCCGTCGTTCGGATGCTTCGAATCGGGATAATCGGTGGGATAGAACACGCTGGCCAGCGGCACTTGCGGAATCGGCTCGATCGAACCGGAGATATGCAGCGCCGCAGTCTGGGTGGCGGAGCCGCCGCAAACGTTGGAGGCCTTCAGCGTGAAGTTGGTGGTCTCGTCCACGGGACCTTGGGTGGTCTGTTTGGGAGTGCCGTCAACGGTCTTGCTGCCGCTCTTGTCCACGCTGCCGAACGGGTCGACGGAAACTTGATCCGCGTTCGAAGTGGACCACGTAACCGTTGCCGTTCCCTGATCCACCACTTTGTCGCCGATCTTCCGGAAATGCAGTTCTTTGGGCGCCACATCCAAGGAAGCCTGCACCGTGGTATTCACGTTCACAGTGCTGGATCCCTTCACAGTTCCGCCGGGCCCGGAGGCCATGAAATCGTAGGTGGTGTTCTGGTGCGGCTGCACGCTGCGATCGCCGCTGAGCGGGACGTCCCCGACACCGCTGATTTCCGCGTGAACGGCTTCGGACGATGACCAGTTGAGCTTGGCCGAATCTCCACAGTTAATCTGCGTCGAACTGGCGCTAAAATTCCCGCTGACCTTGGCAACAGCGATTGTGGCGCTGGCGATCCACACCTGGAACCGGGGCAGAGGCTTCGCGGACTGTTTATCGATGCGAGCCTTCCAGTCATGAGATTTCTGCTGGTTCTTGTCGAGATAGATGGTCACCTTCTGGCCTTGAGCCACAGTCACGTCGCCCGACCAGATTTCCTTGCCGCCCCGCGTAGCCGTCAAGTGATGAGTGCCCGGGGGAACGAGCAATTCCTGGTGCCAGAGCCACCAATTAAAATTGAACTCGTCGACGTGGCCGACGAAGTAGTCCGGCGTTTTGCCGTTTAGCAGGACCGCGGCGCGGGAATCACCCTTAAGTTCAATGTCCCCCCAGGGCCCGCTGACGTCTCCCGGCACCGGGTCGAGCTTGACGTCGAGGGCTGTAGTCTTCCCCGCCTCGACTGTGACCGTCTGAGTGAAAAGTTTGAAGCCGTAATTGGTGATGACCACGGTGTGCTGGCCCGGGCTCACTTTGAGCGTCCGGCCGCCTTCGCGGATGGCATTGCCATCCAGGAAAATGTAACCCTGCTTGGGGGTCACCTTAATCTTTAGCTTGCCTTCCTGGGCGAAAGCGGCGCCCGCACTGAGGAGAATCATTACGGCAGGGACAACAGTAAGCAGCATCAAGAGTCGCTTGCGCATTCTCGGTTAACCTCTCCTTATCGTTTGGCGCATGGTTTTAACTTCCCTAGGGTAAATTCGACCGGCTGGAGCCACTAAGGTACGTTGCGCAGCCAAGTCTGTCAACACAAAGAAAAGGCAGGACAAAGGCGCGAGCGATGCCGCCCTTCTCTGGTTTGAAATTTGCGGCGACTCCCTCAATGAAGCGGAACGCGGTAAGAAATTTTACAACGACTTGAGCAAAGCCTGGAAACGCGCGGAGCCGCGGATTGAATCGAGATCGGAATCGTGTTCCGCCCACGATTTATACCATTGTCCCTGGGCCATCGCTTTCTCCAAGCAGTTGATAGCCTCATCCGGCAGCCCCAACAAGGCGTAACTGCAGGCCACGTTGTACAAAACGGCCGGATCATCCGGATCCACTTTCTGGGCCCGGCGAGTCCATTCGAGCGCACGCTCGGGTTGCCCGGATTGCTTCAGGCCAGACGCGCCCAGATAGAGAGCGCGCGCATCCTCCGGGTGAAATTCAATATGTCTTTCGATGAGTTGAAGACTGCGCCGCAAGCACGCTTCTCCTTCCAGCCGCCGCCCCAAGCTCACATAGGTCTGCGCGAGCAAGACCAGCGCCTGATAATCTTCGGGATTCGCCAGGCATGCCTTTTCAAATAGTCGCGCCGCTTCCTCCAGCTTCCCTTCCTGGAAGCAGGCGCGGGCATAGAAGTAATAGGCCTCGAATAGCTTTGGATCGAGGTGGATGGCGGTCTCGAATTCCTTGTGCGCCTCCTCATACTTCTTGGTCATCAACATCGCCAAACCGCGCGAAACGTGGGCTTCGGCCAACTCAGGATCAATTTCAACGGCCCTCCGGCTGGCCGATTCCGCTTCCTTCAAGTCTTCGTTGCTGGCTCCCCAGTACATGTAGAGATGCGAACAGCAATCGGCGACGCCCGCATACGCGCGGGCGTAGTTGGAGTCGATCACGATCGCGCGGGCGAACATCTGCCTGGCGTAGTCAAAACTCTTGCGGCGGAATTGGTGGAAATATTGTCTTCCGCGGAGGTAGTAGTCATAAGCCTGAACATCCGCGGTCGGCGCTTTCTCAATGGCGCGCTTCTCCTGCTCGGTCAGCACTACTTTCAGGGCTTTGGCGATGCTCTGGGCAATTTCATCTTGAATCGCGAACACGTCTTCCAGCTTGCGATCATACCGCTCTGCCCATACCGAGCGGGCCGTGCGCGTCTCCACCAATCGGGCGGTAATGCGAAGCTGGCTCCCGGCGCGGCGCAGGCTGCCCTCCAGAACGTAAGCGGCATTCAACTGCTGGCCGACCTCCGGAGCGGTGGCGGGCTTGTCGCGGTACGCGATCACCGCCGAGCGCGTCAGGACCCACAGATCTTTGATCTTGGAAAGTTCGGTGATGATGTCTTCCGTGATTCCATCGCGGAAATATTCGTCCTCTTTCACCCCGCTGGGATTTTCAAAATAGAGGACGGCAACGGATTTTTCCGCCGGCTTGGCCGCCGCCGTATGCCCGGATTCGAGTTCACGTTTCAGCCGGGTGAGATCGGCGTGCATCTTGGCCGCGCTCTGATAGCGCGCATTGCGCTCTTTCTGGAGCGCCGTCTCGATGATCTTGCTCAGCTCCGGCGGCACTTGCGGATTCAGGCGGACAACCGAGGACGGGGTGCGATTCAAAATGGCGTCAAAAATTACCGCCGAGGTGTTGCCGGGAAACGCCTGGCGGCCCGTCGCCATTTCGTATAAGACGACGCCGAGCGAAAACAAATCGGTGCGAATATCCACTTCTTCCCCGCGCGCTTGTTCCGGCGACATGTAGGCAACCGTGCCAATGGCAGTGCCCGGGCTCGTCAAATGCTCGGCGGCAGTTGCGGCCGTGGCTTGCTCGGAAACCGAACGAGCCTCGCCGATGGCGGCAGGCCGCAAGGCTAATTTGGCCAGGCCGAAATCCAGGATTTTTGCCTGGCCGCGGGGGGTGATAAAAATATTGGCCGGCTTGATATCGCGATGGACGATTCCCTTGGCGTGAGCGGCATCCAGCGCATCGGCAATCTGAATTCCCAGGTCGAGGATTTCGTCCGTGGTCATCGGCTGGCCGGAGATCCGGTGCCGGAGCGTGTTGCCTTCGAGCAATTCCATGGCAAGGAACGGGCGGCCCTGGGCTTCGCCAACATCATAAATCGTGCAGATGTTGGGGTGATTCAGCGCGGAGGCGGAGCGCGCTTCCCGCTGGAACCGTTCGAGCGATTGCGGATCGGCCGCCATTTCATCGGGCAGGAACTTCAGCGCGACGTTGCGTCCCAGCCGCGTGTCTTCGGCCTTGTAGACCACGCCCATCCCGCCGCCGCCCAATTTTTCGATGATTCGATAGTGTGAAATGCTCTGGCCAATCATGTCGAGGCAACCTCAATCCCGACTGCATCTTACGTTGCCGCCGCCGGACAAGTCAAACAGCCATACGAGATGCAAATCCCGGCCCTGGCTCAGATAAAGCGCATCGCCTGCCCCGGTGGCGCATCCAATCTTGCGGGCAAAGGGGAATAGTTCTTGCCAACGGAATTCGATTAGCGGTACAACCTACAAACTTCAGCCAGCCCGAGGCAGACACCCATGGCATCTCCCATACAAACCAGGCAGAACCTTCTTCCGTCGCTGCTTGCGCGCCTGGCGGAAGCTCGGAGAGTGACCGATTCCCTTTTCCCGCTGGTTCAGCCTGAAGCCATCTATGACCGGCCAATCCCAGAACGTCATCGGCTCATTTTCTACCTGGGGCATCTGGAAGCATTCGATTGGAATTTGATCGGCCGGGGAGCTTTGGGATTCGAGCCTGTGGACCAGAAACTCGATCAACTGTTCTCGTTTGGAATTGATCCCACCGATGGCAACCTGCCCAACGATACTCCTTCGGATTGGCCGGCCGTCGAGGCGGTCCAGAATTACGCCGCTCGCGTTCGCGAAAAACTGGATGATTGCCTGCACGATTTCGCCCTGCTCGATCCCTCCCGTCCGCTCTTGGCGGAGGGCACGCTCTTGTACGTCGCGATTGAACACCGGCTGATGCACGCCGAAACTCTGGCCTACTTGCTGCACCAATTGCCTCTTCAGAAAAAGGTGCCAACTGTTTCGACACTCGATGTGGCGACGCCTGCTCCCTCTCCATACATGGTCAAAATTCCCGCGGGAACCGCGACGCTGGGGCAAAAGCGAACCGAAGGCGCTTTCGGTTGGGACAATGAATTCGAAGAAAATTCCGTTCAAGTCCCCGAATTTGCCATCGATGCTTATCCCGTCACCAACGGCCAATTCCTCAAATTCGTGCGCGCCGGAGGATACAAGTCGCGCTCGCTCTGGTCAGAAAAAGATTGGGCGTGGAAAGAATCCCAGGGAATTTACCATCCCTGGTTCTGGGTGCATCGCGCGGAGGATTGGGAATACCGGGCGATGTTCGCGCAAATACCGTTGCCTCTGGCGTGGCCGGTCTATGTGAGCCATGCCGAGGCCTCCGCCTATGTGCGCTGGAAAGGAAAATTGCTGCCCACCGAAGCGCAGTGGCATCGAGCGGCCTACAGCACTCGAACGGATCGGGAGCGTTCCTATCCCTGGGGCGAAGAATACCCGCAGCCTGGCCACGGAAATTTCGATTTCCAGCAATGGGATCCCACGCCGGTGGGAGCGCATCCGTCCGGAGCAAGTGAATTGGGAGTCCATGATCTGACCGGCAACGGATGGGAGTGGACTTCCACGCCCTTTCAGCCGTTCCCCGGTTTCGAACCTTTCCCGTTTTATCCCGGATACTCGGCGAATTTCTTCGACGGATTGCATTTCGTCATGAAAGGCGGCTCGCCGCGCACGGCTTCCTGCATGTTGCGCCGCCCCTTCCGCAACTGGTTCCAGCCTCACTATCCTTACATTTACGCGACGTTCCGTTGCGTGGAGGAATAAGCGATGGCCGCTCCTCAAATGGTCACTCAAAGCATCCCCGGAATAGCACTCGCTGATTTTGCGGCGGAAGTGCGCGTGGGACTTTCGAACCCGCGCCAGAAGGAATTGCCCTCCAAATATTTCTACGATGAAGCCGGCTCCGCGCTGTTCGAAGTCATCTGCCTGCTGCCGGAATATGGTTTGACTCGGGCCGATCAGCGACTGCTCGAGCGTCATGCGAACGACATAATCGACCGTTTGCCGCTGCCCATCGTGGTGGCGGAACTCGGCAGCGGGACCGGAAAAAAGACGCGCTTGATCCTGGAAGCGCTGTCGCGGCGGCAGCCCGTCAACTACTTCCCCATCGACATTTCGCGCGCGGCGCTCGATCGCTGCGAACAGGACCTCAGCCGGATCCGGGCCGTCAGTGTGGTCGGATTCGAGCGCGCGTATCTCGACGGATTGCTGGAAGTGGCTGCCCGGCGGAATTCGCACGAACAGATGCTGGTGCTTTTTCTCGGCAGCAACATCGGAAATTTCGATCGGCCGGCCGGGAACGAATTTCTGAGAGAGGTGCGGAGAATTCTGCGGCCGGGTGACTCGCTGCTGTTGAGCGCCGATCTCGAAAAGCCGGTCCCGCAATTGCTTCTGGCCTACGACGATCCCATCGGCGTCACAGCGGCGTTCAATTTGAACTTGCTGGCGCGAATCAACCGCGAACTGGATGCGGACTTCGACTTGAGCCGCTTCGAACACCTGGTGCGCTACGAGGAGGACGAACGGCGAGTGGAGATGCATCTACGTTCCACGGAAAACCAAATCGTCCACATTCGCAGGGCTTCCTGCGCGTTCGCGTTCCGAAAGGGCGAAACGATCTGGACGGAGAATTCACAGAAGTTCAATCGCGACGAACTCGTTGACATGGCCCGTAGGACGGGATTCCGCTGCGAAGCGCAGTGGATCGATACCCAATGGCCTTTCTCGCAGAATCTCTTGGTTGCCAAATAGGGTTGAGCTAGATGCGTGGCGGGGGCATCGTGCTGGCGGGCTCTCCGCCTGCCAGCCCTTGCGCGACAATTAATTCACGAGCCTCGACGCGCAGGGCCGGCAGATTGAGTGAAAACACCCCCGATCCGATCAGCCCGATCACTCCCCCCAAAATCACAGTCCAGCGCGCTCCGATGTGGTGAGCAAGGAATCCGGCCAGCAGCGCGCCGATGGGCGCCATGCCCATGAACATCATTGAGTAGGCGGCCATCACCCGGCCGCGTAATCGGTCCGGCACCATCAATTGGATCAAGGTGTTGCAAGAAGACATTTGCAGCATCATGCAGAAACCCGCCGGCACCAGCATCGCGAGCGACAGCCAGAACCACGGCGAAGAAGCGAAAAGAATCAAGCAAATCGCAAATCCCGCCGAGCCATAGGCCACCCAGCGGCCAAGTCCATGCACGCCCTTCTTGTTCGCCAGCGTCAGCGCTCCCAGCAGCGCACCGATGCCGGTGGCTCCCATCAGCCAGCCGAGTGCGCGCGCTCCGCGGTGGTACACATTTCCCGCAAAAATCGGCATCAAGACTGCGTACGGCATCGCCACCAGGCTCATCAATGCGATCAGCAGCAACAGCGCGCGAATGGGCGCTGTGTTTCGCACGAACCTGAATCCTTCGGCCGCATGCTCGAACGGTGAAGTTTCGCGCCCGGCGACCGCCATGCGGCCAAGCTTCATCAACAGTAATCCGGTTATCACCGCGATGTAGCTGACCCCATTGGCGAAAAAACACCATCCTTCGCCAATCGACGCGACCAACACTCCGGCTATCGCGGGTCCAATGATGCGCGCGCCATTGAACATCGAGGAGTTCAGGGCGATCGCATTGATCAGGTCTTCCTTGCCCACCATGTCCACCAGGAAAGCTTGCCGGGCGGGGATATCGAAGGCGTTCACGCATCCCAGCGACGCCGCCAGAACTATTATTTCCCACACACGGATGCGCCCGGTCAGCGTCAGCCCCGCCAGGGTGAGTGCAAGAACCATCGAAACGCTTTGCGTGGCAATGACGATACGATGCCGATTGTGGCGGTCGGCCATCGTGCCGCCCAGCGTGGCCAGCAGGAAAACGGGAATTTGTCCCGCGAAGCTCACGGTTCCCAGCAGAACTGCCGAGCCGGTGAGACGATAGACCAGCCAGCCCTCGGCGATGTTGTCCATCCACGTGCCGATCAGCGAGATCAATTGGCCGGTGAAGAAGAGCTGAAAATTTCGATGGCGCAGCGCCCGAAATAATGCGGGAGGCTGACGGCGAGAGTCCGCGCCACCGGCAGACCTTTCTGTGCTATTGCTCACCACGTCTTCTTGGGAACGACTCATCGTATTGTTCGAGATGCGGAGCCATCATTCGAGTGTCCGCTATTCCCTCATCCAGCCGTAAAGTTCGGCGGCGAACCAACAATCATCCCACAAGTCGCGGCTTGCTTCACGGACTAGCAAGAGGTATTTACGAGCAACTTGCAGAGAATTCACGTGTGGTGCGCTTATGTTATAGTTTTCAGCGGGTGGGAAGATTCGAACATGAAAGAACGTGCCGTAAAAAAGAAGCCTGCGAAGAGCGAGAAGAAAAACGGAAAGCTGCGCGGCACCGCCCCGCGGCGCGTCAGCGCCATTCTAGCCAAACTTGACCAAGGGTATCCGCAAGCTAACTGCGCCTTGCTCCACGAGAACCCGTTTCAATTGTTGATTGCCACGATTCTTTCGGCGCAGTGCACTGACGTGCGCGTCAACATCGTGACTCCGGCTCTCTTCCAGAAGTACCCTTCCCCCGAAGCATTCGCATACGCCACCCCCAGCGATCTGGAAAATGAAATCCGCTCCACCGGATTTTTTCGCAACAAGACGAAATCCATGCTGGGCGCCAGCAAAAAGATCATCGAAGAATTTAGCGGCCAGGTGCCGAAAACAATGGAACAGTTGCTGACCTTGCCGGGCGTGGCCCGAAAGACCGCCAACGTGGTGCTCGGCACCGCGTACGGCATCGCTTCCGGAGTGGTGGTGGATACGCATGTGCAAAGGCTAGCCGTGCGGCTCGATCTGACCAAGAATACCGACCCTCCGAAAATCGAGCAGGACCTGATGAAAGTAATTCCCCAGGAAAAGTGGATCGCCTTCTCTCACCAATTGATCTGGCATGGCCGGCGAGTGTGCCAGGCTCGCAAGCCGCGCTGTGCCGAGTGCATCCTGGAAGCCCTTTGTTACTCGAAGGATAAGACCAACTAGCTCTCTGCCGGGAGTTTCAGATCAGGCAATTCCCGCCGAGGTTTGCTGGCATCCGCACCCTGTGACATATATAGTAAATGTTTATCCTCGTCGTATCGCTATCGTTCGTATATTGGAGAACTTGGGATGGAACTGATTAGCGGTAAAGAGGCCGCCGAGCGCGTGCAAGGCATCTTGAACGCGAAATTCCAGGTGGACGGCTATTCCGTGCATCTGACCGCGGCCAGCATCTTTTCTCTCGATCCCCTCGGCAAGGTTGATTTCAGCGGCAGCGATTATGTGCCGGCCGGGAAAGTCGCGATTGCCACCGAGCGGAGGCACCCCGAGGACAAGTATGGCTGGTGGGCGCTCGGCCGGGGCAGTTACATCGTGGAGTTCAATGAAACATTGGAGCTGAAGGGCGATGAATTAGGGCTGGTGGAAACCCTGGAGCGCCTGCGCCGTGCGGGAGGAAGCCATGCGACCATGTCTCTGCGCGGCCGGGTGGCCCCGCTGGAAGCGCTGCTGGAAGTGAGCGCGCTGCGCATTGAAATCAAGCAAAATGCCCGCCTTTCGCGCCTGCGTCTCTTCCGCTTGAATTCCTCCAAGATCGCGCCTCAACCAGTCCATTCCTTAAGTGAACAATAAAACTTCTTCACCCAAAGCGTGGGAATTCCGCACGCCTTGAACCCTCCGTTCACCTATAGTAGAACGGCTCAGGGGCATCGCGTTGCTCGCCAGCCGATCGATTGCAATCCTAGATGTCTGATATTCAATCCGATTCCAGAAAATTCCGTTGAGGAGACCGCCATTGCCGCTAAATAGACGAATGCGAAGCGCTGCCATCGGGCGCACAGCTCGCCTTCTCATCGGAATTCTTGGCCTCTTCGCCATTTGCCTGATTCCTGTTCCGCCGACGGCTGCGCAAGCGAGCAATGAAACCGATCCCCTCCGCATTGATCCGGCGGGATACATCCTCACCAACGCGCATGTGGTGAAAGGGGCTGCGTGTTCAGGTAGTTCTGTCTCGCCCCAGCGGTGATATGTCCCCCACTAACTTCTTAACCTATCGCAGCACCGTGCTTCCCGCCCGGACTGTAGGCGTGGCGACGGATGTTGACCTGGCCGTTCTCAAAGTCGAGGCAAAAGATCTCCCCACTCTTCCCGTTGCGAAATTTACCGACCTCCGCCAGGGCGAACTTGTTTTTGCCTTCGGCAGCCCACAGGGCCTTCGCAACGCGTTGAAAGCCTTCAAACCCGGCGACCCCATCGCACTGCAGATTCAGCGCGACGATCGGCTCATGTTCCTGGCTTTCACGCTGGACTAGCGGCGATCACGCCGCGATGTCCAGACCCAGATGGAAGGTGATTCGAATCAAGGTTAGCGACGAAGAAAGGAAGCAGCGCCGGCAGAACGCCATGCTTCAAACCCCTGCAGAGATGACCCAGGCCCGGGATGACGGCGAGTTTTCAATCGGCATCACGCGGGGGTGTACGGGAAGAGTTTCTTGAACGTCAAGCTGATCTGGCTCGACGAATACTGGCTCAGCCTTCAATTGAGGACTGTTTCTGATATGCCGGTTTCGAGTAACTTGGCGAACTGCTGGGGAAGCACCGGCCGGCTGAAATAGTATCCTTGCGCTTCATCGCAGTGGTGTGCCTGAAGAAATGCCAGCTCTTTTTGCGTTTCCACGCCCTCCGCAACGACGCGCAGCTTAAGGCTTCGGCCCATGCTGATCACCGCGGTCACGATGGTCGTCTCGCCGGGAGCGGTGGTGATCTGACGGATGAACGACTGGTCGATCTTCAGGGCATCAACCGGAAACTTTCTAAGATAGCTCAAGCTGGAGTAACCCGTGCCGAAGTCATCGACCGCCAGCTGCACCCCTCTCGCTCTCAGTGTCTTGAGGATGGATTCCGCCGACCCGGCATGCTTCATCAGTACGCTTTCAGTCAGCTCCAACTCCAGAGATCTCGGATCCAAGCCCGTTTCCTTAAGTGCCGCGAATACACCTTCCAGAAAGCTCTCGTCCCGGAACTCCATCGCGGAGATGTTCACCGCAATAGTGCCCAAGAGCAGGCCTGCATCCACCCAGGCCCGGGCTTGCTTGCACGCTTCACGAAGGACCCAATTGCCGATCGGCAGAATCAGGCCGCATTCTTCCGCCACGGGAATAAAGTGTGCCGGAGAGACCGGCCCTCGAATGGGATGCGTCCAGCGGATCAATGCTTCCGCGCCGGTAATCTCTCTTGTCCATAGATTGATCTTCGGCTGGTAGTGCAGCGCGAGTTCCTGCCGTTCCAGGGCGCGCCGCAGACCCTCTTCGATGGATTGCCGCTCCACGGCTCGAACATTCATGGCCGGCTTGAAGAACTGATAGCTATGGCACCCATTCTCTTTAGCCTGGTACATCGCGGTGTCCGCGTTCTTGATCAACGTCTCCGCATCCAGGCCGTCGTCGGGATAGACGCTCACGCCAATGCTCGCCGTGACGTGAAGATCGTGCTGGCCGATGGAGTGAGCCTTCTCCAGCGCTTGCAGAATTCTTCTCGCCTTACTGGCGGCATTTTCCGACTTGTCCACTTCTGAAAGCAGCACGACGAATTCATCGCCTCCCTGCCGGCTTACCGTGTCCGAGCCGCGTACGCAATCCACCAGGCGTCTGGCGATGGATTGAAGAAGTTTGTCGCCGATCGGATGTCCCAGGGAATCGTTGATGTGCTTGAAGCCGTCCAGGTCCAGAAACAGCACCGCGAGCTTATTCTCGTGACGGCGGGCTAAGGCAATCGCCTGATTGATCCGGTCGTCCACCAGCATTCGATTGGGCAAACCGGTCAGAAAGTCGTGTTGGGCCAAATAGGCCATCTGCAGGGACATTGCCCGCGCCACGCTCACGTCGCGGAAAACGATTACCCCCCCGGTAGCCTGCCCTTGACGGTCGTGGATGGGGGAGACGCAGTCTTCGATCGGAATTTCAAATCCGTCACGGCGGATGAGGATGCAGTTCGAGGGCAAGTGTACAATCCGGTCCTGCCCGACTGCCACCTCCATCGGATTCGGCGTGGATTCGCGGCTCGTGCCGTCCAGGATCCGGAAAACTTCGGCCATGGGCTGGCCGACCGCTTCCTGCCACAACCAGCCCGTCATTATTTCTGCCTCGAGATTGAGAAAGGTGATGTTTCCCGAGATGTCCGTGCAAATTACGGCGTCGCCGATGCTGTTGAGCGTCACTTGAGCGCGTTCCTTTTCCACGAACAAAGCGTCTTCCATGGTTTTGCGCTCGATGGCATGGCGCAGGGATCGCAAAAGCCCGCGCGTTTCGATTTGGCCTTTGATGAGATAGTCCTGCGCGCCTTCTTGCAATGCTTGTGCGGCCAGCAATTCGTCGTCCAAGCCCGTCAGCACCACCAGGGGGACGCGGGGCGCGGCGGCGTGAGCCAGCCGTACCGCTCCCAAGCCTTGCGCATCAGGCAATCCCAGATCGAGCAAGACAATGTCCACCGGATTCGCGGCAAGATGGGCCACCGCCTTCGCCATGGATTCATGATGCGTTAATTCGTACTTGCACGAGGCCGGCTCATTGAGCATCTCGCGCAGCAAACGCGCATCTCCGGCGTTGTCCTCGACAAGGACAATTCTGATGGTTTTTTCGCTCATCGCTTGGCAACAGCAGGCAGTTTCACAATGGCCAGCCAGAAATTGTCTATGGTCTTAACGACTTTCAGGAACTGGTCCAGGTCCACAGGCTTGGTGATGTAGCAGTTGGCATGAAGCTGGTAACTCCGCAGGATGTCCTCTTCAGCCGCCGAGGTGGTCAAGATGACCACCGGGATACTTTTCAGGATGGGATCCAGCTTGATTTCCTCCAGAACCTCCCGGCCGCTCTTTTTGGGGAGGTTCAAATCCAACAGGATAAGATCCGGGCGAGGCGCATTGGCGTGCTTCCCTTGCCGCCTCAAGAAGGATGTCGCATCGATCCCATCCGAAGCAACATGCAGGTTGTTTTGCACCTTGGCGTCTCGCAGGGCCTCCTGAGTCAGCCGTACATCGCCGGGGCTGTCTTCCACCAGGAGAATCTCAATGGACGTGGCGTTTTCCTCTGTGTTTATGGTCATTTCATCCCCTTTCCGGGAGAGCAAAGTAAAAGGTCGAGCCCTTTCCCGGCGCTGACTCGACCCACATCCGGCCGCCGTGGCGTTCCGCGATCTTCTTGCACAGCGTCAAGCCGATTCCGGTGCCGGAAAACTCTTCCCGGCCGTGCAATCGCTGAAACATAACAAAAATTTTCTCGAAGTATTTAGGGTCGATTCCCAGTCCGTTGTCTCGCATGGCAAAGACCCATTCGTTGCCGCCATTTTTCCTGGCAGAGACGTGGACGCGCGGGAGTTCCGCGCTGCGGTACTTGATGGCGTTGCCGACGACGTTCTGAAATAGCTGTACTAATTGAGCGCCATCGGCAATCACGAAGGGCAGCGGATCGTGCGTAACCACCCCGCCGTTCTCCAG
>JBGPTK010000080.1:0-14479 GCA_041490605.1 Terriglobia bacterium | reverse complement strand
GCCCGAGGAAAATACGGACCAGTTGTACTTCCGCTTCGCCATCGGCCATCGCCCCGAAGTGGTGGAGCACTGGCGCATCCCCATCGGCGGCGGAATCATCGGCACCGCGGCGGCCACCGGGCAAGCCGTGCGCGTCAGCGACGTGCGCAAGGATTCACGGTACATCAACGCGCTGGACGCCGTGCAATCCGAGCTCGCGGTTCCGCTGCTGCAGCAGGGAAAAGTGGTGGGCGTGCTGGATATCGAGAGCCACCAGCTGGATTATTTCACGCCCGAGCAGACCAACATCCTGATGCTGGTGGCCAGCCGCATCGCCAGCGCGATCGAGAATGCGCAATTGTTCGAGCGCACGCGCCGGCAGGCGGATACGCTTTTGCTGTTGAATGAAGTGGGGCGCGAGGCCAATACGCTGCTGGAAGTGGAAGCGATCTTGCGGCGCGCCGCCGAACTGGTGAAGCGCGTGATCGACTATCAAATTTTCAGCATTTTGCTTTATGACGAGAACGCGCATGTTTTCCGGCAACGTGTAAACGTGAAATTCGGCCAGCATTTTCAGGAAAAACACGTGGTCCCCGCGCATGAAGGAATCGTGGGCGCGGCCGCCACGTTGCGAAGGCCGGTGGTGGTTCCGGATGTGAGCGCCGATCCGCGTTACTTGTGCACGAATAAAGAGACGAGATCGGAATTGGCCGTGCCGATGATTTACAAAAGCCAAGTGGTGGGCGTGCTGGACCTGGAAAGTCCGCAACTAAATTATTTCACCCCCGACCACGTGCAGACGCTTTCGATTCTGGCGGCGCACCTGGCCGTCTCAATCGAAAACGCGCGGCTGTATCAGCAGGTGGCGCGGGACGAAGCGCGCATGGATCGCGATCTGCAGGCGGCCAAGCGTCTGCAGGCCGCGCTGCTGCCGCGCGTGCCGGGGAAGGAGTATGGACTCGAAATGGCGGCGCACTACATTTCCGCGCGCGAGCTGGGGGGCGATCTCTACGACTTTGCGCGGTACGGGCCGCAGGAACTGGGGATTGCCATGGGCGACGTCAGCGGGAAGGGAACCGCCGCGGCGCTCTACGGCGCCGCGGCGATCGGGATTCTCCGCAGCATCACGGCGAACAAGCCGCACCCGACTGAACTGTTGCGCGCCATGAACGCGATGCTCTACGAGCACAAAATCGAATGGCGTTTCATGACCATGTGCTTCGCCACCTGGCACAAGGGCAGACGCAAGCTGCGAATTTCCAGCGCCGGGCAGGAGCAACCGATCCTGTGGAAGAACGGACGTTCCGAAAAGTTGAAGCTCTCCGGCTTCCCGCTGGGGATGTACGAAGACGCCGAATATGACGAGATGACTCTTCAGTTGGACCCGGGCGATATCGTGGTGATTCATTCCGACGGTTTCGGCGATACGCAGAATTCGCATAAGGAATTTTTCGGGAATGAACGGCTGTGCGAACTAGTAGCCGCCCATCACCGGTCTTCGGCCGCTCATTTGTCCCAAGTAATGTTCGAGGAAATGGATAAATTTTCCGGCGGAGCTCCGCCAGCCGACGATCGCACTCTTGTGGTGCTGAAAGTACTGTGACGCCGGGCCGATCCCATCACCGTCCCGCACGCGTGGAGTGCGATCCCACTCGATACACGCCTAATTTCTCGTATCGAGAGGGAGAGCTTTTTTGCGAAGAGGTTTCGCTTTCCGCGATTGCCGCACATGCCGGGACGCCCGTTTATGTTTACAGCCGCGCGAGCATCGAGAATGCATACCGAAAAATGCGCGCGGCATTCGCGGATGTCCCGCACACCGTTTGTTATTCGGTGAAAGCCAATTCGAATCTCACGATTCTGCGAATCTTCGCGCGATTGGGCGGCAGCTTCGATATTGTTTCCGGGGGCGAACTGGAACGGCTGAATTGCGCGGGTGTTCCGGGCAGGCGCATCGTTTTTTCCGGTGTGGGCAAGACGCGCGACGAAATCCGGGAAGCATTGCGGGCGCGCATTCTTCTGTTCAACGTGGAATCCGAAGCGGAGCTGGAGCTTCTTCTCTCCGAGGCCAGCCGCCTGGGGCGCATCGCGCCCGCGGCGCTGCGCATCAATCCGGATATTGAAGCCGGCGGACATCCGCATATTTCGACGGGGCGGCATCATCACAAATTTGGAATGGAATGGAGCGTGGCGCGAGAATTGTACCTGGCGGCGCGGAACAAACGCTCGATTTCCTGGCAGGGAATCAGCGCGCATATTGGCTCGCAGATTTTGTCGCTCGCGCCATTCCGCCGATCCGCGCAGCGCATGGCACGGCACGTTCGCGATCTGGCGAAGCATGGCATCAAGCTCCGCTACTTCGATTTTGGCGGCGGTCTCGGCGTGCGTTACAACGCGGAGCAGCCGCCCGACTGGAATGCCTATGGGCGCGCGATCGCGAGCATCGTGAAGCCCTTGGGCTGCCGGTTACTGCTCGAGCCGGGGCGCAGCCTGGTGGGGCCGGCCGGAATCCTTTTGAGCCGCGTGATTTACACGAAGACGACGAATGGAAAGAACTTCATTGTGGTGGACGCCGCGATGAATGATTTGCTGCGTCCAGCTCTTTACGGCGCAATTCATCCCATTACATCGGCGGCGCGCCCGCAATCACCGCGAGAAAATATTTCCGCGGATATTGTGGGGCCTATCTGCGAGTCGGGTGATTCCTTCGTGCAGGATTGGCCGATCGCGAAACCCGAATCGGGCGATTTGTTCGTGATTTGGGGAACCGGGGCGTATGGTTTCGTGTTGGCTTCCAACTACAATTCACGCCCGCGCCCGGCGGAAGTGATTGTGGAGGGCCACCGCTTTCGCATCATCCGGCGGCGCGAATCCCGGGCGGATTTGGTTCGCGGCGAATAAGGGAATAAGTTTTCAAAATCGTCATCGGCTCACTTATGCGCGAGTGCAGGCGCGGTGGCGCTGAGGAAATCGTTCACCGTTTTAATGAACATATTTGGCTGATCCACGAACGTCATGTGGCCGCTTTTCGGCAGGATTACCAGTTTCGAGCCGGCAATTTTCTGGTGCATTTCCTGGGAGAGAGAAGGATCACATTCGTCATGGTCGCCGGCCATGATCAGCGTGGGCACATGGATGGTGTGCAATTGGTCCACGTATTCGACCGTCTCCAGGTTGCCGTCAATCACGAACTCGCCATGGGAGCCCCACATCTCGCGGTATAAATCCCAGGAGGTGTTGCCCGCCTGGATGGGATCGTAATTCGGGTCGGGATGGTTTTGATATAGATAGGGAAAATATCCATCGCCCCAGGCCGCGATCATGTAATCGGAGGTGTAGCGATTTTTTTCGTAATCCTTGCCATGGCCGAAGAGTCCTTCCCGTTCCATGCGATCGATTCGCTCGCGGAGTTCCGGGGCCATTTTTTCCTTCATGCGAACGAAGACTTCGTTCATCTGCCTGGTGCTGGGGAAGGTGCTGCCCAGAATTAATTGCGTCAAACTATTCTGGTATTTCAGGGCGTAGGCTTCGGCAAGCACTCCACCGTAGGAATGTCCGAGCAGCGCAATTTTACCCAGGCGCAGGCCTTGCCGCACGGCTTCCACGTCTTCCACCATATTTTCGACGGTGTAGCCGGCGGGGTCCTCGAGCTTTTGCGATTTTCCGGAGCCGCGCTCGTCAATGAAGATCAGCCGGTGGCGCTGGGCGAGCGGCAGCAGATAAGGCAGAAAGTAATCGTGCGAAGCGCCGGGGCCGCCATGAACGATCAGGAGCGGCGTGCCGTGTCCCACGGCCCAGTAATAAATCAACACGCCGTGGGAATCGACAAATCCTTCCTGGGCCGGATAGACGGCGGGCAATGGATTCCCGCCCGGCAACTGGGCGCGCGCGGCGCCGGCGATCGTGAGCAGGCACAGAAGAGCGAGCGTGCCGATTTTCATTTTCATCTGTTTCTCCTTAGAACTTAGAAAAGAGAGCTACCGCCGCTTAGCGTTCGCTCCAGCGGAGCTTATTGCGAAGGACCTCGAAGTAGGTCTTCTGCGGCGGGCGCACCAATTGAACTTTGTTCCGCGCCTTTCGAATCACAACGCGGTCATTGATGAACAGTTCGACGCCCACTTGACCGTCGACGGTCAGGCGGCAGGGCTCGTCACCGGCGGCAAATTGAATTTCCACCTGCGCGGAATCGGAAAGCACCAGCGGCCGGTTGGTGAGCATGTGCGGGCAGATGGGGGTGATCACGAATGCCTGGTGGACCGGGTAAATAATCGGGCCGCCCGCGGAAAGCGAGTAGGCGGTGGAGCCGGTGGGCGTGGCCACAATCAAACCATCGGCGCGAAAGCGGCCCACCAGATCGCCATCCACGAAAACGTCGAGGTCGATGATTCGCGCGAGATCGCTCTTGGTCACCACGGCATCGTTCAATGCCTGGTGGCGCGAAATCGTTTTTCCGCCGTGGACCACTTCCGCCTCGAGCATCATCCGCTCGCTGAGCCGATGTTTTCCGGCGACTACCAGTTCGAGAAGCGGATAAAGCTCGTTGAGGGTGACGCTGGTCAAGAACCCCAGCCCACCCAGATTCACCGGCAGGATGGGGACGTTTCGATCCCCCAGGAGCCGGGCGGCCGCGAGAAGCGTGCCATCTCCGCCCAGAACGATCAGCAGATCGATTTTCGTGGGCAGTTCTTCACGCGGCAGGGAGGCGACGCCGGGCGCACATTGGGCTGCCGTCTCGGTGTCGCAAATCGCATTAATGCCGCGCTGTTCGAGCCAGGCGAGCAACGGAGGCACAACGGCGCAAATCTGCTCCTTATTCGGCTTGGAGATGATGCCGACGGTGCGAATCATCGAACTGGCGGGAGTGCTCAATTGGGGGCTCGTCTGGCCGCGCGCGGACTTTACTTTATCATTTGCCGCCGGGCATGGAGAAAAAACTCCTGATTTCCCCCGGCGCCCGCGACCCGGCTGGGGAGCACTCGCAACGGCTCGAGGCCAGCTTTTGCGGATGCGTTCCGAACGCGCTCAATGGCTCGTTGATGCAGGGCCGGGTCAAGAACGACGGCGCCTTTGGGGATGTCGCTGCGATCCAGCTCAAATTGCGGCTTGATCAGGATCAGAAAATCGGCTTCCGGCTTCGCCGCGAGGATGAGTGCGGGAAGGAGTTTCGCGACGGAGATGAAGGACACATCAACACAGACGAAATCGACGGCTTCGGCGATGGATTGCGGTTTCAGGTAACGGGCATTGCACTCGACGGGGACCACGCGCGAATCCTGCCGGAGCTTCCAATCCAGTTGATCGATGGTCACGTCCACGGCATACACTCGCTTCGCGCCCCGCTGCAACAGGCAATCGGTAAAGCCTCCCGTGGAGCTGCCAGCATCCAGGCAAGTTTTTTCTGCAACCGACAGGCCGAAATCTTCGAGTGCGCCGGCCAGTTTCAAGCCGCCGCGGCTCACATAAGGAAGACGAGCGCCGGAAATTTCCAGTTGCGCGCCGGCGGCGATCAATGCCCCCGGCTTCTCCGCGCGCTGTTGGTTGACGCGCACTTTTCCGGCCAGGAGCAAAGCCCGGGCGCGTTGAATTGTGTCGGCCAATCCGCGGTCGACGAGCAGGGCGTCGAGTCTTGTCCTGGCATTCTTTGATTTGGATTTTCTAACCATAGCGTCGCAAGGGATTGCGCATCGAAGAAAAATCCGCATCCTTAAAATCGAAGGGCGCGGCGCCCGCGACTCCGATCACGCGCGCCTGGCGATCAGAAAATCGGCGATCTGCCGGAGAGGCTCGGCGCGCGACCCGAAGGAAGTGAGTTCGTTCCGGGCCTTCTGTGCCAGATCGGCCGCCATTTTGCGCGATTTCTCGAGCCCGAAAAGCGCCGGGTAAGTGGCCTTTTGCTGCGCCTGGTCTTTTCCGGCGGTTTTTCCCAGCGCGGCGGAGGATTCCTCGACGTCAAGAATGTCGTCCACTACCTGGAAGGCCCAGCCGATATTTTCGCCGAAGCGGCGGATGCGCTCGACGTCGGGCACACTCGCCCCGCCGCACAGCGCGCCCGCAACCACGCTGGCGCGGATGAGCGCGGCCGTTTTTGACCGGTGAATATATTCGAGCCCCGCGGCATCCACCGGCTTTCCCTCGGCTTCCAGATCGGCCACCTGGCCGCCGACCATGCCATTGACGGTCCCGGCGGCCGCGGCAATTTCTTGAATCACTTTCACGCAGCGCGCCGGATCGAGCGGAGCCTTCGAAAGAGTTTCAAAGGCAAGCGTGAGCAGCGCATCGCCCGCCAGGATGGCGGTGGCCTCGTTGAATTGCTTGTGGCTGGTCGGCCTGCCGCGCCGCAAATCGTCATTATCGAGCGCGGGCAGGTCGTCATGAATCAGCGAGTAGGTGTGAATGAATTCGAGCGCGCAGGCGACGGGCAACGACGGTGTGACGTCGTCCAGGAAAGTGTGCGCTGCTTCCAGGCAGAGGATGGGGCGGATGCGCTTGCCCCCGGCGAAAACACTGTAACGCATGGCGCGGTGGATGGAGGCCGGCGTCGCGCTCTCGGCCGGCAAAAGCCGGCCGAGCTCGGCCTCGACTGCCAGGCGATCCTGCTCGAAAAAGGTGGGTAGATTCATTCGCTCGTAAGTTTAGCGGAGGCAGCTCGCGGCAGGCGCGCTAAGAGGATTCTTCTTCCGGCTCGAACGGCTCCACTTCCATCTTGCCGCCGGCCTTCTTCAGAAGTATTTCCACGCGGCCTTCAGCCTCTTCGAGCTGTTTCTGGCATTCGCGCGAGAGCTTCACGCCTTCCTCGAAAAGTTTCATGGCCTCGTCCAGGGAAAGGTCGGCGCTCTCGAGCTTCTTCACCACCTCTTCGAGCCGGGCGAGGGAACGCTCGAAGCCTCCCTTGGATTGTGATTCCGCGGGCTTGTTCGTCGCTGGATTCATGAATGCCTCTCGTTACTGGCTGCTACAACGATCGCGCGCCAATCCGCCGTCACTGGCAGCGCCCAAAATGGAAAGTTGAACGCCCACCCTGGGCGATTCGCCGAATCGTTTGCCCGCAGCGGCGGCAGGGCTTGCCCTTGCGCCCGTAGACGCGAAGGATTTTTTCGAGCCCCTCAAACCACCACTCCGGATCGCGGAGATCGGGTGCCGGCCGGAGACAGCATACTAGCGCACGCTGGAGAACCGCAACAATGGCAATGTGCAGGCGCCGCGCTTCGGCGGGCGCGTGCCGGACTACTACTGCCGCAGGCTGGTGCGCGAACTCGAGCTCGTCACCCAGCGGTCCAGCGCGGTGGACCGCTGGGTGAGCCGACCCCCAAGTGTAAAGGATGTCCTGATAACGATGTGTAAAGCATGTCCTGGAACTTGACACAAGAGCGGTTGTGCTACCGCTTGCCCAGACTCCTATGATTTGCAGACTGCGCGATCTAATGAGGAGCGGCAGGAGCGGTTTCGCCGGGCAGCAATCGCAACCGGTGGATGCGCGCTTTCGTTTCGGCTGCATCGCTGAAGGGAGCGGGGAGCGCGTGACCTTCGTACCAGGGATCGAACTGATCCTGATAATAAGGGCTGCCATATTGTCCCGATTCGCCGGTGGTAATTTCCATCAAGGAATTATCGAAATTGGAGAGGTCCGCGACAAATCGCATCGATGGCCCATGTCCGTGGCCCATGGCCTTGACGGTATCAATCGAACCGCTTTGCGCCATGGGACCAAGGCTCAAGAATGGCCGCAGGAAACCGGAACGCGCCAGCGGGTGGGGGAGGAAGAGCGGATTCACTTCGCCCCAGTGCCAGCCGGTCCTATCCGAATTGCGCGTCACCACCTGCAATTGAGCCACCGCTTGATCGGCGCTGGCCATCAAAAGATCATCGTAGGAGGCGAATTGGCGCGGCAGCCAAATCGCGGGGCGATCGCGCAGCACGTTTTCGAGAAATACTTTGTCGCGCAGCCAAACGTTTTCGTAGGCGCTCGTGAAGTCCCACCACTCGTAGCCGCCCGGGTCGCCGCCCAGATACGGCTTGAGTAAATTCTGGAAGAGCATGTGCCGCGTGTATTCGAGGAAGGAAATCTCGACGGATTCCTGTTTCGCCAGCCCGTCGAAATGCGCGAGCCGCCGCAAACATTCCTGCGCGCGCGGATCAGCCGGCGGCTTGGATTGCGCGGCCCGGGCCAATTGTCCGGCGAGGAATCGGTCGGGGAGAGAAAGAATATCATTCTGAATTGCATCGAAATCTTCGGACTTTAGGCTCTTGTTGCTTTCGAGCAATTCGTAAATACGCGCGGTGCGATAGGGGTTGGCCCAGCGATTGGTCAGGAAGCCGTGATAACCCGGCCCGACGGTTCGCGCATTGGCCGTGGCTATCATTCCTTCCGGCGGATTCAGCACCTGCGGCAGGTCATCAAATGGAATGTAACCGGTCCATTCGTAGTCGTCCGTATCGCCGGGGAGGGGAACGGAGCCGTCGCCGTTTTTCCGGATGGGGATGCGCGCGGCGACAATGAATCCGATGTTGCCGTCGACATCGGCATAGACGGCGTTCTGAGCGGGGCCGGGGACGTGGCGCATGATGTCGCGAAATTCACTCCAGTTTTTGGCGCGGCTCAAAAGTGGATACCCGAAATCCATCGCGCCCGGTTCCGTGGCGGTCCAGCGCAGCGCGTAAGCGCGAACGCCTTCGCTGCGCACGATCGGCCCGTGGCGCGTTTCGAGCACGTCCAGCGCGTCATCCGGCCGGCCCTTCACATGAATCACCTCATGGCGCAGCTTCGCGGCCACCCAGGCGCCATTGACGCGATATTCGAGAGGGTTCGTGGGATTAAACGATTCGACGTAAAGGTCCTGCACGTCCGCGCCACTATTAGTGAATCCCCAGGCGATGCGGTCGTTGTGGCCGATGATGAGCAGCGGCGTGCCGGGCAAGTCGAATCCTTCCGCGTTGTAGCCGGGAGATTCCAGATGAACCATGTACCAGATACAGGGCACGCCCAGGCCCAGATGAGGATCGTTTGCCAGCAGAGGCTTTCCGGAATAGGTGCGCGAGCCGTTGACTACCCAATTATTGCTGCCGATCAGTGCGGGAATTTGCTCGTTGAATTGGGCGACAAATTCTTGCGCCTCGATCCATTGGGGCGAAGGCGGAGTCTCCGCGGCGGCCGCCGGGGCGAACGCTGGATCGTGGCCGGCGCTGGATGCTGCGATCTCAAGTTTCGCCGGGAGACTATCTCCTTTTCCTAAATCGTGGATCCCGGCCAAGAGCATTTCCCTGCCGCCAGCTGGCGGCGCGCCAACGACGAAATGATCGAGCGGCGAATCCACGACATACAAATCCCTGGCGCGCTCTGGCCCCACTCGCTCCGTTATGCTCGCGCGATTCAGTTCCGATTTCCACGACGAGGTCAGCGACTTCCACATATAGAGATTAATGAGCAATGTGTCCGAGGGCGTCCAAGGACGCGGACTGTAGCGCAGTAGCATAAATTCGAGCGGGAGCTTGCCGGATTGATCCTGGATATAGCGATTGACGCCGCGGGAATATGCTTCGATCAGCAAGCGCGCGTCCGGAGTGAGATCGGAGACGCCACGTGCGGCAGCTTGGCGCAGCCCAAGTGTGCGGTTTTCGCGGTCGAGCTGCAGGGCTGCATCGAGCGGGCCGGGGCCGAAAATTTCAGCCAAGTCGCCGGCAGCGACGCGGCGAAGCAGATCCATCTGCCACAGCCGGTCCTGCGCCATCACATAGCCTTGCGCCGTGACCAAATCCTCCAGCGAGCCGGCTCGAATTCGCGGCACTCCATGCTGGTCGCGGTCCACCAGGACGGCCTGGTGGAGTTCCGGAATCGTGATGCTGCTATCGAGCTCGGGCAGCGGACGGTGGAGGAGCCACCACCCAACTACCAGCGCGAGCCCGGCGGCCAAGAGCAATGCAGAGGCGAGGTAACGCAGAAATCGCACCAAAGTTGTCCGATCCTTTGCTCAAGATTTCCGGCGCGGAGTTTAGCCCAGCAATCGCTGGCAAGCAACCGGGACATGGAGACACCGGAGGGTACACCACGCCCCGTTCAAATCCTTAGGGTTCCAGCGGGGGTGTGTTTGGCATCTTGATGGCGTGGGGAAGGGGAAAACTCCAATTGCCGGGCGCAACTTGTTAGAATTCGACGAGTATGGTCGCCTTACGCCTCTTTGGAGTTCTGGCGCTGATCGGCGTGAACGCCTTCTTTGCTGCCGCGGAGTTTTCGCTGGTGGCGGTGCGGCTCTCGCGCGTGAAGCAGTTGGTGGAGGAAGGCGAGCCGCGCGCGCGAATCGTGGAGAAACTACTCGCCGATCTGGGGCGAGTTGTATCGGGCGTGCAGGTGGGAATCACGCTGGCCAGCCTCGGCCTGGGCTACCTGGGCGAATTGACGCTGGCGGAATTCCTGCGTCCCACCCTCGAATGGATTCCCGGAAAGCTTTCGGGAGTGATCGCGCATGGAATCGCCCTGGGCGCCGCTTTTATCCTGCTGACTTTTTTGCAAGTGCTGTTCGGCGAACTGGTGCCCAAGAGCCTGGGACTGGAGCGTGCCGAGCGCGTGGCGCTGCTGATTGCTCGTCCTTTCCGCTGGTTCCTGCAAACGTTTCGCTGGGCGATCGACTTACTCGACGGCCTTTCGGGGAAAATCGTGCGGGCGATGGGCGTCAAGACCCCGCACACCCACTCGATGGTGCGCACCGCCGAAGAGTTAAGCGTACTGATTCAGCAGGCGCGGGAACGCGGGCTGCTCCAGGTGGGCGAAGAGAAATTCATTCAAAGCGCGATGGGGCTTGGCCATGTGCAGGTCCGGGAAGTAATGGTGCCGCGCCCGGACATGCATGTGCTTCCCGTCGAAGCGGGGCTGGAAGAAACGATGAAGATGTTCGCGACCACGCAGCGCTCGCGCATCCCGGTCTATCAAGGCACGATCGACCACATCGTGGGCTTCGTGCACATCAAGGACATGATCTGGGTGCTGCTGGATCGCGCGAGGCGCGCCGAGGAGGATCAGCCGGCGACGGAGTTCCATTTGCGGTCGATGCTGCGCGAAATCCTGATCGTGCCGGAGAGCAAGCCCGCCAGCGAGTTGCTGATGGAATTGCGCGGGCGGCGCGCCAGCCTGGCGATGGTGGTGGACGAATACGGCAGCATCCTGGGACTGGTCACACTGGAAGATATTCTCGAGCAGATGGTGGGTGAAATTCACGATGAGTTCGATGTGGTCGAGCGCCCCTTGACGCTGGCCGATGGCGCCATGGTATTCGACGCATCCCTACAAGTGCGCGATCTGGCTTCTCAATACAATATCGAGTTGCCCGATGATCCCGCCTATGAAACCGTGGGCGGATACGTGCTCAATCAACTTGGGTTCATTCCCAAGGGTGGCGAAAGTTTTGAAGCCAATGGATTCCGCTTCACGGTGCTGGAGATGGATCGCCGCCGTGTTTCGCGCGTGAAAGTGCAGCGGCTCGACCGGGCGGGCGAGACAGCGGCCGCAATCGGTTCCGCTTCGCCCGCCGGCAAATCCTCCGAAAATGCGGACGCCGAAGGCGATCGCCGCGTGGTCCAGCAGGATGAACAGTCCAGAAAGACGCGCGCGAAATCGCGCTCGCAATCATGATTCGTTACATTTTCTCGCGCGTCCTGCTGGTCCTGCCCGCCCTGTGGCTGATTCTTACCATGGTCTTCCTTCTCGCTCACATCATTCCGGGCGACCCCGTGCAGCAGATGCTCGGCGAAGGAGCGCGGACCGAGGAAGTGGAGCAACTCCGCCATTCGCTTGGCCTCGATCTGCCGATCGGCGTGCAGTACGGCCGTTTCATCAAGGGCCTCTTTCGGGGTGACATGGGGCAATCCTTTCGCTTCCAGCAGCCGGTGCTGAGTACAGTGCTGACGCATTACCCGGCGACGCTGGAATTGGCTGTGTTTGGTTTGTGCGTATGCATGTTGATTGGAATTCCGGCGGGAATTCTGGCGGCGCATCGCCGGGGGAGCGGGGTTGACCACGCCGTCGGTTTTTTCACTCTGCTGGGCCTATCGGTGCCGAATTTTGCTCTTGGTCCCGTGCTGATTCTTGTTTTTTCGGTTTGGATCGGGTTGCTTCCGGTATCGGGGCGCGGAGGAATCTCGCACCTGATCTTGCCCGCCGTCACGTTGGGGGCCGCGCTGGCGGCGATTCTGACGCGCATGGTGCGAACCGCGATGATGGAAGAACTCTCCAGCGATTACGTGCGCACGGCGCGCGCGAAAGGCTTGCCTGAATCGGCCGTCCTGCTCCGGCATGCATTCCGCAACGCGCTCATCCCAATTTTAACGATTCTGGGTCTGCAGTTCGGAACTTTGCTCGCCGGGACGATTGTGACCGAGACGATTTTCTCGTGGCCGGGAATCGGCCGGCTGACCGTACAAGCGATTCAAGCGAGAGACTACCCGCTTTTGCAAGGGTGCATTCTGGTGATCGCGGTCTCTTACGTGTTTGTGAATCTGTTGACTGATTTCGTATACGCGGTTGTGGATCCGAGGATTCGATTCGAATGAAAGCGCTGAGACAGTTTCTGCGCACCAGCGGGCTGGGCCGCCTGGGACTGGCGCTGGCGTTGTTTCTTCTCGCGGTTGCGCTCTTGGCGCCGTGGATCGCGCCTTTTGATCCTTCGGCGCAAAATCTGCCGTCTCGCCTGATCGGGCCGAGCGCGCATCATTGGATGGGCACGGATGAGCTGGGGCGCGATATTTTGTCACGCATAATTTTCGGGACTCGAGTTTCCATGCTGGTCAGTGTTTCGGTGGTTCTGGGAGCGGGGCTCGTGGGTCTATTGATCGGGTCGGTAGGGGGATATTTTGGCGGTTGGTTCGATCGCATCATCAACATCGTGCTGATCAATGCATTTCTTTCGTTTCCGGGAATCTTGCTGGCAATTGCCTTCGCGGCGTTCCTCGGCCCTGGATTGGGCAAAGTGATCATCGCGCTTACGATCACCGGCTGGGCGGGGTATGCACGCCTGGCACGCGCGCAGGTGCTGCAAGCCAAGGAGATGGATTACGTAGTCGCGGCGCGCTCGCTCGGCGCATCGCATGCACGAATTCTGGTTCGTCACCTGGTGCCGAATATTCTGCAGCCGGTGATGGTGCAGGCCACGATTGGAATGGCCGGCGCGATTCTGGCCGAGTCCACACTGAGCTTTCTCGGGCTGGGAGTTCTGGCGCCGATGCCGAGCTGGGGCGCGATGCTCAATGATGGCCGGGGGCATTTATTTGATGCGCCGCATCAGGTGGTTTTCCCGGCGCTGGCGGTGATGACCGCGGTGCTGGCGTTTAATTTGCTTGGGGATGCGCTGAGGGATTGGATGGATCCGCGGATGCGGGCTTTCCTGATTGTTACGGACCTGACACGGTAAAGGAGACGTTGTTGGGTTGTGGAAAATCTCCTTGAGCCAAAATACAGCTAACTCATGATTCCTCGGGCCAGAAAGCGGCCCTCGGAATGCGGGCTTCCTGATTGTTACGGACCTGACGCGGTTGAGGAGACGTTGCTGGCCTGTGGAAAATCTCCTTGAGCCAAAATACAGCTAACTCGTGATTCCTCGGGCCAGAAAGCGGCCCACGGAATGACACCTTTTCAATATTGCGCAGCTTGCTAAAGAGGACGAAGTTGTTCCGCAATGATTCCGAGGATTAGTTTAGCTCTACGACAACTTCGGCGCCACGCGCGGCGCCAATTGTTCGCGCGGCATTTCCACGATTGACGGAAATTTCGAGGAAGCCGCTTGATCCCACAATTGCCACGGGCTCGCCCGGCGTGCCTTCCGCAAAGGTCTGCTTCAGAGTGCTGATTTCGGCGGTGCCCACGCGAATCTTGAATGTGGAGCCGGGCTCGACCACCTTTGGGACATCCTGCGGCGTCAGGTTGGTCATCAGATTGCCGAAGCCGTCCACGCGGAGCACAACGCCTTTGATCACGTTTTCCGCAGCCTTGGGCTTCGGGAGCGCGAAACGCACAAAGTCGGTAATTTCCTCGCCAAAACTGGCCGTCTGACCCACCTTCGAAAGCCATGCGGCGGCGGGAGCAAACACGTCGCGGCCATGAAACGTGTTGCTGATGGGGTGCAGAAAATAATGCTCGGCTGTGATGTGCCGGACGGTGAGGGAAGTCTCCCGGTCGTAAATCAGGGAGAGCACGCCATTGTCCGGGGCCACGAAGTAATGTTGATCTCCGGTGACCAGGATCGGCCGGCGGGCCGTGCCCACTCCCGGGTCCACTACGACGACGTGAATCGTTCGCGGAGGGAAGAAGCGGTACGCCTGTCCAATCGTCAGGGCGCCGTCGAGCAAGTCATAGGGCACCACGCCATGGGTGATATCCACGATTTCGGCGTCGGGATTGACATTGAGGATGACGCCTTTCATCGCGCCGACAAGATGGTCCTGTACGCCGTAATCCGTGGTGAGAGTGATGATGGGCCGGCTCAAATGTCTCTCCCGGAAGTCGCTAAGCAGGTTAGCG
>JBGPTK010000079.1:0-14526 GCA_041490605.1 Terriglobia bacterium | reverse complement strand
TGACGCGCACGGCTTGCCCGGTGGCCGCCGCGGTGCCGATGATTCCGCCGCCGATGGGGATGCGCCAGTGCTCCACCACTTCGGGGCGATGGCCGATGGCGAAGCGGAAGTACAACTGGTCCGTATTTTCCTCGGGCAACAGAACCGCGAAAATTTCGTAGTCGATCAAACGTTTGATTAACGCCGCCGCGCGGGCCAGGACTTCATCCAGGTTCAGCGACGAATTGATTTCCTGGGCGATTTCCGCCAGCGTCTGCAGAGTTTCTGCAGGCAGTTCGGAAGACAGCTTGACTTGTACCGGATCCATGACGCTCCAAATTTTCCTGTTTCGAATGCGCGGCCCCGCTTCCATCCGCCGCCGCGAGAATGAGTGCGCGGTTATTATAACAGGAGAGCTTCGCGGGACCGAAATGCCGGTTTGAAAACGAATTGCCGCCGCCCGTAGCAAAAATTCCGAGAAGAAAACGCGAGGAAAAACGGAAACTAATTGGGCGAAGCGCCGCCCGTGCGAGCCTGCTCCAGAATCTTCACGCTGGCGCTGGCCCCGATGCGAGTGGCCCCGGCGGCCACCATCTTCTTGAAATCTTCCAGCGTGCGCACGCCCCCGGCCGCTTTCACGCCGATTTCTCCTCCCACCACGGCGCGCATCAGCGCCACATCTTCAGCCGTGGCGCCGCCAGGGCCGAATCCCGTGGAGGTCTTGACGAAATCGGCGCCCGCGTTCTTCGATGCCATGCTGGCGCGCACCTTTTCCTCGATCGTCAGCAGCGCCGCTTCGATGATCACTTTGCAAATCCCGCCGCCGCGGTGGCTGGCTTCCACCACGCCCCGAATATCGGACTCCACCACATCGTCCTGCTTCGATTTCAGCGCTCCTACGTTGATCACCATGTCGATTTCCTGCGCGCCCAGCTTAATCACCTCTTCCGTCTCGTAAATCTTCACCTGAGGAAGCGTCGCCCCCAGCGGGAAGCCCACCACTGTGCAAACTTTCACATTGCTGCCGCGCACCAATTCCGCCGCCAGCGAGACGTAACACGGATTGATGCACACGGAAGCGAATCCAAACCGCACCGCTTCCTGGCACAGCTTGCGAAGCTCGTCGCGGCTCGCATCCGGCTTCAGCAGTGTGTGGTCGATCAGCCGGGCAATATCCGCGTCGATCTGCTGCACCTCGGCGCCCGCCGAAATCCGGGCCGCCCCGGCTTCCACCACTTTGCGCGTCTTGATCGCGCAGCGCTCCGCGCAATTCTGATTACACCCAGGGCAAACCAATTCGTCTATCTCGAGACCGGTCAGTCCGCCGCCCTTGGACGCGCCCAAATAGCCGATAATTTCCTCGGTGATCGCTTGAACGATTTGTTCGAACTGTTGTTGTTCCACCCGGGTTGCTCCGTTCCAATTGCCAAACCAACGCCACCAAAATGTCCAACATGAATTTCAATAGCCAAAGGCCCTAGCCTCGAGCAATCGAACAGATTTCAGGCCTTCCGGTGCCTTTCCTCGATGGCGGTGATTTTATCGATACGCCGTTGATGCCTCCCGCCCGCAAAATGAGTATCCAGCCAGACCGCCACTATTTCGCGCGCCGTTTCCGGCGCGATCATGCGCGCTCCCAGAGTCAGCAGATTCGCATCATTATGTTCTCGGCTGTTTCGCGCGGAAGCGCGATCATAACATAGCGCCGCGCGCACTCCCGGCACCTTGTTGGCCGCGATCGCGGAGCCGATTCCCGCGCTATCGATCACGATCCCGCGCCAGGCTTCACCGCGCGCCACGGCATTCGCCACCGCTTCGGCGAAATCCGGATAGTCCACGGCAGCCGTGCTGTCGGTTCCCAAATCGCGCGCCACATAGCCCCAATCGCGCAGATAGCCCCGCAGTTGCTCCTTCAATTCGTAACCGCCATGATCGGCGCCAATCGCGACGATCCGCCCGCGATTCGATTCCCCGCCGGCAGGCTCCACCATCCGAATCGTGATGCCCCGGGCCTCGGCTTCGTCGCGCGCCAGCGGGGTCACCAGAGTTTCCGGTGGGATCGTGATTTCGCCACCCTTGGGGATGGCTTCCAGGTCTCGGGCCGTCAGAACGTGGCGTGGCAAGGTTGGTTATTCCGGCGGCAGCGTCAGGATGCAAACATCTTTCAGGTTGCGGTAATGCTCCGCGTAATCGAGTCCGTAACCGACCACGAAATCATTGGGAATTTCAAATCCCACGTAGTCCGCCTTGATTTCGGCGATGATCCGCCGCGAAGGTTTGTCCAGCAGGGCGGCCACGCGCAGCACCTTCGGCTTGCGCTGCAGCAGGATGCGCCGAAGATAGCTCAGCGTCAGTCCGGTATCCAGAATATCTTCCACCAGAATCACATTCAAGCCTTCAATGCTGGTGTCCAGGTCTTTGTTCAGGCGGACCTCGCCCGAGGAACTCTGCCCCTTGCCATAACTCGATAAAGCCATGAAATCCAGCGAGGTGTCCAGATCGATGTGGCGGATCAAATCAGAGAGAAAAATGCACGCCCCTTTCAAAACGCCGATCAGGTGCACGCGCTCCCCGCGAAAATCCTTCGTGATTTGCTTCGCTACCGCCCGAACGCGTTTCTGGATCGCCGTATTGCGGATCAACACCTTCAAATGATCGCGATAGCCGCTGGGCACCAGGAAATCCTCCCGCTCGAAGAAGGCCGTAACTCTACTCCAGGTATTCCAGTATGACAAGTCTATGACTGGAAAGTGAATATTCCGCTTCTCCCGCCCTGTTCATATCTTTCCGGTTGACAAAGAAGGGGTGACATTCTTACAGTGGCAGGATAGTTTTGGGGTGGAAGTTGGAATTTGAAAACGCGCTGTTTCGGATGGGATTTTCTAATCGGATTTCAAACGGGCGCCGAAGTGTCGTCGCTTGTCGATCTGCTCTTTTTTGCAATCTGTTTCTGAAATTGATGCCAGCGCTGCAAGTCCATGAATGTTTGACGATTCGATAGGAGGCAAAATGATTTGTGATTTCAGCCCCATCAAGAAGGCTTTGATTTTCGGTTTGCTGTTCCTGGGACTTTTGGCGATCAGTTCGTCCGCTTGGGCGCAATCCACCACCGATGGCGCCATCGGCGGAACGGTCACCGATCCGTCTGACAAGGTTGTTCCCGGCGCGACTGTTAGCGCGGTCAATGTTGCGACAAACAGTAGAGCCTCGGCAACCGCGGACGAAGGCGGGCGCTACGTGATTGTCCGTCTGGCGCCAGGCACGTACACGGTGGAAGTAAACTTCCAGGGTTTCAGCACCTACAGGCAAGAGAACATCATCGTGGAGGTCGGCCGGACCACTTCGATCGACGCGAAGCTTGGACTTGCTTCACAGTCGACAACCGTGGTGGCGACCGCCGAAGCGCCTGTGATCACCACCGACAGGCCCGACCTCACCACCAACATTAACGATGTGTCCATGAACAATCTACCCGTCAACAAACGCCGCTGGTCTACTTTCGCCCTGTCGGCTCCAGGCGCATCGGCCGACGGCAATTTTGGCTTGATTAGCTTCCGGGGGATTTCCGGGCTGCTCAACAATAACACCGTGGACGGCGGCGACAACAATCAGGCATTTTTCGCCGAGGAGAAGGGCCGAACGCGAATCAGCTATTCGGTCAGCGAGGCCAGCATCCGCGAGTTACAGGTTAACACCTCAAACTACTCGGCGGAGTATGGCAGGTCAGCGGGTGGAGTGGTCAATGCCGTCACCAAGAGTGGGACGAACCAGATCCACGGCGAAGCTTTCTGGTTTTACCGCAGTTCCGATTTCAGTGCCTTCAATCCGTTCGCAACGCTCGTGAATCCGCCACCCGCTTCGTCTACTCCCATTCCCGTTAAGCCACCCGACAAGCGCCATCAGTTTGGCGGCGTGCTCGGCGGCCCGATTATCAAGGACAAGCTGTTCTGGTTGTTCAGCGCCGACCAGCAAAAGCGCAATTTCCCCGCCGTGGCGAATGCCAGCAATCCTGCCGCGTTCTTTGCACCTCTCAGCGCGGCTGAATTGGCCACACTCGCCGGCCGCGGCATCTCGGCTGCCCAGGGAAATGCCGGCCTCACTTTCCTGCAAACCCTTACCGGGATTGTCACTCGACAGGGCGATGAATTGTTGCTCTTCCCGAAGATTGACTGGAATATCACTTCCAAACATCACTTCGCTGGTGAATTCAATCGCATGCGCTGGAGTTCTCCCGGAGGTATCCAGGCAACCGGTGCCGTCATTTTCCGGGGGAAGGAAAGCTTTGGGGACGACTTCGTGAAGGACGATACCGCCATTGCGCGGCTCGTTTCTACTATCTCCCCTTCGTTGACCAACGAGTTTCGGTTTCAATATGGCCGGGACTTCGAGTTTGAAACCGGACAGCCATCCATTCCCGGCGAGCCGGTATCCCAGCAGGGTGTGTCGGCTGCCGTCGGCATCTCCGGCAGCGCTGGAATCACGTTCGGCAAGCCGAACTTCTTGAACCGCCCGAAATACCCGGACGAACATAATTATGAGGTCGCCGATACCGTCTCCTGGAACCATGGCAAGCACCTCTTCAGATTCGGAGAGGATATCAATCGTGTTAATGACCTCATTGGCAATCTGTTTCGTGAGAGCGGGGAATTTAGCTACAATAACCGCGCAGACTACATCAGCGATTATGCAGCCTTCACCAATGGTTTTGCCCAGCCGGTCTGCCCCACCAACCCCGTCAGCGCAAATCACATTCCCTGCTACAGCCAGTTCAACCAGGGCTTCGGGCCTGCCACCTTCAGTTTTACGACCGTAGACTATGGTTTCTTTTTCCAGGACGACTGGCGCATCAAGCCGCGCCTGACGCTGAACCTCGGATTGCGCTGGGATTACCAGCATATGCCGAGTACCCAGATCCCCAACCCGCTGCTGCCGGCGTCATCCCAATTCCCCAGCGACAAGAATAATTTTGGCCCGAGGCTCGGCTTCGCTTGGGATCTGACTGGCCGGGGAAAATCGGTGATCCGCGCGGGTTACGGGATTTATTTCGGCCGGATCATCAACTCAACAATCTACAACGCCATCGGAAATACGGGACAGGTGGGCAAATCGCAGCTCTCTTTCCAATTCGCACCAACGGACGCAGCGGCGCCGCGTTATCCTCTCGTCGCTTCTGCGCCACCAGCGGTCGGCGTCCTTTCAGACGTGGTTGTTTTCGGTAAGGATACGCCAAACCCAATGATTCATGAATTCGACTTTGTTTTCGAACAGCAGATTGCCACCAATTCGGCAGTCTCCGTCTCCTATATGGGCAGCTTTGGCCGGAATTTGCCGTATTTCATTGACGAAAATCTGCCGGCGCCTACGGGCACCGTCAACTACACGATATCGGGCGGGCCGGATAATGGGAAGACATTTAGTGTGCCGGAGTTCATTGGTGCGAAGGCCGCGAATGCGGGGCGGCCGAATCTGAACTTCGGCCGTATCACGACGATTCTCGATGCAGTTCATTCCAAATACAACGCCTTAGTCGTGCAGTTCAATCGGCGCATGACCAAGGGCCTGCAGGTGCAGACCTCCTACACGTACTCCCATGCATCTGACAACGATCAATCTTCACAGACTTTTACCTCCTCCAACAACGTGCTCAATCCCTTCGATCTAGGCCTGGAACAGGCTCGCTCCAGTTTTGATATTCGCCACAAGTATGGCGCTGCAGCGATCTGGCAGCCCCAGTATTTCGAGAATAAAGGGACTCTCACCAAGCTGCTGCTTGGCGGCTTTTCGTTCTCTCCCTCCGTCTCCGTCTCTTCGGGGGCGCCTTATACTGGTACGGTCTCGGGGAACGCGCCCAACCCCTCTGCTGCGATTATTGCCGTTTCGTCCGGCATCCTCGGAGCCGGCGGCTCCAACCGTCCCCCGTGGATTCCACGGAACGCTTTTACTCAGCCGCGGATAGCCAATGTGGACCTTCGGATTTCGAAGAAATTCCCAATCTACGAAAAGGTTAACCTCGAACTTTCCGGGGACGCATTCAATCTCTTCAACCATGTCAACGCCACATCAGTGGGCACCCGGATCTACTCCATCTCCGGGACGTTGGCCAACGCAATTCTCACTTACGATCCGTCGTTCGGCGTTGTCACCTCGTCGACCAGTTTCTTCGGCAACGAGCGCCAGATCCAGATCGGAGCGAGGCTGATCTTCTAATTCAACCGGGGAGCGGGGGCAGCCGAAAAACGGCTGCTCTCGTTTCTTCCCGCGAGCCTCGCAACTCATCATCCGCAAGAGAGCGAATCCGGAGAAGAAGCCGGCTTCAACGACTGGAGTGTAAAGAGGGAAAACTACGCGGTGGCATCCGCGCTGGCCTTGATCTGCTGCCAGCGGCGCGGCCTGCGCTTCGTATCCAGGACCTTCTTTCGCAGCCGGATCGATTTCGGCGTTACTTCCACATACTCATCATCGGCGATAAATTCGATCGCCGTCTCCAGCGTCAACATGCGATGCGGCACCAGCCGGATCGCTTCATCCGCCGACGAGGCTCGCATGTTGGTTTGTTTCTTTTCCTTGGTGACGTTCACGTCCATGTCGGCGTCGCGTGAATTTTCGCCCACAACCATGCCTTCATATACTTCAATGCCCGGCCCGACAAACAATTCGCCGCGCTCCTGCAGATTCCACAGGGCGAACGCGGTAGTTTGGCCCTGGCGATCCGCCACCAGCGCGCCCGTGGCTCGCGAAGCGAGTTCCCCGGCATAATCCGTCCAGCCGTCGAACAGGGAATGCAACAGCGCGGTGCCGCGCGTGTCCGTCAAGAGCTGCCCGCGAATTCCAATCAAGCCGCGCGAACGAATGCGAAATTCCATGCGCACACGGCCGGAACCATGATTCACCATTTTCGTCAGTTCCCCGCGCCGTGTTCCCAGGGTTTCCATCACGATCCCCACAAAAGTCTCCGGGCAATCCACCACAAACACTTCCACCGGCTCCAGGCGCCGCCCGCTCTCTTCCCGCACCACGATTTCAGGCTTGCCCACCATCAATTCGTAGCCTTCGCGCCGCATCGTTTCAATCAGGATCGCCAGTTGCAGTTCACCGCGTCCCAGCACCCGGAACGTGTCCGTGCTTTCGGAATCCTCCACGCGGATCGAAACGTTTACCAGCAATTCCTTCTGCAACCGGTCGCGAATGTCCCGCGACGTCACCAGGGTTCCCTCGCGCCCCGCCAGCGGCGAAGTGTTCACGGTAAAAATCATCGCCAGTGTGGGCTCGTCGATCAGCAATGGTTCGAACGGCGCTGGATTTTCCAGGTTCGTGATGGTCTCGCCGATTTGGATTCCCTCCACTCCCGCGATGGCCACGATATCTCCGCAGATCACTTCCTCGGCTTCATCGCGTTCCAGGCCGCGGAACGTATACAGCTTGGTGATTTGCGTGGATACGATCGCGCCGTCGAGTTTCGCGATGCCTACCAGTTCGCCGCGGTGCAGCGTTCCGTTGAACACCCGGCCGATCGCGATGCGTCCCAGGAAGTCGCTGTAATCCAGATTGGTCACCTGAATTTGCAACACGCCGGCGGGATCGCCGGAAGGCGGCGGAATCCGCTCCACAATTTTCTCGAACAGTGGCTGAAGGTTTATCGAAGAATCGCCCAGTTCCCGGTGAGCCACTCCCATCTTCGCGTTCGTGTACAGCACGGGAAAATCGAGCTGGTCTTCCGCGGCATCCAGGTCGATGAACAGGTCATAAATCTCATCCAGCACTTCTTTGGTGCGGGCATCGGAGCGATCGATCTTGTTCAGCACGATGATCGGCGGCAGGTGCGCCTGCAGGGCTTTCTGCAGCACGTAGCGCGTCTGCGGCAGAGGGCCTTCGCTGGCGTCCACCAGCAGCAGCACTCCGTCCACCATGCGCAGCGCCCGTTCCACTTCGCCGCCGAAGTCGCTGTGCCCCGGAGTATCCACGATATTGATTTTCGTCTCGTGATAAAACACCGCGGTGCTCTTCGCCAGAATCGTGATGCCCCGTTCGCGCTCCAGGTCGTTCGAATCCATCACCCGTTCCACCAGCGCCTGATTGGCGCGGAAGATGCCGCTCTGGCGCAGCATGGCGTCCACCAGCGTCGTTTTGCCGTGGTCCACGTGAGCGATAATCGCTATATTTCGGATGGCCTGCGTCATGCGTTCCTCATTCTCCTCGGTGCATTACTCTCGCCAGGCGTGCTTGCGGCAGCCGCAAGAATCAATCTTACACTTCGCAGGGTTCAACGGGGTACCGCTGAAGGCCCAATAGTTTCATCGCAAAGCGGGGTGGTGATAAACAAAAAGGGCTGCAAGCGCGACCCTGCAGCCCCTCTGCAAAAGTCATTCTTCAAACTGCATTACCAGTGCGACGAATACACCGCTATCTTACCACGGCGCCGGCCATTTTACCCGATCGCTGCAGCTCGTGATTCCAGCCCATGCCACGCCTAAGAAGAGGAGCCCGGCTCTACGCCGGGCTCTTGTCTCGTACTACAGCGGCATCCAAGAGCTAAGTTATGGCGCCAAGCGGTCAGTCACCGTGTCGTTGTGGGTGGCAGCGTGATTACGCAGTTCGTACCACTGCCCGGTCCCTTTGGCGGTCTGGGCCGCGCTGGTGGCCTCGCTGGCGGCAAAGTCACTCCATGAGTTGTACCGGGTGATCGACAGGAAGTTCCAAGAAGCGCCCTCGAGATGTTGCAACAGGACTGCGCCGGCCACGGTATCACCGGGGCCTGGATTCGCGCTGAGGAACTTTTCCAGTTGATCTCGATGTCCGGTGACGGCGCGGTACGTGGAGACAACGTAGACTGATCCCGCAGTCTTCGATGCGTTGTCGCCCAAGCCCAGGGCCTTCACAAAGTCCGCCCACGCCGGGCCGTTGACGTAAGTGTCGTTGTGCGCCGCAGTGAGATCACGGGCGCTGGCCGGAGGCGGATTGCCAGTAGCTTTAAGAGTCGTCTCGGTTCCCAAATGTTCGATTACCACATAGTCCCACTCGGAGCCATCCTGGTGGCGCAGTACGATCGAGTGGCCTGGGGTCGAAGAGGTCTTCAAGTATTCGCCGAGTTGCAGGGCTTTGCCGGAAGCGGCACTAGCGAAATGGACGTGATAGACATCGGTGCGCGCGGGAGCATTTTGCGCTCTGGCCACTCCCATCGCGAGAAACAACGCGAGAAACAAAACAGTTCTTTGCTTCATTCGTTTCCTCCAGAATTTGAGTTTTCGAGTGACCGAGAACGATTCGATTGGGGTTTGCAATTGGAACTCGGAGACGCGACGGATTCTACACTAGTTTCCCCGCCCGCCCCATTTCTTTGATCGAGTTCCAGCGGGGCCGCCATGGAAGTTCGGCTTTGCCCTCTACGCGCGAATCCAAAAAACTATGACGTCTGATTCCAAGCGGTGCAAGGGCCTCTGGCAGCTAGCCCTTCTCGAAATTCACAAAATTGCCGCTCACTGAGATCGGCTCCCGCGCGCGCAGCCTGTTGCCACCATGGCTCAATCTATTTCGGCACTAACTTCCACGTCTGACCCGGATCGTATTCCGTAATCCCACTTGCAATCTTCTCCGTGTTCGCCCCTAAATTCTTCTCGTACACCCGGCCCTGCTGGTTGACGATGAGCGTCATCACTCCTGAATTTCCCCATTTTGCGGGATAAGCAATCAACGCGTAGCCCGCGATCATGTTTCCGTTGATGATGTAGCTGTATTTGCCTCCCGGCACATGCGCGCCCTGGCGGTTGAGAATCTTGAAATAATAACCGTGGTAAGGAGAGCGCACGTGCTTCGCGCCGCTCTCGTCCATGGCATGTTTTCCGGGCGTGTAGCCTTCGGCTCTCGCGTCGGCAACCAATTTGCCAAGTGGGCTGGGCTTCTCGCCTTCGGAAGTATCCCAATACAGTCCGTCGTGCTTCCCGGGAGAGCTCATGAATTTCTGCGCGTAAACGTTCAGGCCCGGATGATTCGTGTTGTCGGCCTCGGTGAAGTATTCCCACTGGGCCAGAACATACGTGCGGCAGGTGGTGATCGCCGAAAGCTCGTTCTCTCCGATCCTGCGATTCAAAATCTCGTCAAGACCTGCTTTCGTGTCGAACACCCACTCGTTTCCCTGCTTCACAATCGGAATCGGCGCAGGCCATTTGTCTTTGCCTACCAGAATTGTATATTTATTTTCATCATCCTTCCGCAGGCTGGCGGATTCTCCGGCGGCGTCCGCGAAGCCCGCGAGATCCTTGTCATCCTCCACCGGATCTCCCGAGAACACCTGGCCGCTATCCGGCCCGAGAATTTTTGCCATGGCAGCATGATCTTTTGTCTTGGCCGCGCTGATCATCGCCTGCATCGCCTCTTCCGGAGACGAAAACGTTGTCTGGTTTCCTGCCGGAGACTTTGCCGCCGCCTGTGATTGTGCTCGAAGCGCTGCACTGCCGCAGATTGCCCCCGCACAAATCAGAAGAAATGCAGAAGCGAGATTTGCTGTTCTCTTAAGACTCATGGCCGCCTCCCGGAAGGCTTTTTCTCCTCAGGCTTGGGTGGGCTGGGCCGTGGCGGCGCCGCTTGCCGCTGTTGTTGTTGCTGCTGCTGTTGCTGCTGAGGTTGCCGTTGAGGCTGGGGCCGCTGCGCCTCGGAACGGCTGTCTCTTCCGCGCTGGCTCGCCGCGCGCGGGTCAAAGTTGCCCTCATCTTTTCCAAATCCGTGAGGTCCCGGGCGGTTTTCCGGTTGCGGGGGGCGGGCTTTCGGTTGTGGATTCGGCCGTGGAGCCGGCGGAGCCGCAGGCCGGTAGGTCGGCGGTCGCTGCTGCTGCCCAGGCGCCGGCGGCCTTTGCTGCTGGTCAGTGTTCGGGCGAGGCAACGTCCCCGGTAGTGTCGCACGGGGCTGATTTTCCCTGCCTCGATATTGGCCCAGCCGCGGATCGTTGGTATTGATATTGCGATCGATGATCCGGTTGTTTACCTGGGGGTTTTGATTCCCCACCGTCCGGTTGCTCACCCGGCTGTTAAATGTCACGTTGCGATGGACGTTGTTGTAGCGATTCAGGTTCGTATAGTTCACGTTCCGGTTGATCACCGTGCGGTTCACCGTGATATTTGTATAGCGATTGCTCACGTAAATATTCGTGACGTGAATGTAAGGCCGGCTCCGTTCGATCCAGCCTCCCCCTCGCCAGCCCGTATAGAAAACCCGCCGGCCCCGCCAATCGCAATCCCGGTTCAGCCACACGCCGATCAAAAATGCCGTGCCGAACACAATGCCAACACCGAAAGAAGCTCTTCGGAAAAAGATTACGGTTGGATCGTACACCGGCACGTAAATATATTGCGGCTGTGCCGGAATAATTTGAATATAACCGGCATCTTCGATCACTTGTTGCTGCGCCGTCGAGTCCAGATTCCCTTGCGACTGGGCCATGGAGCGCAGCCGTTGCACGGACATCATCACGTCGGTGGACTGATACACGTAGGCTTGGCCGAGCGAGGTAGTCCAATCCAATTTGTCGGCCATCATGATGATTACCTCGGGATAGTGAGCAACGGCCTTAACGCTCACGTCCCAATCCTGATCATCAACCCCGTTCTGGCCATTCGCGCGGACCCAACGCGCCGCCTCGTCCACTTGATCCACAAACGTCGCCGCGGGCAGCACCTGAGCCAGCAGCGGATCGGGGTAGAGCGCGATGGGGGCAAGCAGATTGTCCAATTGATCCGCGGTGAAAGGCTCAAAAGTTGAAGCGTCCTGATACTGGTCCTGATACTGGTCCTGATTCTGGTCCTGATTCTGGTCCTGATTCTGGTCCTGATTCTGGTCCGGCTCCTGAGCCGCGGCCATGCCGCTCCCAAAAAATTCCGCGGCAGCCGACGACTGAGCCAACGGGCCACTGATCAGGCAAAAGTTCAGGCAAATCGACAGTGAGACCGCCAATGCTTTCCGCATCAACATATCTTTCCTTCCCGGTTTTGCTCGGATTTCTTCACAAGTCCTGGCCGGACCTCAGAAACACTAAGCAACTGAGCCGCGCCCCGAATGGGCGGGTGTGGGCTTGGGTGATTTTTAGTTTACCACCACTTCGCTCTGGCCCCCGATCCATCCTGGCCGGGCACGCTCAAGAAGCTCGCGTCCGCATTCCCACTTCCCCAGCCACAAACTTGGGATTTCAAAACAGCCAAACAGGGCCGAATCCCCACTAACATAGACGCCTTCAGCCGAGTCCCAGTTTCATGTGGCGGGGATGGGCCCGATGTCATCGCTCAGTGGCCCGTTCAGTTCGTCATAGACGCGGTGCAAATACCAATCCACCACCTCCACTTCAAACTCCTGATTCAACCGCGGGTCATCGTGAGTAATCTTGACCATCAGGTCGTGAAGACCCGGCATGATCCGCTTTCGCGCCTGATCGGGATCGAGCCCTTTTGCCTTATCCTCTTTTCCCTGCTGCTGCAGCACGCGGAAAACATCCATCGTCGCGTGCAGCAATTCTTTATTGTGCAGCACCTCGCCATGCCCCGGAACGATGATCGTTGCCTCCAGAGCATCTATTTTCTCGAGCGTATTCAGCCACCCGGTGGGATAGCAGCTCAGCGCGTAGGAAATTGGATTGACCAGCAGATCGCCGGTAACCAGTATTTTTTCTTTCGGCAAATAGAGAAAGGAATCTCCCGGCGTCACCGCGCGATCATAATGCAACACCTGAATCTCCCGCTCGCCCATGTAAATGTTCAATTGATTCAAATAAGTGACATTTGCAAACGTGTGGCGCACATTTTTCTTCTGCTCCACGAACGCGCGGTCTTCCTCCAGCAACGCTTTCAGCTTCGGCAATTCCGCCGGCGGCGGATTCGTTGCTTCATCCTTGGCGATTCGTTTTTCAATGAGCGCGAGGTATCCCGGTAGATCTTTTTCGATTCCCGGACGGTTGAACTCCAGCGCCGGCCCCATCATCATCTGCCGCGTTTTTTCCTCTGTGATAATTTGAATATCCGGAAAGGCCTGCTTATAAACCTCGGCACCATACCAGTGGTCCCAGTGCCAGTGCGAATTCACCAGGTAGCGCACCGGCTGGCTGGTCATCTTGCGGATTTCCGCCAGCACGGCCGCCGCTGCCGCGGGAGTTCCGTTCGAATCGAATACCAGCACTCCTTCCCGCGACAAAATCACAATCGAATTTCCATCGAGGCCGACATCGCCATAGGGCGCCGTCCGGAACAAATAAATTCCTTCGGCCACCTGGATTTTCGCGGGCGGAGAATGCCCTTCCGCCGCCATCGCGGCCGAGAACAGGGCGAGAACCAAGAAAATTCCAATGTGGGCCGGCTTGCTTATGCCGATCGCTCTTTGTGGCGCGGGCAGTGCAACCTGTGGGCATGAGTCCGCGCGCTCGACACGTACACAGCCAGGAGTGGCTGTGCTACATGAGCCACCACCGGGAATTCCCACACTTCGCGAATTTTTCATCACACGTCCCCCGGCAAGTTTCCACCATGTTGGATGGTTGCTGGTTGAGACGAGCGCGCGAACAAAAAAGTGAGCAGCAAATTCCCGATCCTTCGATTCAGTGATATTATTCCGCGCCATATGAAGAAATCGGCGCGGCTCGATGGAACGCGCGGCGGCAGCAGCGGTGAAAGCCGAAGTGCTGATCATCGTGGCCAAATACGACCACGTAGTTACGCCCCAACCAGCCCGCGATTTCGCCGCTTTGCTCCACGCTCCCATCCTCGAACTCGATTCCGATTGCGGCCACTCCGCAACCGCCTGCGAAGGCGAGAAAATCAGCGCCGCCGTCGCCAAATTCCTGCAAAACCGGCCTCCGAAATAGGGGGTCAAAAATAGACGATTTAGAGGCGATTAGACTTCTCTGGCGCCTTTTGTTTTCAATGCGTTGCGTGATTTTGACTATGATTCCCATTGGCGATTAGCCAGGCGATTAGAAATGGGTGTTTTATGGCTTGAAATTATTTGCGGGATGCAATTGGCGAGAATCGAGAATTTCCGCGAGACGGGAGTGCTGGGGTGGGATACCAAGCGGCGAGGGACGCTCGGGAGTGGTGATGGGAGACTGTTACTGTATTCTCTCATACTACTGTTTACCACAAAGGTAACTTGAAAGTCAAGGCCTCTTTCACGCGAGCTTATGGCCGTGGAAATATGGCGGGTAGTCAGGCGCCGGCACGCCGAACGTGCGCAGATTCTTAGGCTTTCGTGGCACTCCAATCCATTTCGGGAATGCTGGCGGGTTTGAAGTTGGAGAGGACGCCAATCGGGAGATTGGCGTTCCCTGGGTGACTGGACAAACTTGCTGCGTTGAGGCTGCGGCAGGCGCCTAGTGATGAAATGCAAAAACCCTGCCCCGTAATACTGTCAGTTTCTTGGACATGCGCGGCGCGATCAAAAGCCCCACCCTTGCCGATAAAGCCGGGAAGGATTGATTGGATAAGAACGAAGGCTCGATCTTGGCGAACCCAGGTAGTCTTAAGTTGGAGGACCAAGAGACCTGGGAAGGAAGAAGGAGCCTTCGATGATGATTATAGG